>NZ_JBQLZM010000052.1:0-22467 GCF_052168275.1 Parasphingopyxis sp. | reverse complement strand
TGAGCCTCGAGCCGCGCGACAACACCAACACGACGCTCGCCAATCCGATCGAGCGACTGTTCGTCGCGCCCAACTTCGTCAACTATCATTGCGAACATCATCATTTCGCGGCCGTGCCGCCCTATAACCTGCCCCGGCTGCATCGCCTTCTGCGTGAGCGCGGCTATTTCGACCGGCACGATTGCCTGACGCGCGGCTATCGC
Source organism: Parasphingopyxis sp. (assembly GCF_052168275.1). Lineage (GTDB taxonomy): Bacteria > Pseudomonadota > Alphaproteobacteria > Sphingomonadales > Sphingomonadaceae > Parasphingopyxis. Next base: position 22,264 of record NZ_JBQLZM010000052.1, on the reverse strand, counting down.
AACGTCATCCGCCGCGCCGTGCGCGCCGATGCCGTACCGGCGGCTGCCTGAGATGGCGCGGGGCGACGAGGGAGTGGCCGAAGCCGATATCGCGCATTGGCTCGGCGGCCGCAGCTTCGCGGACTGCAAGGCGGAGTTCGACGAGGCCGGCTATATCATCTTCGAGGAAGTGCTCGACGCCGATGCGGTCGCCCGGCAGCGCGCGGCGTTGCAGCCTTTTCTCGACGCGGACGTCACCGGGCGCAACGATTTCGAGGGGCTCAAGTCCAACCGCATCTATGCCATGCTGGCCAAGTCGCCGGTCTTCGCCGATCTCGTCGTCCATCCGCTCGCGCTCGCCTTCGCCGAGGCGGATCTGGGGCGCAGCTGCCTGCTCTCGGCTTGCCTCGCGATCAATCTCCAGCCGGGTGAGACCGTCCAGCCCTGGCATTATGACGACAGCCATCTGCGCGTCGACCGGCCGCGCGATTCGTTCGGCGTCAGCACCTTCTGGGCGATCGATCCGATGACCGAAGACAATGGCGCGACCGAGCTGCTGCCCGGCAGCCATAGATGGCCGGAGAACAGTATCGAAGGCGCGAACACGGCTGCGGATTTCGCCAATACCGAGATCCGCGACGTGAACGACGATCCGGGCGCGCGGGACGATGCGGTCAAGGCGGTGATGCCGTCGGGATCGCTGATGGTGACGAAGGGCACGCTCTGGCATCGCGGCGGCGCGAACCGATCGGATGCGCCGCGGCTTATCGTCACGCCGCAATATTGCCCGGGCTGGGCGCGGCAGCTCGAGAATATGGCGATGACGATGACGCCCGGACAGGCGGCGACGCTGCCCGAGCGCGCGCGCGAGCTTGTCGGTTATTCGATCCATCCGCCTTTCATGGGTTATGTCGACGGCATGCACCCGGGCCGGCTATTGAAACAAGAGGATCGACCAGGAGCATAGGCATCGGAGCTCGATACGGACGCGATCGCCGATAATTCCCGGCATCCGCACGCCCGGCCGTGCTTGACGCGGAACCGGGGGCTGGAGCTGCTCTCGTCCGAGAGGAATCTGCGATTCGGCGGCGCTAGCCAATCCACTGATCCAAAACGGAAAAACTCCATTACGCTCGTGTGAAACGTCTGCGGCGCCGTAAAAAGTCCCGACAGGCCCCATTGTGTCGGATTTCTTTACGATTTGCGGCTAAGATACTCTTCACAGTAAGCAATAACGGACGTCTATTCCCGCGTGATCAGGCTGTTTAAACATTATGTGCCCAATGCGGTGCTGCTGCTGGGCATCATGGATTTTATCCTGCTGCTCGTCGCGGCGGAGCTCGGCTGGATCTACCGGCTGAGCCAGATCGGCAGCATTCCGGAGCCCGTGACGACGCGGATTCCCGAATTGCTCGCCTTTGCCGTTGCGCTGGAAATCGCGATGATCGCGGTCGGCGTATACGGGATCGAAGCGCTCAACTCGCTGCGCTTCGCGCTGGCCCGTCTGCTTGTCGCGATCTCGATCGGCATTATCTGCCTGTCGGCAATCTTCTTCCTCGTGCCCGATCTCTCGCTGTGGCGCTCCAACCTTTTTTATTCGATGATCATCTCGACGGTGCTGCTGTTCGGGATGCGGATCCTGCTCGGCAAGACGTTGGGCGGCACCGCCTTCAAGCGGCGGCTCGTCGTGCTCGGTGCCGGCAGTCGTGCCCAGCGGATCAAGGAACTCGCCAAGGACCAGGGCTCGGGGTTCGTCGTCGTCGGCTATATCGCGATGAACGACGGGCGGCAGGAAATTCCGGAAGCGATCAATCGCGATGCAATCTACAATCTCGCCGATCATGTCGTGCTGCTCAACGCATCGGAAGTCGTGCTGGCGCTCGAGGAACGGCGCAACGCGCTGCCGCTCGACGATCTCCTCCGGATCAAGACGACCGGCGTCCATGTCAACGACCTCTCGACTTTTCTCGAACGCGAAACCGGCCGCGTCGATCTGGACAGCGTCAATCCGAGCTGGCTGATCTTCTCCGACGGCTTTTCGAGCGGCCGCCGTATTTCGAGCGCGCTCAAGCGCCTGTTCGATATCGCCGCCAGCGCCGCGCTTCTCATCGTCACCGGGCCGATCATCCTGCTGACGGCGATCGCGATCAGGCTGGAAAGCCGCGGGCCGGCCTTCTTCAGGCAGAAGCGTGTCGGCCAGTACGGCCAGGAGTTCGAACTCATCAAATTGCGCTCGATGCGCGATGATGCGGAAAAGGATGGCGAAGCCGTCTGGGCGCAGAAAAACGATCCGCGGGTGACGCGGGTCGGCCGGTTCATCCGCAAGATCCGGATCGACGAACTGCCCCAGGCCTGGACCGTGCTGAAGGGCGAGATGAGCTTTGTCGGCCCGCGGCCCGAGCGCAAGCAATTCGTCGACGATCTGGCGACCAAGATGCCCTATTATGCCGAACGGCACATGGTGAAGCCGGGGATCACCGGCTGGGCGCAGGTCAACTATCCCTATGGCGCGAGCCTCGAGGATGCCCGGCACAAGCTCGAATATGATCTCTACTATGCGAAGAACTATACCCCGTTCCTCGACCTGCTGATCCTGCTCCAGACGGTGCGGGTCGTGATCTGGCCAGAAGGCGCGCGCTGACATGATCGCCCAGGCCGGTATCTGGAGCCATGCAATCACGGCCGTACTGTTCGCTGCACTCGCAGTGTGGCAATTCGCCCGCCACGAGCGCCGCGCGGCCATGGCGATCCTTGGCGTCGCGTTACTGCTGACCGCCGTCTGGGCGGCGCTCGCATCGGCCACTACGCCCGACTCGACCCTCGCCAGCCTCGGCGAAACCGCGCGTAATCTCGGCTTCCTCACCTTCATGTTCGTGCTGCTCCAGCGCGGACTCGGCGAGGACCGGCGGCCCTTTATCGGCCTTATCTATGTCGCGCTTTTCTCGGTGGCCCTGCTCCAGGCCATGATCGACATGGCGCTCGGATTGCTGACCGCCAGCGATAACCTGCGCACGCTTGCCCACGATTCCACCGTCATTCTCGATCTCTGCTTCGCGATCGGCGCGCTGCTCCTCGTTCATGCGCTCTATACGGCCGCGGCCCCGGAAACCCGCTGGGGCATCCGGCTGACGATGATCGCGATCACCGCGATGTGGGCCTATGACCTCAACCTCTACACGCTGGCCTGGTTGACCGGCCGTCCGCCCGTCGAACTGCTGGCGCTGCGCGGCGTGCTGATGATCGGGCTCGTCCCGACCTTCCTGCTCGCGATGCGTCGCAACGCCGGACTCAAGATGAAGCTCTCGCGCAAGGTGACGTTCCGCTCGCTCTCGCTGCTCGCCATCGCCGGCTATTTCCTGATGATGTTCTTTGCCAGCCAGCTGATCGACCTCGTCGCGGGGAGCAGCGCGGCGCTCGTCCAGGTCGCGTTCGTCTTCCTGCTGTCGGTCGGCGCGATCGTGCTCCTGCCCTCGAAGCGGGTGCGGGGCTGGCTCCGGGTCAAGGTCGCCAAGCATCTGTTCGAGCATCGCTACGATTACCGGGCGGAATGGATCCGTTTCAACCACACCCTCGCCCAGTCCGGCGCCGATGCCGGTCCGCTCGACGTCCGCGTGGTGCAGGCGCTTGCCGAAATCACCGAAGCGCGGGGCGGCCTGCTGCTGCTGCGGAACGGCCAGGCCGAGCTGCAGCCCGGCGCGCGCTGGAACTGGGATGCGCTGTCCGAAATCCGGAACACGGCCGATCGGACGCTCGGCGACTGGCTGGAAACGAGCGGGCATATCGTCGAACTCGATCCGTTGCGCCGTGGCGACCATGGCAATCCGTCCGAAATCGCGACGTTCGTACCGCGCTGGATGGTCGACGAGCCGGACGCCTGGGTGTTGGCGCCGCTCATCCATCGCAACCGGCTGGTTGCCGCGATCCTCCTCAAACGTCCGCGGGTCGACCGGACGCTCGATTGGGAGGATCTCGACCTGCTGCGGATCGTCGGCCGGCAGGCGGCCAGCTATCTCGCCGAAGCGCACAGCCAGGACGCGCTCGCCGAGGCGCGGCGCTTCGATGAATTCAACCGGCGGTTCGCCTTCATCCTGCACGATATCAAGAATCTGGTCAGCCAGCTCAGCCTCGTCGCGCGCAATGCCGAACGGCATGCCGACAATCCGGAATTTCGCGCCGACATGATCGCCACCCTGCAGGATTCGGTCGGCAAGATGAACGATCTGCTCGCCCGGCTCGCGCCCAAGGAGCGCAGCCGCAGCGTCGCGCCGCGCGCCGTCGGCCTCAGGAAGCTCGCCGAACAGATTGCCGCGCAAAAGGGCGGTGCCCATCCGATCCGGCTGGCGGCCGGGTCAGAATGCCGGGCTCTGGCGGACCCGTTCCGGCTCGAGACCGCGCTGACCCATCTCGTCCAGAACGCGATCGACGCCAGCGCGCCCGACGCGCCGGTCTGGCTCGCCATCGGCGACGACGGCGAGGAGGTCTGGATCGCCGTCGAGGATAGCGGGGAAGGGATGGATGCGGAGTTCGTCCGCGACAAGCTGTTCCGTCCATTCAGCTCGTCGAAGACCGGCGGGTTCGGTATCGGCGCTTTCGAGGCCCGTTCGCTCGTCGCGGAGATGAACGGGCGCGTCGACGTCGACAGCCGGCCGGGCGAAGGCACGCGCTTCACGATCACCCTGCCCGCCGCGGATATGGCGGCCGTGGCGGACCGGGACAGAGGGACCGCATAATGGCCGACAAGAAACCCGTTCTCCTGGTCGTCGAAGACGATGAAGGGCTCCAGCGCCAGCTGCGCTGGGCCTATGAAGATTATGAGGTCGTCGTGGCCGGCGACCGGGAGACCGCGATCGACATGCTGCGTCAGCATGAACCCGCCGTCGTGACGCTCGATCTCGGCCTGCCGCCCGATCCCGACGGGACGAGCGAGGGCTTTGCCACGCTCGAGCAGATCCAGGCCCTCAAGCCCGATACCAAGATCATCATCGCGTCGGGCCATGGCGCGCGCGAAAGCGCGCTCCGCGCGATATCGAGCGGCGCGTACGACTTCTACCAGAAGCCGGTCGATATCGACGATCTCGGCCTGATCGTCGCGCGCGCCTTCCAGCTCCACGCGATCGAGCGCGAGAATGAACGGCTGGCCAGCCGGATCGGCGGCGGCGACGATACCGTGCTGGGCGGCATGATCACGGCCGCGCCCGAAATGCTGAAAGTCGCGCGGACGATCGAGCGCGTCGCCTCGGCCGACGTATCGGTGATGCTGCTCGGCGCAAGCGGCACCGGCAAGGAGTTGCTCGCCCGCGGGTTGCACAACCAGAGCCCGCGCGCCGACAAGCCGTTCGTCGCGCTCAACTGTGCCGCGATTCCGGAAAACCTGCTCGAGGCCGAATTGTTCGGTTACGAGAAAGGCGCGTTCACCGGCGCCGTGAAGACCACCGAGGGAAAGATCGAACTGGCCGAGGGCGGCACGCTGTTCCTCGACGAGGTCGGCGACATCCCGCTGCCGCTCCAGGTCAAATTGCTGCGTTTCCTGCAGGAGCGCGTCGTCGAACGGATCGGCGGGCGCAAGACGATCCCGGTCGATGTCCGGATCGTCTGCGCGACGCATCAGGACCTCGACGCGATGATCGCGGCCAAGGAATTCCGGGACGATCTCTACTACCGGCTCGCCGAGATCGTCGTGACCATACCCGCGCTGGCCGAACGGCCGGGCGATGCGACTTTGCTGGCCCGGCATTTCCTGCGCAAATATGCCGGCGAGATGAACTCGCCGGTCAAGGGGTTCGCGCCCGAGGCGCTGGCTGCGATCGAGGCCTGGCAATGGCCGGGCAATGTGCGCGAACTCGAGAACCGCGTGAAGCGCGCCGCGATCATGGCCGACGGCAAGCTGGTCAGCGCGTCCGATCTCGATTTCGACGGGGACGAGGAAGACGCACCGCTCAACCTCAAGGCGGCGCGCGAGATCGCCGACCGCAAGGCCATCCGGCTTGCTCTGTCGCGCTCGGAAAACAATATCTCGCAGGCCGCCAAGCTGCTCGGGATCAGCCGCCCGACGCTCTACGACCTGCTCAAGCAATATGATCTGAGCCCGTGAGCAGGCGGCGGCGCAAACGGCCATCGCGCGCTGCCCGCAAGCCCGTCCCGATCCAGGCGATGATCGGGCTGGGCGCGGGAATCGTGCTCGCGCTCGCGGTCGGCGCGCTGCTGCTGATGCGCGGCAGCGACCCCGCGGGCGCCTATGCGCGGGCGGAGGCCTATGAAGCGGCCGGCGATCTGCGCGCGGCCCGGGTCGAGGCGATGAACGCGGTCGATCATGCAGCGGACAACGAGGCGGCCTGGCGGCTGCTCGCGCGTACCCAGCTTGCGCTTGGCGATGGCGGCGCGGCGCGCACGACGATCGAGCGCGCGCGCAATGCGGGCGTGCCGCCCGAACGGACGCGTCACCTGATGGCCGAGGCGGTGCTGCTGGCCGGCGATGGCGAAGGCGCGCTCGCCGAAACCGAGAATGTCGTGATCGCTCCCGAATTTTTCGCCGCCGCCCTGCGGGTGCGCGGCCGGGCTTTTCAGGCGCTGGGCCGTACGGCCGAAGCAGCGGAAGCCTTCACCATGGCGATCGAGGACGATCCCGAGAGCGCCGGCTTGTGGGTGGATATCGCCCGGTTCCGCCTGGCGACCGGCGAGCAGGCGGGCGCGATCGACGCGGTGAACGAGGCGCTCGCCATCGATTCCGCCGATATCGAGGCGCTGATCCTCAAGGGCCGGATGGTCCGCGATCAATACGGTCTGGTCACGAGCCTCGCCTGGTTCGACCGGGCGCTCGCGGTCGACGACCGCAATATCGAAGCGCTGCTCGAACGGGCCGCGACGCTCGGCGAGGTCGGCCGGATGACGGAGATGCTGGACACCACCCGCCGGGTGCTGGCGCTCGAGCCCGGCAATGCGCAGGCGCTCTATCTGCAGGCGGTTCTCGCGGCCCGCGCCCGCAACTATCCGCTGGCGCGGCGGCTGATCACGTTGACCGGCGGTGCGCTGGAAGGAGCCCCGGCGATGCTGCTCCTGCAGGCCGGTCTCGATTATCGGGCGCAGAATTACGAGGCGGCGATCCGGCGGCTCGACCGGCTGCTCGAGATCCAGCCGGCGAACCATGCCGCGGCCCGCCTGCTCGGCGCGGCCAAATTCCATGCGGGCGACATGCCCGCGGCGATTGCCGTGCTGGCGCCGCTGGCGAACCGGCCCGATGCGGACAGCTATGTCCTGACCCTGGCCGGCCGGGCCTGGGAAAGGGAGGGCGCTTTCGAACGCGCGGCGCCCTATCTGGCGCGGGCCGCGCGCCCGGCGCGCACGGGGCTCACGCCGCTCGGCGCGCCGCCGGAGGACGCCGCGGCGCTCGCGCTGATCGAACGCGACGCACGCCAGGAGGGCGGGGCCCGGGCCGAGGTCGAGCTGATCCGCGCCTATCTTGCGCTCGGCCGGACGGGCGACGCGCTCGCCCGCGCCGAGCGGCTGCGCGCCTCCAATCTCGGCGCGCCCGACGCGCATCTGATCTATGGCGACGCGCTGGGCGCGGTCGGCCGTTACGGCGACGCCGCTGCGGCCTATGCGACCGCCGCCAATATCCGCTTTTCCGAACGCGCCGCGCTCGGCATGTTCGAGGCGCTGCAGCGCGTCGGCCAGCCCGAAGAGGCGCTGCGCGTGCTGACCCTGTTCCGCCAGCAGAATCCGCGCAACATCGCGACCGGTCTCGTTTCCGCGCAGCTCAACCTGCAGGCCGGACGCTGGCCGCAGGCCGCCGCGATCCTCGAGCAGCTCCGGCGGCGGATCGGTGACCGCGATGCCGCGATCCTCGCCAACCTCGCCTGGGCGCGGTACGAGATGGGGGAAACCGAACCCGCGACGGCGCTCGCCCGCCGCGCCTATCTGCTCCTGCCGATGAACGCGTCGACGAGCGAGATTTACGGCTGGATTCTCGCAGACAGCGGCGCGGACCGGAGGCTCGGTCTCGAATTGCTGGAAAAGGCGCGGGCGCTCGCGCCGGACGATCCGCAGATCGCCGAACGGCTGGCCGCGGCACGGGCCCGGACCGGATAGGCGGCTGGTATCGCGGCACGGTTAGCGGCTAAGACCCGTCGCATGACAGACGACGCCCTCTCCCGCATCGCCGACGCGCTGGACCGGATCGCGCCGCCGCCCGGATCGCCGGCTGACCCGCTGGCGGCGCCCGCCTATGTCTGGCGCGGCGACCGGCTGCATGCTGCGCAGCATTTCGCGCCGTTGCCGCTGGGGCTCCTGACCGGGATCGACGCGCAGAAAGCGGCGGTGGTCGAGAACAGCCGCCGTCTCTCGCGCGGCGCGGCGGCGCACGACATATTGCTCTGGGGATCGCGCGGCTCGGGCAAGTCGATGCTCGCCAAGAGCGCGGTGGCGGCCTTGCAGGCGGACGGCGACACTCTCGCCCTGGTCGAGGTCGCGCCCGAGCGGCTCGACAGCCTGCCCGCGCTGTTCGCGCTGCTCGCGCCGGTCGATCGTGCGTTCGTCCTGTTCATCGACGATATCGGGTTCGACGGGGACGCCGCCGCGGCCCGGGCGCTGCGTTCGCTGCTCGAGGGCGGGGCCGAGGCGCGGCCCGATAACGTGCGGCTCTACGTCACCTCGAACCGCCGCCATATCGTGCCGCGCTCGATGGCCGAGCAGGACGATCCGGTGAACCCGCGCGATGCGCGCGACGACAGCCTCGCGCTTTCCGACCGGTTCGGGCTGAGCCTCGGTTTCCACGCCGCGAGCCAGGCCGACTATCTGGCGATGGTCGAGGCCTATGCCGCGCATTTCGATCTCGCCTTCGACGAGGCCGACGCGGTCGGCTGGGCCACGCGCCGCGGCGGCCGCTCGGGCCGGGTGGCCTGGCAATATGCGGTGGAACTGGCGGGCCGGGCTGGGCGTTCTCTGGATTAGGCGCGCCTAGAAGGGCGTGTCGTCGTCGTCCGGCGGATCGTCGCCCCCGGTCGCCGTTTCGCTGTCCATCGCATCCTCTGCCATCTCATCCATTTCGGCCATCGCATCATCCGCCGCTGTCCCGACGTCGGCCGCTGCCTCGTCTGCCGCCGCTTCGATATCAGCCGCGGCCTCGTCCGCCATCGCTTCGGCACCCTCATCTGCCGGTTCGGTCGCTGTTTCTCCACACGAGGTCAGCCAGAGCGGCGCCGTCGCGATGATGGCCAGATGCATTTTCTTTGACATGTCTTTCTCCTCAATCCACGCCGAATCCGTCAGCCGCCGCCGCCATACAGCACGGCCAGTGTCCCGGGCTCGCCCGCGCAAATCGTCTCGAGGCTCACGAGCGCCCGGTTCTTCCACCACCATTCCCGGTCGTCACGCCTGATCCAGCGCAGCCAGCGGGATCGGGTTTTCTCGACTGTGGCCGATATCCGCGCGACCTCGAGACCGCAGGGGACGACGAAATCGAAGATTCGCATATCCTGTTCACCGGGCTCGATTTCATGCGCCGCCTGTCCTTCGAACCGGCGCAGCGTCGCGAAGCGCAGTTCGTTGTGCGAGGTGAAGCCGCGCGTTCCCCGATACAGGCCCGGGGTCTCCGACCACGCCCGCGGCATCGGCGCGCTGCGTCGGCAGTCTTCACCCGGCTCGTCGGTGACAAGCAGCTCCGGCGGCATCGCGATCCAGGGAATCCAGATCGTGCGCGGCCAGTCGTCGCGCGGCAACGTCGCGATATCGGCAAGGCAAAGCGAATTGGGAATGACACCCAGCAGGCGGACGTCCCAGCGCTCGAGTTCGAGAAGCGTATGACCCGCATTTTCGACGATTATCTTGGCCTCTATCAGCGCATGGTTGTCGTCGAGCCGGACGCCGGTGACTTCCAGGTCGAGGATTGCGTGTGGCTCGGTCCGCCGGTCGAAGAAATACCAGGAGCCCGCTGCAATCAACGCGATCACGGTGATCGCCGCTTGCAGGGTCTGGGCGATATATTTTGGACGGTCATCTTCAGGGTAGGTGCGCGCTAGCCACCCCATGGAGAGATAGAGGAGCAGGAACGCGATTATGCAGATCAGAAATACGATATCGCCCTCCTGTTGCGTCGGGCGACTCTTAACGCGGATTTGACAGCGGCGAGCGGGAGATAGAACCGGGATGGATCGAATAGGGCGGCTCGCGCTTTGATCCTTTTGACACCCGTTTCAAATGGAAAGGAACAGGATGAAACTCTACTACAGCCCCGGTGCCTGCAGCCTGGCGAGCCATATCGCGCTCGTCGAAAGCGGGCAGGATTTCGACGCGGTGAAAGTCGACCTGTCGAGGCATGAGACCGAGACCGGCGAAGATTTTTACGGCATTTCGAAGCGGGGCTATGTTCCGGTCATCGAGACCGCCGAAGGCGTTCTCACCGAAAATCCCGCCGTGCTCGCCTATCTCGCGCGGCATACGGACGCCGCGCCCGAGGGCCGGGCCTGGTACAAGATGCTCGAATGGATCGGCTTTGTGGGATCGGAGATCCATGGCGCCTACGGCCCGCTGTTCGGCGGCGGCAGTGAGGCGGAACAGGCGGCGGCGAAGGACAAGCTCGCCGGGAAGTACCGACTCGCGGTCGATATTCTCGACCGGGATGACTGGCTCGTCGCCGACCGGCCGACCGTGGCCGACAACTATCTGTTCGTGACGACGCTCTGGGCGCGCAAGATGGGGATCGATACGCCCGACTGGATTGCCGATTTCCGGGATCGCAACTTCACGCGCGACAGCGTGAAGCGGGCGATGGCGGCCGAAGGGCTCGGCTAGCCCGCTTTCAGCGCCTCGGCCATTTCGGCGACTTCCAGCCAGCGCTCCTCATGCGCGGCGCGGGTCGCGCGGGCCTGCTCGATCTCGTCGGTCAGCGCATGGAAGCGGCCGGGGTTGCGGCGGTAGAGATCGGGATCGGCGAGTTCGGCCTCGGCCTTGGCGATCGCCGCGTCGATCTTGTCGATCTCGCCGGGCAGCCGGTCGAGATCGCGCTGGTCCTTGTAGCTGAGCTTGGTCGGTCTGGAGGGCGGGGCCGGCGCGGGTTGTGCGGCTTTCGGCTTGGCGGCGGGCTTGCGCGTTTGCGCGCGCGGTTTGCGTTTGCGCTCCCAATCCTCATACCCGCCGGCGACGATATCGACCGTGCCCGAGCCGTCGAGGCCAAGCGTCACCGTGACCGTGCGGTCGAGAAAATCGCGGTCATGACTGACGATCAGCACCGTCCCCTCATAATCGGCGATCACCTCCTGCAGGAGGTCGAGCGTTTCCATGTCGAGATCGTTGGTCGGCTCGTCGAGCACCAGCAGGTTGGAGGTTTTCGCGAATTCACGCGCGAGCAGTAGCCGCGAGCGCTCGCCGCCCGAAAAGGTGCCGATCCGGGCGTCGGCGAGCTTCGGATCGAACAGGAAATCCTTGAGATAGGCCTCGATCCGCTTGGGCGTGCCGTTGACGTCGATCCAGTCGCTGCCTTCGGTCAGCACGTCGCGGACGCGCTTGTCGGGCTCCATCAGCGCGCGCTGCTGGTCGATGATCACGGCGTCGAGCGTCTTGGCGCGCTTGATCCGTCCCGCATCGGGTTCGATCTCGCCGGTGAGCAGCTTGAGCAGCGTCGTCTTGCCCGCGCCGTTCGCGCCGACGATGCCGATCCGGTCGCCGCGCTGAATCCTGAGCGTGAAATCCTCGATGATCGTGCGGTCGCCGTAGCTTTTCGAGACCTTGCGCGCGTCGATCACGCTCTTGGTCTTCACCTCGTCGCTCTCGACCGCAAGTTTGGCGACGCCCACCGGCCCGAGCATCTTCTCCCGCTGCGCGCGCAACTCGTAGAGCTTGGTCAGCCGCCCCTGGTTGCGCTTGCGCCGCGCGGTGACGCCGCGATGCAGCCAGTGCGTCTCGATCTTGAGCCTGGCGTCCATCCGCTCGGCGGCCTTGGCCTCCTCGGCATAGATTTTCTCGACCCAGGCGTCGTACCCGCCGAAGCCGATCTCGGCGCGTCGCAGATTGCCCCGGTCGAGCCACAGGGTCGCGCGGGTCAGGCGTCTCAGAAAGGTCCGGTCGTGGCTGATCGCGATGAACGCGCCCGTGAACCGGCCGAGCCAGTCCTCGAGCCAGTCGATCGCGGTCAGGTCGAGATGGTTGGTCGGCTCGTCGAGCAGCAGCACGTCAGGATTTTGCGCGAGCGCGCGGGAGATCGCCGCGCGCCGCCGCTCTCCGCCCGAAGCGGTATCGGCGGGTGTGTCGAGATCGATGCCGAGCTGCCCGGCGATCGCCTCGATCTCGTGCGGCGCCGGGGCGTCTTCGCGGTCGAGCGCCCAGTCGCGCAGCGTGGCGTGCCCGGCCATGTCGGGATCCTGTTCGAGCAGCACGACCCGCGTCCCGGGCTGGATCGTCCGGCGGCCCTCGTCGGCCTCGATCTGGTCTGCGAGCAGGCGGAACAGGGTGGTCTTGCCCGTGCCGTTGCGTCCGATCAGCGCCAGCCGGTCGCGCGCGCCGATATGGAGGTCGAGCCCGCGGAACAGCCAGCCCGTGCCCTGGTTGAGGCCGAGATTTTCGAAAGAGAGGATAGGCGCTGCCATGGCGGCCATGTAGGCCGCGTGGCGCGCGACCGCCAGACCCGGTTGCCAAAGCGCCCGCGCCGGGAATCACCGTGTCAGGTCGCCATATTCGAAACCATGGGTCGGGATCGCGATCAGCGGGGGAAGCTGGAAATGGTCCGCGACGCTGCGCGCACCGAGATTGCAGAATTCTTCGACCTCGGCAAATTGCGGATAGGCATGATATTCGCTCGCCCACGCCGCCTCGCGCTTTGCCGTGGCGCGTCGGGCGCGGCCAAGCATGGCCTTGCGGTGTGTGCGATACGCGTCCCATTGGGCGCGGCGGACCGCATCGCCGGCCTCGCAACCATGGATAACCTCGTGCAGCGCGATGAATTCCAGCCCGCCCGGATGCGCGCCCCAGCCAAGCACCGTGGAATAGCGGATGGTCGAGAGCTTACTCGCATAATCGAACACGCCGCCATAGCCGGGACCGAACGCGTCGCCGACGACCAGAAAGTGAAGCCGATTCCAGACATGTTCGAATTCGTCCGATGTCAGGACGCTGCCGTCAGGGAACGGCACGGTCCAGGGCCGGGCGATCCCGCCGACTTGTGCGCCGAACCGGTCGACAAAGGCTGCGAGGCTGGCGCGCGCCTTACCGATCGCCGCGATGATGTCCGGGCTGAGTCCGTCGGATATCTTGCTCGACACGCTTGCCATGGCGGCCCGATGATGCGGCATCGGGCGGTGCATGGCGATGCGAGACCGATCCGATCCGGAGCGAACACGGTCCGGTCGGTCAGTCCCGGCGCGCCCGCACCAGCGGCAGCCCGCCTTCCGGTTTGAGCGTCACCGTGCCGACCGGGCGGACGGCATGGCCCGGTGGGAGTTCGAAGCGCCACGCGGCGAGCCAGTGCGCGAGGATGACCAGCGCCTCGACGATCGAGAAGCGCATGCCGACGCAGACGCGCGGGCCGCCGCCGAACGGGATATATTGGAAGCGATGCTGCGCCGCCCTGGCGTCCGGCAGGAAGCGGTCGGCGTCGAAGGCGTCGGGATCGTCCCAGAGCGTTTTGTGGCGGTGCAGGACCCAGGGCCAGATCGAGACGATATCGCCGGGCTCGACCGCCGTGCCGCCGAGTTCGTCCGGCCCGATCGCCTGGCGGTCGAAACGCGGGACGGGCGGATAGAGGCGCAAGGTCTCGTCGAGCGCGCGGCGGAGCAGGGGCAGGCGGTCGGCCAGGGTCGCGGTATTGCCTTCGGCGAGTGCGGCCCGGGCCTCGGCGGCCGCCTCTTCCTGCAGATCCGGCTGGGCGGCGAGCGTGTAGAGCGTCCAGGTCACGGCATTGGCCGTCGTCTCGTGCCCGGCCAGATAGAAGGTCGCGGCATTGTCGACGGCGAGCTGCAGCGCTTCGGCCGGGCTGAAGCGCTCGCGCAGGGCGCGAATCAACTGGCCCAGAAAACCCTCGCCGCCATCGGGCAGCCGGTCCCGCACGACATCGGCGAGCGTCCGGCGGAGTTCCTTCTGCGCCCGCTGCCCCGCGCGCATCGTGCGGTTCCACGGCACGGGCGGCAGGCCGAGGATCGCCGACAGCCGCACCTCGCCCCCGGCCTTCAGCGAGGCGGCGATATTGTGCATCGCTGCGGGCGTCTTCAGCCGGGGATCGCCGCCGAACAGCGTGTCGGCGATGATCGTCATCGTCGTCGCCGTCGCTTCGGCCGCCATGTCGCCGGTCGCGCCGTCGGCCCAGTCGGCCATCCGCGTCTCGGCGGCCGACGCGAAGACGGGCGCGACGCTCTCGACCGCGCCCGGGGTGAAGCTGGCCGCGACGATCCGCCGCTGCGCGCGCCACAGATCGCCGTCGGCGCTGAGCAATCCCTTGCCGATCATCGGTGCGATCAGCTTCTTGACGATATCGGGCTTCGCATAGTTCGCGGCATTGGCCTGAAGCACGCGCTGCACCGCATCGGGGTCGAGCGGGATATGGACGGTGAAACGCAGCACCTGGCGCCGGATATGCCGGATCTCGAACGCCTTTTGCGACCAGCCATAGACCGAATTGCGCGCCCGTTCGCCGAACAGGCCCCGCCAGACCGGCGCGGCGACGGCCTCGCGCGGCGGGTGGGGCGGAACGAAGCGCGGCCGGCTCATCGCTGTCTCGTTATGGGCGTTTGCATAGCCATGATAAGGGTTTAGGCGGCGCGCCCATGCGCCTCAAGGCCTGTTCGCATGGAGGGTCCGGCAATCTTCCGGGCCCGGCGTTTATCTGTTGACCCTCCGAAACCCCGCTCTTATTAATATTGCGAATCACTCGCATTAGCAGGTGATGGTCCGAGGGGAATTCGAGTGAGCCGTATTGCGTTACTGTCGTCCGCCGCCCTGGCCGTGATCGCCGTCGGTCTTTCTCCCGCGCGCGCCGCGGATGCGGCGACGAACGCCGTCGACGCCCGGCCGGTGATCACCGTGACCGCAACCCGCCTGCCGCAGCTGACCAGCGAGGTGCCGGTGACAGTGACGGTGATCGACGAGGAAAGGATCGCCGATCTGCTGGCCACCGACATCCGCGACATTCTGCGCTTCGAACCCGGCGTGACGGTCCGCCGCGCGCCCGCGCGGTTCGGCGGCGTGCTGGGATCTACGGGGCGCGACGGAAATGCCGATATCAATATCCGCGGCATCGGCGGCAATCGGGTGCTGATCCAGGTCGACGGCATCCGGGCGCCCAACGGCTTCACCTTCGGCGCGCAGGCGGCGGGGCGGGGGGACTATGTCGATATCGGGCTCGTCAAATCGCTCGAGGTGCTGCGCGGTCCCGGTTCCGCGCTCTACGGATCGGACGGGCTGGCCGGGGTCGTCAGCTTCCAGACGTCGGACCCCGAGGACCTGCTCGGCGAGGGGCGGTCCGTCACCGGCTCGCTGCGCGCCACCTATGATTCGGCGAGCGAGGAATTTTCCGAGACCGCGAGCCTCGCCGGGCGTGCCGGCGGCTGGTCGGCGATGATCGCCTATAGCCGGCGCGACGGCGAGGAACTCGACAATGCGGGCGATGTCGGCGGTACCGGCGAGACGCGCACCCTGCCGAATCCGCAGGATACCCGCTCCGACGCCCTGCTCGGCAAGATCGTCTTCGCGCCGCATCCCGATCATCGGATCCGGCTGACCGGCGAATGGCTCGACAGCCGTGTGTCCGGCGACATTCTGAGCGCGCGCGTCACCTCGCCCTTCACCGGAGCGACGACCGACCGGCTGCTCTCGCGCGACACGATCGAGCGGATGCGGGTCAGCCTCGACTGGCGCTATGAGGGCGAGGGGGCGATCGATGCCGCTTCGGTGGCGCTCTACTGGCAGGATGCCGACAACCGGCAATTCGCCGACGAGGATCGCAGCGGCCCGACCAACCCGCCCGACCGCTTCCGCCGCAACAGTTTCGACAACCGCGTCTACGGCGCCCATGCCGAGGCGCGCGCAGGTTTCGCGACGGGCGGCATCGAACATGACATCGTGTTCGGCGGCGACATCTCCTTCACCAACCAGACCGGCCTGCGCGACGGCGACGTGCCGCCGATCGGCGAGACCTTTCCGAGCGCGGCCTTTCCCGAGACCGATTTCATGCTCGGCGGCCTGTTCATCGGGAACCGGATGACGATCGGCCCGGTCTCGCTCTTCCCGGCGGTGCGTTTCGATTTCTACGATCTCGATCCCGAGGACGATCCGCTGCTGCCGACTTTCGATTCGGCCGGGCAGAACGGTTCGCGCGTGACGCCGCGGATCGGCGCGGTCGTGGACATGGGATCGGGCGTCAGCCTCTACGCCAATTACGCGCAGGGTTTCCGCGCGCCCGAGCCGAGCCAGGTCAACCAGTTCTTCGAGAATTTCATCTTCGGATACACCTCGCTGCCCAATCCCGATCTCGAGCCCGAGACCAGCGAGACCTGGGAAGGCGGCGTCCGCTATGTCGGCGATATCCTTTCCGCCTCGCTGACCGGCTTCATCGGCCGCTATGACGATTTCATCAGCCAGGAAGTCGTCTCGGGGAGCTTCCGACCCGGCGATCCCGGCGTCTTCCAGTTCGTCAATCTCGAAAGCGTCGAGATCGAGGGGCTCGAAGGCCGCGCCTCGTTCGATTTTCCGGGCGGGTTCGACGTCGATGCGAGCTTCGCCTGGGCGACCGGCGATGTGGTCCGGCCGGACGGCTCGGAGAGCCCGCTGTCGACGATCAACCCGCTCGAAATCGTGCTCGGCGCCGGCTGGCGCGATCCCGAGGGCCGGTTCGGCGGCCAGGCGATCATGACCTTCGCCGCGCGCAAGGACGTCGAGGACGCACTGGGCGTCTGCACCGCGGAGTGCTTCCGGCCCCGCAGCTTCACCGTGTTCGACGTCACGGCCTTCTGGCGGATTACCGATAATTTCACGCTGCGCGCCGGCCTCTTCAACATGTTCGACGCCAAATATGCCTGGTGGTCCGATGTGCGCGGACTGAACGCCGACGCTCCCGCGCTCGACGCCTATACCCAGCCGGGGCGCAACGTCCGCGTCTCGCTGACCGCCCGTTTTTGACCATGAGGGGAATGACCATGACCAGACCACACATCCTTCGCGCCATGCTCGGCGCCGCGCTCTTCACGGCGCTGCCGCTGGCGCCCGTCAGCGCCACCGATCCGCTGCCCGAGCGGAGCGCCGCGGACGAAGAGGCCAGCTTCCGGGCCGATCGCGAAGCCATTCTCGCGATGGCCGGCGATTACCGCGTGCGCTTCGACATGCGCGAAACGACAAGCTGGCGGGCAGATTACACCCCGCTCGAGCCCTCAATGTCGGGCGGCTTCGAAAGCGTCCGCGTGATCGAGGATACGGGCCGCTTCATCAGCCTCCAGCATTTGCTGGTGGTCGGCGACGCCGACAATCCGATGGTCGTCAAGCATTGGCGGCAGGACTGGACCTACGAACCCGAAACCTATCTCGCCTATGCCGGCGAAGGGCGCTGGAATCTCGAGCCCGTTCCCGAGGATCGCCGCCGCGGCGGCTGGTCGCAGACCGTGTGGCAGGTCGACGATTCTCCCCGCTACGGCGCCCATGGCCGCTGGACCGAGGAGGGCGGCGTTCGCCGCTGGCGCTCGAGCTGGACCTGGCGTCCGCTGGCCCGGCGGGACGCGGTGCGCGCGCCGCGCTACGACCGCTATCTCGCGATCAACCGTCATTCGCCGTCGCCCGGCGGCTGGATCCACTGGCAGGACAATATCAAGATGGGTCCCGTCGATGGCGCAGTCGAACCCTTCGTCCAGGAATCGGTGCTCAACACCTATGCGGCTACCGGCGATTATGATCCGGCGCCGGCGGACGCTTATTGGGAGCGTACCCGGGGCTATTGGGCGGCCGTGCGTCAGGCCTGGGACGAGGCGATCCGGGCGGACGACGGCATCACGCTGACCGAGGAACCGAATATGGGCAACACGATCGCGGCGACGCTTTACGGCCTCGGCGAGGCGATCGCCGCCGGCGAGCGCGACGAAAGCGCGGCCATCGCCGAAGCGCGCGCGGCGATCCGCGAGGGCAGCGGCGGCTAGGACGCGATCGAAAATTGCGCCGCTTCCTTGCAACGGGCGGCGCGAGGCCGGCTCCCCCCTTCCCAGCTCTCCCAAGGAGCGTGCCCGGGAAAGGCCGGCCAACTGGGCGCTCCGCGGATCGTGGTCCCGCGGAGCGCCCTTTTCCGCCGGGCGCCCGATCTGGCCAAATCGCCCGAACTCTGTAAGCTTTTCGCCCATGTGGAAAACGATCCTGCTCTATGCCCTGGCGCTTGCCGCTGCGGCCGCCGCGCTCCAATGGATCGAATATCAGTATCTGGTGCGCAGCATCTCGACCGAATTCTATATCGTCCTGATCGCGGTCGGTTTTGCCGGGCTCGGTCTCTGGGTCGGCCGGCGGTTGACGACCCGGCCGCGCAGCGAATTCGAAACCAACCAGGCCGCGATCGCGGCGCTCGGGCTCACCGCGCGCGAGTGCGAGGTGCTGGAGCAGCTGGCCGCCGGCGCATCGAACAAGGAGATCGCCCGCAGCCTCGGTATCTCGCCCAATACGGTCAAGACCCATGTCGCGCGGCTCTATGACAAGCTCGACGTGCAGCGACGGACCCAGGCGATCGACAAGGCGCGGCGCCTCGCGCTGATCCGCTGACAAACGCGTCGTGCAGACGGGCGATTTCGCGAATATCACCCTTTCGGGCGATAGGATCCGGGCTGGCCGGGCCCTAGCGTTGTCGGGTTAAGAACGAGGGAAGGGGATATCATGACCAAATATGCGTTTCTGTACGGCGCGCTGGCCGGGTTTATCGTCTGCGGCGTGATTACGATCGGACTCACGATGGGCGATCGGGACGGGGCCACGGGCTCGGTCTGGTTCGGCTATCTGATCATGCTGATCGGCCTGTCGCTGATCTTCATGGGCGTCAAACGCTATCGCGATGTCGAGCAGGGCGGCGTGATCGGCTTCGGCCGAGCCTTTCTGCTCGGCCTCGCGATAGCGGTCGTCGCCGGGATCGCCTATGTCATCACCTGGGAGATCTATCTGGCGCTGACCGGCGGCGATTTCATCGACGGCTATATCGCCGGGCTGATCGAGGCCGAGCGCGCAGCCGGGGTGACGGGGGCGGCGCTCGAAGCCAGGATCGCCGAATTCGAGGCCATGCGCGAAAGTTACGCAAACCCGGTTTTCCGGCTGCCGATAACCTTTCTCGAGATTTTCCCGGTCGGCCTGGTCGTATCGCTGGTGTCGGCGGCGATCCTGCGCAAGCCCGAAGCGCTGCCGGCGCGGGACTGACCGGCGTCCGGCCTCAGGGCGCGGCGGGCGCTTCCGCCCGCTGCGCCGCCACCATCGCCGCGACGCTTTCGAGCAGCGCGGGCGCGTCGTAGACGATCCCGTCCTTGATCGTCCAGCGCACCCCGCCGACCCGTTCGAGCCGGTTGGTCTCGCGATTCAGGCGCAGATGCCCGGTGCCATACAGCACTTTCAGATTCTCCAGCGGGTTTTCGGGCACGATGACGAGATCGGCGAGCATGCCGGGGCGGACGATGCCGAACGGCGGCTCTTGCCCAAGCGGCGCGTAGATTTCGCGCGCGCCGTTGATCGTCGCGGCCCGGATCACCTCGAGCGGCGCGAAGCCCGCTTCCTGCAGCATCTCGAGCTCGCCGACATAGGCGAAGCCCCAGGTCTGGTAGATATAGCCGGGATCCGATCCGACGCTGACCCGGCCGCCGCGATTCTTGTATTCGTTGGTGAGCCGCATCCAGGGCCGATAGAAATTGCGCCAGGCAACCTCATCCGCCGTCGACCAGTCATGATAATAGGAGCCGTGATTGGTCAGGCTCGGCTGGTAGAAATCCCAGAGCGAGGGCAGCGTGTAGCGCTCATGCCATTCCAGGGTACGCGCCCGCATCACGTCGCGCGACGCGACATAGATGTTGAAGGTCGGGCTGAGCGTTACCTCATTCTCGAGCAGCAGGTCGATATATTCATCCCATGCCTCGCTGCCCGGCGCGACGATCTGCTCGGCGAGCCGCGCGACTTCGGAAAAGCGGGATTGCTCGTCGAGATAGTTATAGTCGTTGGGGTAGCGGACCACCGCGCCGTTCGCGAGCAGCGACTCGAAATGGCCGTAGAAATGCGTGATCCCGGCAAGGCCGAGTTCGACCGCGCGCGCGGCCGTCACTTCGGCGACGCCGCGTTGCCCGAGATGGGCGACCGTTCCCAGATCGTGCGCGTCGGCCTCGTCGAGCGCGGCTTCGAGCACGGCAGGCGGCACCTGGTTGAAGAATTTCACGCCGTCATAGCCGCGGCCCGCGGCCCAGCGGACCCAGGCGCGCGCCTGGGCCGGGCTGTCGACCGCGCCGCCCGACCATTCGTCGCCGAACACCGCATAGGCGTAGATGCGCGGCGCGACGATGCTGTTCGCGCGGCTGCGTGCCCGGTCGCTGATCGCCATATTGTCGGGACCGGAATAGATCGGCACGCCGCGCACCGTGGTCACGCCGTGGGCGAGCCAGAGCCGGTAGCCATAGGACGCATTCGGCGCTTTCGACGGATCGCCGTTATGGCCGTGCACGTCGACGAAACCGGGCATCACATACATGCCCTCGGCCGCGATCACATGGTCGACCGATTGCGGAGAACGGGCGCGCGCATCGCCGCGATAGATGGCCTCGATCCGGTTGCCCGCGACGAGGATATCGACCGGGCCTTCGGGCGGCGCGCCGCTGCCGTCGATCAGGGTGGCGCCGCGGATCAGCATCCGGCCGAAGGGGCCGACGCCCTCGCCTGCGGTGCGGTCGGGCACGCGTTCCATGCGCGGCGTGTCCTGCGCCTGGCCGCCGGCGGGCATCGCCATCGCCCCGAGCGCGAGCGCCGCGATACCGCACAATGATGTGATCAGCCTTTTCATGATGCGCCCCTTCAAATCGTTCCGAATGCCTTAACCCGAGCCAGCGCCTCTTTCAAAGGCGCGTTTTCCGGCGCCGGTGCGGCCTTGCCCCGCGCCTGCGGCATAGTTGCAACAGTTCTTCCTGAACAGGTGCCGTCATCGATATTCACCAGTTGTTCAAAGCCCTGCATCTATGCAAGCCAGCATGTCGATGGGTACCCGTCTTGCTTTCGCGCTCGGAGTCGCGGCGATGATCGCCGCGCCCGCGCCGTCGCTCGCACAGCAGCGGAGCGAGCAGGACATGGTCTTTCAGAACCGCCAGGAAGGCCGCGCCATGCCGTTGCGCATGATCGAGCGGCGCGTCGTCACGCAGATGCGCGGCTATGACTATCTGGGCAACCCTATTTATTTTGAGCGCAGTAACACCTATCGCATGACGTTCATGCGGGACGGCCAGGTCATTCGCGTCGAAGTGGATGCCGGGTCGGGCCGGATACGGAACCGAAGCGACAGGTAAAACCCTATGCGTGTACTCATTGTCGAAGACGAACCGACGCTCGGGCGGCAGCTTCGCGCGACGCTTGAGGGCGCCGGCTATGCCGTCGATCTCGCCACCGACGGCGAGGACGGGCATTTTCTCGGAACGACCGAAAGCTACGACGTGATCGTGCTCGATCTCGGCCTGCCCGAGATCGACGGCCTCACGGTTCTGGACCGCTGGCGCAAGGAGGGGATTGCCATTCCCGTGCTCGTGCTGACCGCGCGCGACAGCTGGTCGGACAAGGTGGCCGGGCTCGATGCGGGCGCCGACGATTATCTCGCGAAACCGTTCCAGACCGAGGAGCTGATCGCGCGTCTGAGGGCGCTGATCCGCCGCGCGAGCGGCAACGCGTCGAGCGAACTCGTCGCCGGCGACGTCCGTCTCGACACCCGGTCGGGCAAGGTCACGCTCGACGGCGAGCCGGTGAAGCTCACGGCGCAGGAGTATAAGCTGCTCTCCTACCTCATGCATCACAAGGGCAAGGTCGTGAGCCGGACCGAGCTGATCGAACATATCTACGACCAGGATTTCGACCGGGATTCGAACACCATCGAAGTGTTCGTGACGCGCATCCGCAAGAAGCTCGGCGCCGAGGTCATCACGACGATCCGCGGCCTGGGGTACAGCCTCGAGGATCCGAGCGAGCGGCGGACGGAATAGTTTGTCAGAATTTCCCTAGCGGGAAATCGCCGCACCAGCCCGCACCCCCTCCCGATCTCCCAACAGGGTACTGTCGAGTGGGAGGTCGGGAGGGGGTGCGGGCTGGTGCGGCGATTTCCCGCTAGGGAAATTCTGACAAA
>NZ_JBQLZM010000051.1:0-48502 GCF_052168275.1 Parasphingopyxis sp. | reverse complement strand
GTTGGCGCGGGGTGGAGCAGCCCGGTAGCTCGTCAGGCTCATAACCTGAAGGTCGTTGGTTCAAATCCAACCCCCGCAACCAACTTTTCAACCGCCGTTTCCGGCGGTTTTTTTATGCGCTATCGGGCCGGTGGAAGCGCCGGCGCGGAACGGCTATGGCGGTGATCGGGCAGGATATGTCGACAGCACAATCAGATATACGGATCGCCGCGCTCTATCGCTTCACGCCGTTCGAGGATCTCGAGGCGCTGCGCGATGCGCTGTCGGCAGCGTGCCGCGCCGCCGGGGTCAAGGGCACGCTGTTGCTGGCGCCGGAAGGCATCAACGGCACGATCGCCGGTACCGACAACGCCATCGAGGCGATACTCGCGCAGATCCGCTCGTTGCCCGGCTGTGCGGATCTCGAGGTCAAGTTCGCGCGTGCGGCCGAAATGCCCTTCCATCGGATGAAGGTGCGGATCAAGCGCGAGATCGTGACGATGGGCGAGCCCGATATCGATCCCGCGCGCGACGTCGGCGATTATGTGGCGCCCGAAGACTGGAATGCGTTGATCTCCGATCCCGATACGATCCTGATCGATACGCGCAACGATTACGAGGTGGCGGCCGGCACGTTCGAGAATGCAATCGATCCGAAAACCCCGAGCTTTCGGGATTTTCCGGCCTGGTTCCGGGAAAATCGGAAGGCGCTGCTGAAGGGCAGGGACAATCCGCGGGTCGCGATGTTCTGCACGGGCGGGATCCGCTGCGAAAAGGCGACGGCCCTGCTCAAGGCCGAAGGGCTGGAAGACGTTTTCCACCTGAAGGGCGGGATTCTCAAATATCTCGAAACCGTCGATCCGGCGGACAGCCGCTGGAGGGGGGAGTGTTTCGTGTTCGACGAGCGGGTCACGGTAACCCACGGGCTCGAACGCGGCAGCCATGTGCTGTGCCGGGCTTGCCGGATGCCGGTCAGCGAGGCGGATCGAACCTCGCCATTCTACGTCGAAGGAATTCGCTGTCCGGCCTGCCACGACACGAGAACCGAGGCGCAGCGGCGCGGCTATGCCGAACGCCAGCGTCAGAGCGAGCTGGCCGCGGCCCGGGGCGAAACGCATGTCGGCGCTGAATTGCCGGGCCATGACTGACCTGCCGATCCTCTACAGCTTTCGCCGCTGCCCCTATGCGATGCGGGCGCGCATGGCGCTGATCGTGGCGGAACAGGACTGTATCCTCCGTGAAGTCCTGCTGCGCGACAAGCCGGACGAGATGATCGCCGCGTCGCCCAAGGCGACCGTCCCGGTACTCGGGCTGCCCGACGGCAAGGTGATCGACGAAAGCCTCGATATCATGCGCTGGGGGCTGAGGAGGAACGACCCCGAGAACTGGCTCGGGGCGGCGGACGGCGCCGCCGCGGACGATCTGATTGCGGCCAATGACGGGCCTTTCAAACATCATCTCGACCGGTACAAATATGCGACGCGGCACGATACCGATCCGCTCGCGCATCGGAGCGCCGGCGCCGCCATGTTGGAGCAGCTCGACCGGCACTTGGCGACCCGGTCGAACCTTTTGCGCGACCAGCGGTCTTTCGTCGATATCGCTCTGTTTCCGTTCGTGCGGCAGTTCGCGGCGACGGACCGAGACTGGTTCGACGCTCAATCCTGGCCGAACCTTCGGGCCTGGCTGGACCGCCATCTGGAGTCGGCTCTGTTCAAGGCGGCGATGGTGCGGCTACCGCAATGGCAGCCCGGCGATGCCGAACGGCGGTTGCTCGACGACAGGAAGGCGGTCGCCGGCTAGTCGGGCGAGCGCTTCGCGGCGTCTCCCGTTCCCGCTCAGTGACCGGACGCGAGGTCGCCCGCGCCCGGTGCTGCCACATCTCCGGTCTGGATGCCCTGCTGCGCGGCCCAATAGGCGACTTGCTCGAGCGGCATCACGCGATTGAACGATATGCCGGCATATTGTCCGCCAACCCAGCGGACGACGCTCGCCCGGACAGGGAGTCCCTCGATTTCGACGACGACATCGAGGCCGGGCTCGAGAAACATGCCGGCCTCCACTTTGACGCCGCCCTGCGAGATGTCGAAGACCTGCAGCTTTTCGCGGACATCGCCGATCATGACTCGGGCCATGCTGTCGATACTGAGGCGCGGCGCCCGCGGGGCCATGCGACCGGCATGCGGCGCGAGTACCTCGTGGACGTCGATATGCTCTTCAAACTCGATCCCAGCGCGCCCATCCTGCACCCAGCGCACGGTGCCCTGGACGATCGCCCCGGCCTTGAATTCGATCCGCACCGGCGTATCCGTTTCGATTGGGGCGAAAATTTCAGCCATGACGCCGCGGGAGGAGATATTCCGGATAAGGCACAGTTCCTGCAGCGTGTCCGTCATGATCTTGCCAGCCTGCAAAACGCTCATATAGCGCTGTCCCGAGCGACGGTCCGTCGACTGCGGCGGCGTTTTCGAAAGCGAGATCGTCGTGAACTCGGTGTGGCCCGTTTCGCCCAGCATTGTGCATCCCCTGATGAATTCTCCTGCGCAATAAACAAGTCTATAGCGAAAAAGTTCCAATAAATCTCCTTTTTATTTGCAATTTCTTGTCTTTAGTTAACGAGTATTAATAGTAATTAACAATTTGTTACAAGACGTTTATTTTTCGTAAATAAAGGCCGCGCCACCTCTCCTGCAACGTGAAGCGCCGATCCCGCGCCGATCCGCCCTTTTTTGACCATGGCGGATTGTTTGCCGCTCGGATATGCAGGCTGGAGAGGAGTTGCCTATGAACGATCCCAAGCTGCTCGAGGGCATCCGCATCGTCGACATGACGAGCGTGATTTTCGGTCCTTATGCGACTCAGACGCTGGCGGATTGCGGTGCCGATGTCGTCAAGGTCGAGTCGCCGACCGGCGATCAGTTCCGCTCCGCGGGAAAGCCGGCCAACAATCGCGGTATGGGCGCCTGCCACATGACGCTGAACCGCGGCAAGCGGTCGATCGTGCTGGACCTGAAGGACGATGAAGACCGGGCGGTCATGCGCGATCTGCTCGCCACCGCCGACGTCTTCATCCACAATGTCCGGGCCCGGGCGATCTCCAAGCTGGGTTTCGATTATGAGGCGGTGCAGGAGATGGCGCCCGATATCGTCTATGTTCATTGCACGGGCTTCGGATCCGACGGACCCTATTCGCCGCTCCAGGCCTATGACGATGTGATCCAGGCGGCGAGCGGCATGACGTCGATGCTGCCGCGCGCCGACGACAATCCGGCGCCGCGCTTCGTGCCGGCGGCGATCGCCGACAAGGTGTCGGGGCTCCACGCCGCCTATGCCGTGCTCGCCGCGGTCATCCACCAGATCCGCACCGGCAAGGGCCAGTTCGTCGAAGTGCCGATGTTCGAAAGCTTCACGCATTTCTCGCTCGAGGAGCATCTCTACGGCGCAACGTTCGATCCGCCGGTCGAAAGCATCGTCTACAAACGCCAGGCCGAACCCACCCGCCAGCCCTTTCCGACCGCCGACGGCCATGTCGCGATCGTCCCCTATACCGACGCGGATTGGGGCAAGCTCTTCGCGGTGCTGGGCGAACCCGATTTCGTAGAGCGCGAACCCTATGACACGCCGCTCGGCCGCTTCCGCAACCAGCCGGGCATGTTCACGCGCATCGCCCAACTCACGCCCGTCCGGACCAGCGCGGAATGGACCGAATTGCTCAACGAGGTCCGGATACCCTGCATGCCGTGCCGGGATGTCGCGGACATTTTCGAGGACCCGCACCTCAAGGCCACCGGCTTCTTCAAGCGGCGCGAGCATCCCAGCGAGGGCGGCTATATCGAGATGCAGCCGCCCGTGCGGTTCGGCGCGCGGCCCGATCCCGAACTTGGTTATGCGCCGTTGTTGGACGAGCATGGCGATGAAATCCGCGAGGAGCTTGCCCGGGGCAAGGCGGTGAGGCGCGTCTCGTGATCCGCCTCTACGACTATTATCGCTCCTCGGCGAGCTATCGCGTCCGCATCGCGCTGAACCTGAAAGGGCTCGACTATGAGCGGGTCGCGGTCAACCTGCTCGACAACGGCCAGAAGAGCGACGAGTATCGCGCCCGGAATCCGCAGGGTTTCGTGCCGATGCTGGAAATTGACGGGGCGCAGCTGACCCAGTCCCTGAGCATCGTCAACTATCTCAACTGCGTCTATCCCGATCCGCCGCTGGCTCCGGCCGACCCGGTCGCCGCGGCCCATGTCCGCGCGATGGCGCAGGTCGTGGCGAGCGACATCCATCCGCTCAACAATCTCAGGGTCCTCAACTATGTCACCGATGTCATGGGGCACGACAAGGAAACCCGCGCCCGCTGGTATGCGCATTGGGTGCATGAGGGCTTCGAGGCGCTCGAACAGCTCGCGATCCGCCATGGCGGCGCGTATCTCTCCGGCGATCTGCCTGGGCTCGCCGATCTCTGCCTCGTGCCGCAAATCTACAATGCCCGGCGCTTCGATATTGCGCTCGACGCTTACCCGACATTGGTCGATTACGATGCCAGGGCCAATGCGCTGCCCGCTTTCCAGGCGGCCCATCCAGACCAAATTGACTAGCGCCGCATCCGCTTTCCGTGTTTGAGTATCCCCCATGCGCAGACTGACAGCCCTTCTCCTCGCCGCAACCGCGTCTCCCGCGCTCGCACAGAGCGATCCGATTATCGTGACGGCGCGCGGACTGGAGGATCCGGTCGGCGATGTCGCGTTCAATGTCGTGACGGTCGATGCCGAAGAGCTGGCTCGCGATCCGAGCGGCCGGCTGGAAAACATATTGGGGCAGGTCGCCGGCTTCCAGCTGTTCCGCGTCTCTGATTCGCGGTCCGCCAATCCGACGAGCCAGGGCGCGACGCTGCGTGGGCTCGGCGGCAACGCGTCGAGCCGCGCGCTGCTCATCCTCGATGGCGTCCCGCAAAGCGATCCTTTCGGCGGCTGGATAAGCTGGCCGGCCTATGACGTGCGGAGCCTGGGCCGCGTCCGCGTTACGCGCGGCGGCGGCAGCGGCGTGTTCGGACCGGGCGCGCTGGCCGGCACGATCGAGCTGGAAAGCCTGTCGACCGAGAATTTCCAGCCCGCCCGCGCCAGTCTCGCCTATGGCAGCCGCGACGCGATGGAAATGGGCTTCGGCGTCATGCTGCCGCCCAGCGAAAACGCGCTGCTCGACGTTTCGGCCCATTATGCGCAGGGCGACGGATTCATCCCGGTGGTCAGGTCGCAGCGCGGCCCGATCGACGAGCCGGCCGATTACGAGCAATATGGCGGCGCCTTGCGGTTTGCAGCGCCGATCGGCGCGACCGAAATCCAGGTCGGCGGGCGCTTCTTCCAGGACGAGCGCAACCGCGGCTTTCCCTTCAGCGGCAACCGGACGCGGGGGATCGACGGCAGCGTCCGGCTGATCGGCCGGGGCGACTGGCAGTGGGAGGCGCTGTTCTACTATCAGGACCGATCGTTCCGGAGCAGCTTCGCGCGCGTCGACGCGGCGCGGACGAGCGCCGATCAGGTGCTCGACCAGTTCAGCGTCCCCTCGACCGGTTTCGGCGGGCGCTTCGAGGTTCGGCCTGCGCTTCCCGGCGACGCCGTCGAACTGCGTCTGGGCGGCGATTATCGCGAAACCGAGGGCCGCACCCGCGAGCGCTTCTTCTTCGTCACCGGCGTTCCGACCCGCGAGCGCGAGGCCGGCGGCATGACGCGAACCGTAGGCGGTTTCGCCGAACTCACCGTGCGCGCCGCGCCGGGGGTTACGCTGACCGGCAGCGCGCGGGCCGATCGCTGGTGGATCGAGAACGGCTTTCTCCGCCAGGGCGATCTGGGCGGGCCACTGAACGACCAGACATTGTTCGCCGATCGCGGCGACTGGCGCTTCACCGGGCGCGCGGGGATCGCCTGGCAGCCCGACAATCCGGTCACGATCCGGGCGGCGGGCTATACGGGCTGGCGGCTGCCGACGCTCAACGAACTCTTCCGGCCGTTCCGCGTCGGCAGCGACGTGACCGGAGCCAATGCCGGGCTGCGGCCGGAAAGTCTCGAGGGCGTGGAGGTCGGTTTCGATTATGCGCCGGCGTCGATCCTCGATTTCAGCGGAACGCTTTTCTACAACAGGCTCGAAGACGCGATCGCCAATGTCACGGTCGGCCAGGGTCCGGGCTTCTTTCCCGGCATCGGTTTCGTCCCGCCGGGCGGCCTGGCGCGCCAGCGGCAGAATCTCGACGCGATAGAAGCGGTCGGCATCGAGCTCGATGCGCGGGCGCGCTTTGCCGAATGGAGCATCGCCCTGTCCTATGCCTTTACCGATGCCGAGGTCGAGGCGTCGGGTGCCGCGGTGGCGCTGGACGGCCTGCGGCCGGTCCAGGTGGCGCGGCACAATGGTTCGGCAACGCTCGCTTATACCCGCGAGATGGGCGGCGAAGCGGCGATCACCTTGCGCTACATCGGCGGCCGGTTCGAGGACGATCTCAATCAGCAGCCGCTCGACGACGCCTTCACGGTCGGCGCGCGGGCCCTGATCCCGCTCTATGGGCCGCTCAAGGCGGAATTGCGGGCCGAGAATGTCTTCGGCGCCCGGGTCGAGGCCGGAGTGTCGGGTGCCGGGCTGATCGAACGCGCCACGCCGCAGACTTTCTGGGCCGGTCTGCGGTTCGCCTTTTTCTAAAGCGCATTCGGGGGCGGCGTCCCTCTCGATTTCCGGTTTCCGTTCGCGTAACCCTAGGCGCAAAGAAGAATCGGAGAGGCCCCAATGCATCCCTATATCCACGCGCAATCGAATCCCGACAAACCGGCCGTCATCATGGGGGGCACCGGCGAAACCGTAACCTATGCGGAGCTCGACAAACGCTCCAACCAGATCGCCCATCTGTTTCGCAAGCTCGGCCTCGGCCATGGTGATCCGGTCGCGATCTGCATGGACAACCGGGCGCGCTTTTTCGATATCGCCTGGGCGGCGTTTCGCGCCGGCCAGATTTTCGTGCCGATCTCCTGCCGGCTGACGGCGCCGGAGATCGCCTATATTCTCGAGGATAGCGGCGCCAAGATGCTGATCGCCTCGGATTATCTCGGCGATCATCTCAACGAACTTGCCGATTTCGGTACGCCGCTCGAACGCTTTACCGTGGACGCGCCGCGCGCCGGTTATGCCGGCCTGGACGCTGCGATTGCGGATCTGCCGGAAACGCCGATCGACGATCAGCGCGCCGGCGTCGACATGCTCTACAGCTCGGGAACAACGGGACGGCCCAAGGGGATCCGGCTGCCGCTGCCCGAAGACCCGCGCATCGACCAGGGCAACGCGCTGATCATGCTCGCGAGCGGCGCCTTCGGCTTCGCCCCGGAGAGCATCTACTTGTCGCCCGCGCCGCTCTACCATGCCGCGCCGCTGCGCTGGTGCCTGACGGTTCACAAGATGGGCGGCACCGTCATCGTCATGGAGAAATTCGATCCCGAACATTCGCTCGCGCTGATCGAGAAATACAAGGTCGATGTCAGCCAATGGGTGCCGACCCATTTCGTGCGGATGCTCAAGCTGCCCGAAGAGACGCGCGCGAAATACGACGTCTCGTCGCTCAAATGCGCCGTCCATGCCGCCGCGCCCTGCCCGATCCCGATCAAGGAACGGATGATCGACTGGTGGGGCCCGGTGCTCAAGGAATATTATGCCGGGAGCGAGGGCAACGGCTTCACCTTCATCGATTCCGAAAACTGGCTGACGCACAAGGGGTCGGTCGGCACGGCGCTGCTCGGCACGATCCGGATCTGCGACGAGAATGGCGACGAGGTGCCGCCGCGCACCGAGGGCACGGTCTATTTCGAGGGCGGTTCGTCGTTCGAATATCATAATGACGAGGAAAAGACCGCCGATGCGACCAACAAGCATGGTTGGACGACGCTCGGCGATATCGGCTGGGTGGACGAAGACGGCTTCCTCTACCTCACCGATCGCAAGAGCTTCATGATCATTTCCGGCGGTGTGAACATATATCCGCAGGAGATCGAGAATCTGCTCGTCACGCATGACAAGATCGCCGACGCGGCCGTTATCGGCGCGCCGGACGAGGATATGGGCGAGCGCGTCGTGGCGATCGTCCAGCCGCTCGACATGGCCGATGCGACGCCGGAGTTCGGCGAGGAGCTGATCGCCTGGATGCGGCATCATCTCTCGGGCGTGAAAGTGCCCCGCCAGGTCGATTTCCTCGAAGAGCTGCCGCGCCATCCGACGGGCAAGCTCTACAAGCGGTTGCTGCGCGACGAATATTGGAAAGAGGCGAAGGCCGCGGGCTGAGGGGAGGCGAACGATGGCGACCATGACGGGTGAAGACCTGCCGACGCTGCCGGAGGATATCGCGCGTACGGTGATCGCGCCGGAATCCTATGCCGAATGGGATGGTCTGCTCGATACCTTCGACTGGCTGCGGGAGAATATGCCCGTCGCGCGGATCGTCGCGTCCGATGGCAGTTTCGATCCCTTCTGGCTGATCACGCGCTACGACGACGTCATGCGGATCAGCAAGGACAACAGGACGTTCCTCAACAATCCGCGCCCGGTCGTGCTGTCGACGCGGGACGCGATCGAATTCTCGCTGAAGGTCACCGGCAGCAAGATGCTGGTCGACTCGCTCGTCGTCTTCGATGCCCCGATCCATCCCAAATATCGCCGGCTGACCCAAGACTGGTTCATGCCGAAAAACCTGCGCAAGATCGAGGACGAGATCCGCGCGCTCGCCCGGCACACGGTCGACAGAATGATCGCCAACGGGCCCGAAGGCGATTTCGTCACGCTCGTCTCCGCGCCCTATCCGCTCCACGTCGTCATGCAGATACTCGGCGTGCCCGAAGCGGACGAGCCCCAGATGCTGTTCCTGACCCAGCAGATGTTCGGCGGCCAGGACGAAGACCTGTCGGGCAGCGGCATGAAGGACATGACGCCCGAACAGATCACCCAGATCGTCGCCGGGGCGGTCAAGCAGTTCGAGGACTATTTCGCCAAGCTCGCGGCCGATCGCCGCGCCAACCCGACCGACGATGTTGCGAGCGTGATCGCCAACGCGACGGTGGACGGCGAACCGCTCAACGATCGCGACATGGCCGGTTACTATATCATCGTGGCCTCGGCCGGGCACGATACAACCTCGGCCTCGACTGCCGGAGCGATGCTGGCACTGGCGCAGGATCCCGAGCAGTTCGCAAAGGTGAAGGCCGACCGCAGCCTGTTGCCGGGCATCGTCGAGGAGGCCATCCGCTGGACGACGCCGGTCCAGCATTTCATGCGTACCGCCGCCGAGGACACCGAGGTCGGCGGGCAGAAGATCGCGCAGGGCGATTGGCTGATGATCAACTATGTCGCGGCCAATTACGATCCGGCCCAGTTCGATAACCCGCGCAAATTCGATGCGAGCCGTTCGCCCAACCGGCATCTGGCGTTCGGCGCGGGCGCGCATCAATGCCTGGGCCTGCATCTGGCCCGCCTCGAAATGCGGATAGTGTTCGAAGAGCTGCTCGATCGCATCGAAATGGTCGAGCTGGCCGGCGAACCCAAGCGCGCCAAGTCGACCTTTGTCGGCGGACTGAAGACGCTGCCGCTGCGTTACGTGGCGGGCTGAGGGTGAAAGAAAAGGCGGACCGCAGCCCGCCTTTTCCAGTCGACCTGATCGAACGTCTTATCTCGGGGCCATGCGAATGGCGCCGTCGAGGCGCACATCCTCGCCGTTGAAATAGTCGTTCTCGATCATCGTCAGGGCGAGATGCGCATATTCGTCCGGATTGCCGAGCCGCTTGGGGAACGGCACGGAGGCGGCCAGCGCATCGCGGACCTTTTGCGGCGCGCCCATCAGGAGCGGCGTATCGAAGATGCCGGGCAGGATCGTATTGATCCGGATATTCTCGCTCATCAGGTCGCGCGCGATGGGCAGGGTCATGCCGACGACGCCGGCCTTGGATGCCGAATAGGCGACCTGGCCCATCTGGCCGTCCTCGGCGGCGACCGAGGCCGTGTTGACGATGGCGCCGCGATCGCCGCCTTCGGTCAACGGGTCGAGCGTCATCATGCCGGCCGCCGACTTGGCGATGCAGCGGAAGGTGCCGACCAGGTTGATCTGGATGAGCCAGTTGAAGGCGTCGGCCGGATAATGCTTGATCGAGCCGTCTTCCTTGGAGCGGCTGGCGGTCTTCATCGCCGCGCCGGTGCCCGCGCAGTTGACGAGGATGCGTTCCTGGCCGTTCGCCTCGCGCGCCTTGGCGAAACCGGCGTCGACGCTCTCGTCCTCGGTGACGTTGACCTGGCAGAAGGTGCCGCCGATCTCTTCGGCGACGGCATTGCCCTTTTCTTCCTGCAGGTCGAACAGCGCGACCTTTACGCCCTTGGATGCCAGCAGGCGCGCGGTTGCGGCGCCGAGGCCCGATGCGCCGCCGGTGACGACGGCCGAAATGGAGTCATTGAGTTCCATGATAATCCTCTTGTTCTGGGAGCGCCTTGCGGGCGCGAATTGAAAACGAAAACGCCCGCCTAGGATAGTCCCGAGCGGGCGTTATGGGAAATCGGAGCGGCTAGCTCATCCGCTCGATGATCGTGACATTGGCCTGGCCGCCGCCTTCGCACATCGTCTGCAGGCCGTATTTGCCCTCGCGCTGTTCGAGCGCGTTCAGGAGCGTCGCCATGAGCTTCGTGCCCGATGCGCCGAGCGGATGGCCGAGCGCGATCGCGCCGCCATGGACGTTGATCTTGTCCGCGTCCGCGCCCGTGTGCTTGAGCCAGGCAAGCGGGACCGGGGCGAAGGCTTCGTTGACTTCGTAAAGATCGATGTCACCGATCTCAAGACCGGCGCGCGCGAGCGCCCTGTCGGTCGCGAAGAGCGGTTCCTCGAGCATGATGACCGGGTCGCCCGCGGTGACGGTGACATTGTGGATCCGCGCGCGCGGCGTCAGGCCGTGATCCTTGAGCGCCTGCTCGCTGACGATCAGCACGGCCGACGCCCCGTCGCAGATCTGGCTGGCATTGGCCGCCGTGATGACGCCGCCTTCCTGGATCAGCTTGACCGAGGCGATGCCTTCGAGCGTCGCG
Organism: Parasphingopyxis sp.; assembly: GCF_052168275.1. GTDB lineage: Bacteria > Pseudomonadota > Alphaproteobacteria > Sphingomonadales > Sphingomonadaceae > Parasphingopyxis. The sequence continues at coordinate 37,447 of NZ_JBQLZM010000051.1, read as the reverse complement.
TCGTGACGAATGCCTTCGTCCTTCTTGTGGACCTCCTCGCCTTCCGGGGTCTCGACAGTCAGCGGCACGATCTCGTTCTCGAACGCGCCCTCCGCTTCGGCCTTGGAGGCCTTCTGGTGCGATTCGAGCGAATATTGGTCGAGCTGTTCCTTCGACAGGTCGTGCTTCTTCGCGACCATCTCGGCGCCCATGAACTGGCTGAACATGACCTTGGGATAGGCCTCTTCGAGGCGCGGACTCTTATAGTTGCCCATCCCCTCTTTCATGTAGAGCGTCGCGGTCGACCCCATCGGAACGCGCGTCATGCTTTCGATGCCGCTGGCGAGAACGATGTCCTGCGTGCCGCTCATCACCGCCTGCGAGGCGAACTGCATCGCCTGTTGCGAGGATCCGCACTGGCGGTCGATCGAGACGGCGGGGATCGAATCGGGCAGCTTCGAGGCCAGCACGGCGTTGCGGCCGACATCCATCGTCTGCTCGCCGCCCTGCATGACGCAGCCGGTGATGACGTCCTCGATCGCCGCCGGATCGAAATCGTTGCGATCGGCGATGGCGTCGAACACGGCCGCGCCGAGATCGACCGGGTGGACCCCGGCCAGCTTGCCGCCGCGACGTCCGCCGGCGGTTCGCACTGCATCAACTATATAGGCGGCTGCCATCGTCATTCTCCTTGATTTCCGTGAGTCGCGGTATCCCGCATTCGCCGTCCCTTGTGCATTAAGGTTGACGTTCGCGTCAACCTGCATATCACGGAACGCGACTGGCAAATAGATGAGCGATGGATTCTCGCGCGAAACGTCGCCGGGACGAAAGGATATTTCAATGCTGCAGACCGCCAACCGCACCGCCTATGACGAAAGCCACGAACTGTTCCGCGATCAGGTCCGCAAGTTTTTCGACAAGGAGCTGCATCCCAATCTCGACCGCTGGGAAAAGGAAGAGATCGTCGATCGCGATTTCTGGTCGGCCTGCGGCGAGGCCGGCCTGCTGTGCCCGACCATGCCGGAGGAATATGGCGGGCTGGGACTGGACTTCGGCTATAATGCGGTGATCGACGAAGAGCTGGCCTATGCCGGATCTTCGGCGGGCATCACGCTCCAGTCCGACATCACCGCGGACTATTTCCTCGCCTACGGTTCCGAGGAGCAGAAACGGCACTGGATCCCGAAGCTGGTTTCGGGCGAGGCCGTCAGCGCGATCGCGATGACCGAGCCGGGCACCGGATCCGACCTTCAGAGCGTCAAGACGACGGCCAAGAAGGACGGCAATCACTATGTCATCAACGGCTCGAAAACCTATATCACCAACGGCCAGAACGCCGATGTCGTGATCGTCGTCGCCAAGACCGACCCGACCGAGGGCGCCAAGGGCGTATCGCTGATCCTTGTCGAGGCCGATCGCGAAGGCTTTGCCCGCGGCCGCAACCTCGACAAGATCGGGCAGCATTCGGCGGACACGTCCGAACTCTTCTTCAACGATGTCCGGGTGCCGATCACCAACTGTCTCGGCGAAGAGGGGCGGGGCTTCATCTATCTGATGAGCCAGCTGCCGCAGGAGCGGCTCAGCATCGCCATCGGCGCCCAGGCCGGCGCGCAGCGCGCCTTCGACGAAGCGGTGAACTTCACCAAGGACCGCAAGGCGTTCGGCCAGCGCATATTCGATTTCCAGAATACGCGCTTCACGCTCGCCGACCTCGCCGCGCAGCTCCAGGTCGGCTGGGCGCATGTCGACTGGGCGCTGTCGAGACATATGCGTGGCGAACTGACGGCCGACGAGGGCTCGGCCGCCAAGCTCTGGCATACCGAGCTGCAATGGCGCTGCTGCGACGCCGCGTTGCAGCTGCATGGCGGCGCCGGTTACATGAACGAATATCCGATCGCCCGGATGTGGCGCGACGCGCGGGTCCAGCGCATCTATGGCGGCACGTCCGAGATCATGAAGGAAGTGATCGGCCGGAGCATCTGAGCATGGCGACCGAAACCACCGAATTCGATTATGTCATCGTCGGCGCGGGAAGCGCGGGCTGCGTCATGGCCAACCGCCTGTCCGCAAATCCCGGCGTCACTGTCTGCCTGATCGAGGCGGGCAAGGAGGACAAGAGCCTGCTCGTCAAGATGCCGGCCGGAGTCGGCGCGCTGCTCAAAAAACCGAATCCGCAAAACTGGTTCTTCTGGACCGAGCCGCAGAAACATCTGAACAACCGCAAGCTCTACTGGCCGCGCGGCAAGGGTTGGGGCGGATCGTCGAGCATCAACGGCATGATCTATATCCGCGGCCATGCCCGTGATTACGACCAGTGGCGGCAGACAGGCCTGACCGGCTGGGGCTATGACGATGTGCTGCCCTATTTCAAGAAATCCGAACGCTATGACGAGGGCGACGACGCCTATCATGGCCGGGAGGGGCCACTGGGCGTCACCAACAGCCGGATGGAGGACCCCGTTTACGGTCGGTTCGTCGAGGCCGGCGTCGCGGCCGGCTATCCGACGACCGACGATTTCAACGGCGCGCAGCAGGAGGGGCTCGGCCCCTATCAGCGCACGATCGCCGATGGCGAGCGGTTCAGCGCGGCCCGCGCCTATCTCCGTCCGATCGCCGGCAAGCGGGACAATCTAGCGATCCTTTCGACCGGCCAGGTCACCAAGATACTGGTCGAAGGCAAACGCGCGACGGGCGTCGAGGCGGTGTCGGGCAAGGGCCGGGAGAAGCGGATCGTCAAGGCGCGGCGCGAGGTGATCGTCTGCGCGGGTGCGGTCCAGTCACCCCAGTTGCTGATGCTGTCCGGCATCGGCGATCCGGAAGAGCTGCAGGCGCATGGTATCGAAGTCGCGCATGCCTCGTCGCAGGTCGGCAAGAATCTTCAGGACCATCTCGACATCGTCGTCGTTCACGAGATGACGCAGAGGCTGTCCGCCCATTCCAAGCAGGCGGGCCTCAAGAAGCTCGTCGTGGCGATCGACTTCCTCGCCCGGCGCAAGGGGGCCGGCACCGACAATTTCCTGCAGACGGGCGCGTTCCTCAAGTCCCGAGAAGGGCTCGACCGGCCCGACATCCAGCTGCATCTGGTGAACGCGATCATGATCGAGCACGGGTTCCAGGAAGTGAAGAAGGACGGGTTCACCGTCCATGCCTGCCAGCTCAGACCCGAGAGCCGCGGGGAGATCGGCCTCCACTCGGCCGATCCGTTCGCGCCGCCGCGTATCGATCCCAACTATCTCGACAGCGACGAGGACAAGCGCGTGATGCGCCAATCGGTGAAGATGATGCGGGCCATATGCCGCCAGGCCGCGCTCGATCCGCTGCGCGGGCCGGAACTCGTTCCCGGCGACGACATCACGACCGACGACGATATCGACCGTCATATCCGGGAAGCCGCGGAAACCATCTACCATCCGGTCGGTACGGTCCGGATGGGGGCGGATAGCGACTCGCCGCTCGACGGTTCGCTGAAAATGCGCGGGATGGACGGTCTTCGCGTGATCGACGCTTCCGTCATGCCGACATTGATCGGCGGCAATACGAATGCACCGGTGATCATGATCGCCGAAAAGGTCGCCGCAGAGATGGGTTAACGCCAGCTTGACGTAAGGGAAATCGTAAGTTCGGCGGAAAACCCAACTGTTGCAGCCTTGCACATGGCTTCGGATATGCGTTCCCTTAACGTCAATTGCGGTTGACGCAGATTCCGGCGCGGCTTAGCCTCCAAGAAAAATATAATGTCGGAGAAGATGCCCTCGGGGCAAATATTGATGCGGTTGGCGGTCGATTCCGCCATCGTCGAAATGCATCTCCCCAACGGCACATTTTCCGATCATCCGGGATTGGCGAGAGCCGTGCCGCAATAAGGCCGGAAAAACCGGCGAGCAAATGGGGAGAAAATGCCGTGAAAAAGATTGAGTTGTTGATTGCGACTGCGCTCGGTGCGGGGATCGTGACGCCCGCGATGGCGCAGGCCGATGACGATAGCGCGCTTCAGGGCCTGAGTTCGGCCAACGCGCCGATCATCGTTACCGCCCAGCGCCAGGCCCAGACGCTACAGGAAGTGCCGATCGCGGTGTCGGCCTTCGATTCCGAGGCGCTGGAAAGCCAGCAGATCGAAAATGTCAGCGATCTCCAGCTCTCTCTTCCGAACATCACCTTCTCGAAGGGCAACTTCACGGGATCCAGCCTCGCCATTCGCGGCGTGGGCAATCTGTGCGTCGGCTTCTCGTGCGACAGCGCGCTCGGCATTCACATCAACGGCATGCCGGTGCTCGCCACGCGCCTGTTCGAAACCGAATATTTCGATCTCGAACGGATCGAGGTGCTGCGTGGACCCCAGGGAACGCTGTACGGCCGCAACGCGACGAGCGGCGTGTTGAACACGATCACCGCGCGGCCCGACCTTAGCGGCTTTTCCGCCAGGGCCGAGCTGGAATATGGCAATTTCGACGCGTTCCGCGGCGAGGGCATGGTCAACGTTCCGCTGGCGGACTGGGCCGGCTTGCGCGTCGCGGGAACCTACGTCCGGCGCGACGGCTATACGACCAACCTGTTCGACGGTTCCGATATCGACGGACGCGAGCTGTATGCCATCCGTGGTTCGCTGCGGATCGAGCCGACCCCGGACACGACGATCGACATTATCGGCTATTATTTCGAGGAAAACGACAACCGTTCGCGCATCCAGAAACAGCTTTGCGACCGTGACCCCACCGGCGTGCTCGGCTGTCTGCCGACCTCGCTGCAGAACGAGCCCGTCAACGCGAACGCGACCCTGGCGTCGATCTTCGCGTCGGCCGAACTTCTCGGCATCAGCAGCGGCAGCCCGCTGTTCGCAGCGACTGGTCTTACCAGCCTCTACGGGCCCGATCTCTACTCGGGCGTGACCGTTCCGTCCGACGTTCGCACGGTGAATATCGACTTCAACCCGACCTATTTCGCCGACGAGTGGTATGTGATGGCGCAGATCGATCATGATTTCGGTCCGGTCGCCTTGCAGCTCACCGGCGGCTGGCAGGAAACGTCGATCGATACGCGGACCGACTACAACCTGACAGCGGCGCCGGCCTTCGGCGTGCAGCAAAGGACGGCGTTCGCCACACTGGCCGGTATCGCCGCCGATCCGGCGATCGGGCGGTTCTTCGCGCCCGCCGTGAATGCGCTGTTCCCCAACGGGCCGGCCGGCGTGGCGTGTACCTCGGAAGCGAACCTGTCCTATGCGGGCGTTTTCGGCGGAGACGCGTTTGGTTGTGCCAATCAAAGTATCGAGTTCGACCGGTCGACGAGTGATGCCCGGCAATGGTCGATCGAGGCGATTCTCACGTCCGATTTCGACGGCCCGTTCAACTTCCTGCTTGGCGGCATCTATTTCGACCACCGCAATCGCGGCGGCGACTATTTCGTCAATGCGTTCGGCCTCGACTATGCCGGTGGCGTGCTTGGCGGCCTGCAAAGCCTCGGTATCGCGACGGCCGCGGCCGATGCCGCCGCCGCTGCAGTGTTGGCGGGCGGTGGCTCGCTGGCCGATGCGCAGGCTGCGGCCGGTGCGGCTTTCGCGGCCTCGCCGACCCTGTATCTGGGCCCGACCTTCTTCAACTCCGAGACATCCGGATTCACGCTCGAAAGCTATGGCATTTTCGGCGAGGTCTATCTCGATATCACGGACAATCTGCGGCTGACGGTGGGCGGGCGATATTCGAACGACGAAAAGTCAGTTTCGGCGCGCTCGCCGCTGCTCGCGACCTTGGTGCCGTTCGGCACGACCGACGTAGCGAGTGTGATCAGCAATCAGGTCGATGCCGATCCCACCACGGCCGGGCTCCAGCCTTTCCGCGTCGAATCGGCGAGTTTCGACGAGATCACGGGCCGTATCGTACTCGACTGGCAATGGTCTCCGGACAACCTGCTCTATGCCTCCTATTCGCGCGGTTACAAATCGGGCGGCATCAATCCGCCGGTCAACCCGGTCGAGTTCCCGAGCGTCGAAAGCACGTTTGATCCCGAGATCATCAATGCTTTCGAAATCGGCTCGAAGAACACGCTCGCGAACGGGGCGGTGCAGCTCAATGGCGCAATCTTCTATTATGATTACCAGGACCTGCAGCTGAGCCGTATCCTGGCCCGTACCTCGATCAACACCAATACGAGTGCCGAGGTCTGGGGCGTCGAGCTCGAGGCGGTGGTTTCGCCCGATCCGGCGTGGCTGTTCAACTTCACGGCCAGCTATCTCAACACCAGCATCGGCGATCTGCAGCTGATCGATTCGCGGGATCCTTCCGGCGGCCGGAGCGATACCGTGATCCTGAAAAGCTTGGATAACGCTTCGAACTGCGCCGTTATTCCGCAGGCCGCAGGTAACGCGGCCGGCGCGAATGCGTTCGTCAACACGATCAACGGTGCCCTTGGCCTTCAGCCGACCGTGCCGGTTCCGGGCACGAATACGACCGGTGCCTTCGCCTTCTGTTCGGCGCTACAGGCGGCCGCTGCCGGCAATATCGGGCTGTTCAACCCTGCCCTCGCCGCGCTTCAGCCGCTGCTCAACAGCTTCGGGGCGTTTACGGTTGCCGAAGGCGCGGAAGTGGACGTGACGGGTAACGAACTGCCGCAGGCGCCGAACTGGAAGTTCTCGATCGGCGGGCAATACACGCATGAGTTCGACAATGGCATGAATGTTGTGCTCCGGGCCGACTACGCCTTTACCGGCGATCAATGGTCGCGGAGCTTCAACAGCCCGATCGACAATATCCCGTCCTATGATATCGCCAACGCCCAGATCCAACTGAACGGTGCCGATGACCGCTGGTTCGTTCGCGCCTTTGTCCAGAACATCTTCGACAATGATGCGATCACCGGCCAGTATGTGACCGACCCGTCCTCGGGCCTGTTCACGAACATCTTCACCTTGGAACCGCGCCGCTACGGCCTCGCCGCCGGCATCCGCTTCTAGGATCGAAGACTCATGAGAAATCGGGCGCTGCGTTTGACGCGGCGCCCTTTCTCGTGCGTTTGGAACGCCAAATCTGATTGCAACCCGCCCGTCCGTTCGCGGCCCTTTCCGGCGTCGCGCCTTTTTGGAGAATTTTCATGGCAGAGACCCGCGAATTCGAAGTCATCGTTTACGGCGCGACCGGTTATACCGGCCGGCTGGTGGCCGAATATATCTCGCAGAATTATGCGGGGGACCTGCGCTGGGCGATGGCCGGGCGCAGTGCGGACAAGCTGGCCGCGGTGCGGGACGAGATCGGTGCCCCGGCCGATACGCCGCTCGTCGTGGCGGATGCGGACGATCCCCAATCGATCGCCGACATGGTCGCGCGCACCCGATGTGTCGCGACGACCGTCGGCCCCTATCAGCTCTACGGCGAGCCGCTGATCGCGGCCTGCGCCGCCGCGGGGACCGATTATGTCGATCTGTGCGGCGAGCCCGCCTGGATGCGGCAGATGATCGACCGCTATGGCGACCAGGCGAAGGAGAGCGGGGCGCGGATCGTCTTTTCCTGCGGTTTCGATTCCATTCCGTTCGATCTTGGCGTCTGGTTCCTCCAGCAGGCGGCAAAAGAGGAGTTCGGCGAACCGTCAAAGCGGATCAAGGGCCGGGTTCGCGCGATGCAGGGCACCTTTTCCGGCGGCACCGCAGCGAGCCTCAAGGCGACCATGGCGGCCGCGGCCAGGGACCCCGAAGTGGTCAAGCTGCTGCTCAATCCCTTTTCGCTCACGCCGGGCTTTCAGGGTGCCGATCAGCCGCCCGGCAACACGGTCGATTACGAAGCCGATCTCGATAGCTGGGTCGCGCCGTTCATCATGGCCGCGATCAACACGCGCAACGTGCATCGGACGAACTTCCTGCTCGGCCATCCCTATGGCGAGGACTTCGTCTATGACGAAATGGTGCTGACCGGCCCCGGCGACGGCGGCGAAGCGGCGGCGAGGGCGGTGGCCGGCGACAATTCGCTCGGCAGCGACGACGGCCCCAAGCCCGGCGAAGGACCGAGCAAGGAGGAGCGCGAATCGGGCTTCTACGACGTCCTGTTCGTCGCCGAGGGGGAGGACGGGCAACGGGTGACCGTGGGTGTGACCGGCGACAAGGACCCCGGCTATGGTTCGACCTCGAAGATGATCGCCGAAAGCGCGATCTGTCTCGTCCGCGACGTGCCCGATGCCCCGGGCGGGATATTGACGCCCGGCGCGGTCATGGCCGCGCCGTTGATCGAACGGCTGGAGGCCAATGCCGGCCTGACGTTCAAGCGCGAGAGCTAGGGTAGGGCTAGGTCCAGCGGCGGAGCGCGTCCTCGACGGAAATCGCCCCGGTTGCCTCTCCGATGCGGGCCGGCGTCTCCGAAAAGCGGGGCGCGGGCATGGGCTGCATGATGCCGCGATGTTCGGCGAAGGTTTGGCGCGCCACATTGTGCGGATGCCCGGGCGCTTCGGCGATCGAGAGCACGGGCGCGACGCAGGCGTCGCTGCCCTCGAAATGGGCAGCCCATTCGTCGCGCGTCCGGCTCGCGAATTTCGCGGCGAAAGCCTCGGTCATTCTCGGCCAGCCCCGTTTGTCGCCCTGCGGGAAATCCGCCGGCTCGAGGTCGAGTTTGGCGAGCAGCTCAGCGTAGAATTGCGGTTCGATGGCGCCGACGGCCATATGGCCGCCATCCGCCGTTTCGTAGCAGCGATACCAGGGCGTGCCGCCGTCGAGCAGGTTGGCCTCGCGTTCCGCCTTCCACATGCCGCCCGCATGGAAGGCGTAGAACATGCTCATCAGGATCGCCGCCCCGTCGGTCATCGCCGCGTCGACGACCTGGCCCTTGCCGGTCTCCCGTGCGGACAGGATAGCCGCCAACACGCCGGCGATCAGGAACATCGTACCGCCGCCATAGTCGCCGACCAGGTTCAGCGGCGGCGGCGGCGGCGCGTCCTTCCGCCCGATCGAGCCCAGCGCCCCGGTGATCGCGATATAGCCGATATCGTGGCCGGCGCTCTGGGCGAGCGGGCCATCCTGACCCCAGCCCGTCATCCGCCCATAGACGAGTTTGGCGTTGCGGGCATGGCAGTGCTCGGGGCCGAGCCCTAGCCGCTCCATCACGCCCGGACGCTGCCCCTCCAACAGGGCGTCAGCCTCGGCGATAAGGTCCATCGCCTGGTCGCGCTGCGCATCGTCCTTGAGGTTGAGTTCCACAGTCTGTCGTCCGCGTTGCAGGACCGCGTTGCCCGGCACCTCCGCCATGGCGGCGCTTCCCGGACGGCCGATCCGGACGATGTCGGCACCCATATCGGCGAGGATCATGCCCGCGAGCGGTACCGGCCCGATCGCATCGAATTCGACGATCCGGCATCCGGCCAGCGGCCCCGTTTGTGCTGTGCTCAATGCAATGCTCCTTGTTCGATATGCGGAATGCTAGGCGGCGAGTTCCTTGAGCGGAACCGCCGCATCGGCGAGCTTGGCCGGATCCGGCTTGGTCTTGCCGACGATGAGTTTCCGCCCCTGTACATAGTCCTTGGTCGCGTTGACGCAGTCGAGTGCGATCACCCGGCCGTCCTTCAGATAGACCACCGAAAAACTGCGGGTGGCGGGTTCTCCCCGGACGATGGTCGCGTCGTGACCGGTCGAGAGGCCGACCGTCTGGAGCTTCAGATCGTACTGGTTGGACCAGAACCACGGTATCGCGTCGTAGGGGACGGGATGGCCGAGAATCGTCTTGGCTGCGACGGTCGCCTGGTCGTTGGCGTTCTGCACCGACTCGAGCCGGATCGTCGCGCCGTCGGCGAAGGGGTTGGCGTGGGCCGCGCAGTCGCCGATCGCGAAAATGTCCGGCAGGCTCGTCCGGCAGTTCGCGTCGACGAGGACGCCGTTGCCGCCCTCGGCGCCGGCTTCGATCAGCGGTTCGACCGCCGGAATGATCCCGATGCCGACGATCACCATGTCCGCCGGGATGGTTTCGCCGCCCGCCAGTTCGACGCCCGTGGCCCGTCCTTGGTCGCCGGTTATGCCGGCGACCGTGACACCCGTCCGCAGATCGACGCCATGGGCCCGATGCTCGCTTTCATAGAAGTGCGACAGTTCCGGGCCTGCGACCCGCGCCAACACCCTGTCCAGCGCCTCGAGCAGCACGACATGTTTGCCCAGTTTCGTGAGAACGGCGGCCGCTTCCAGGCCGATATAGCCGCCGCCGATGATCACTACGCGCTCGACCGTATCGAGCTTCGCCATCATGGCATCGACATCGGCACGGGTCCGTACCGCGTGGACGCTGGACAGATCGTGACCCGGACAGTTCACCATGCGCGGCGTTCCGCCAGTCGCCCAGATCAGATGGCCATAGGCGAGCGTCTCTCCGTCGGCGAAGGTCAGTTCGTGCCGTTCGGCGTCGACGTCCGTCACCCGCCGACCGAGCATCATCGAGACATCCCGCTCGGCCCAGAACTTCCCGGGCCGGATCATGATCCTTTCGAACGGTTTCTCGCCGGCGAAATATTCCTTGGACAGCGGTGGGCGCTCATACGGATAGTCCGGCTCGTCCCCGATCAGCGCGATCGAACCGTCGAACTTCTGCTGGCGCAGCATGATGGCGGCCTGAGCGCCGCCATGCCCCGCTCCGACGATGGCGATATCAACCCTGTTGTTCATCGGATCAGCCTAGCCGAGTCCGTCGCGGTTTCAACAGATGGAAAATCGCTAGGCCGATTGTTTTCGGCGGCTGACGAACGGCTTGCGCAGTGTCGGCGCTCCGATATGGTGCCCGAAACGGGAGACGCGTGCATGATGAATTCACCGATCTGTTCGATGCTCGATATCGAATTTCCGCTGCTCGCCTTTTCGCATTGCCGCGACGTCGTTGCGGCGGTGTCGAAGGCTGGCGGCATGGGCGTGTTCGGGGCCGTCAACCTCTCGCCGGACCGATTGCGCGAGGAACTGGACTGGATCGACGCGCATGTCGACGGAAAACCCTATGGTGTCGACCTGATCGTGCCCAACAAGTTCGCGGGCAAGGGCGAGAAGCTCGATACCGGCAAGTTGATCGACGCGATCCCGGCGGGTCACAAGGATTTCGCGGCGGGAATCCTGAAGGACCATGATATCGCCACCGGCGATCTCGAGAAGACCCGCGGAATGTCGGCCAACTTCGCCAGAAACTTGCGCGAGGAGGGTGCCGCGACCAGTCTCGAAGCCGCATTCGAATATCCGATCAAGCTCATCGCCAATGCGCTGGGCGTACCGCCGCCGGTGATGCTCGACATGGGGAAAGAGCATGGCGTCCCGGTAGCGGCGCTCGTCGGCGCGCGCGAACATGCGGTCGCGCAGGTCGCGGCGGGGGTCGATATTCTCGTCGTCGCCGGCGGCGAAGCGGGCGGCCATTGCGGCGACGTTTCGACGATGGTTCTGATTCCCGAGGTCGCGCGCGCACTCAAGGAGATCGGCGCCGATACGCCGATCCTCGCCGCGGGCGGCATCACGACCGGCGAACAGATGGCGGCCGCGATGGCGATGGGCGCTGCCGGAGCATGGTGCGGCTCGGTCTGGCTGACGACCGCCGAAGCGGAAACCAATCCGGTGGTGAAGGAGAAGATGCTCGCCGCCACCTCGCGCGACACGGTGCGTTCGCGTTCACGGACCGGCAAGCCGTCGCGCCAGCTTCGGTCGCCATGGACCGATGCCTGGGAAGCCAAGGATGCTCCGGATCCCTTGCCGATGCCGCTCCAGTCGATGGTCAGCGAACCGGCTCTGCGGCAGATCGACAAGCTGAGCCAGGGCGGCCATGAGGGCGCGAAGAAGCTCGCAACCTATTGGGTCGGCCAGGGCGTAGGCCTGATGAACGAGCCCATGTCTTCGGGCCAGGTCGTCCAGCAGTTCAAACAGGATTTCGCCGACGCGTTCGAACGTCTTTCGAATTTTCTCGAGGTCTAACCGCTGTCCGGCTTCTGCGTCAGGGCGTCTATCTGACGGCACAGATCCTGCCAGTCCTCGTCGAGAGCGGCGCCGGCCGGAAGCGGCACCTGGTCGAGACAATAATCCAGCAGGCTGCGCCGCGGATTTTTCCGGCACGCCCATTTCGCTAGCGTCGCGAGCGGAATCTTGTCCTTGAAGTACAAGCCCATATGGCCGGCATTCACCCAGCGCACCACGGCAGAGAGCCGGGCCAGGTTTTCGACATGCAGCGTGACCGTGCTTCCGGGGCGTGCGATGCCATGGCACTCGATCTTGGCGCCCGTCTGCGAGATATCGAGAAGCGGCACCATCGCCATGATGTGTTCGGTCTCGAATCGCGCCACGATGTCGATCTCGAGGCGCGGCGTCCGCGGCAATATGTGGAAGCTCTGCGGCCGGAAGACAGCGTCCGGATCGACCTTGTCGATGAATTCGAACCCGGCCAGGTCATCTTTTGTCCAGGCCACGCGGCCCAGGATTTTCCGGCCGCTGCGGAACTCGATCAACTGTTTGTCGCGTTTTTCGAGCGGAATGAAAGTTCGCGCCATCATGCCGGAGCGCGAGATGTTTTTTACGATGCACAATTGTTGGGAATATTGGCCGACATGACGAGCTTGTTGAAGAACAGTTCGGTGCCTGATTGCATCGCGCCGATCGCCCAGCTGTTGTCGGACAACATCATGCCGGGTGGCGTCGGAAAAATTCTGCCTCTGAACGTTCATTATGTTCTCCCGCTCGTCTGTCTTCGAAGTGCCTGGTCTCCTGCTCGCAATATTCGCGTTCTGTCATGCCCCGGATTGAAGTAACTCTGCATGATTTAACAAATAATGATTTTAGGACCTTAACAAGCCAAGCACCGGCGAAGTATGGCCGTATCCGCTGCGGTCAGAAAGGATCGTTACGTTAATGCAACGGAACATAAATACTTCGACGCTGACGGAAATTCCCAAATTATTGGGACTTTCTAACGCTTGCGACGGTCAATTTCCGCAAAACGGATGCTTGCCCGATGGCAGATTCGCGCGCGACAATGATGTACGCATTAGGGAGAACTTTGATAAAGCTCTGGGGATCAAACGAAATAGCGTGTCGGCGGGTTTTGGTAAGTAGCGTATGCAAGAGGGGTTGCGATGGACGAGTTGAACAGGAAGCTGACTGCGGAAAATGCGGATCTACGCAGCAAACTCGCCGAAGCGCTTGCCGACAGTGCCGATCAGGCCGCCATCGCCGAAAGCGCGGAGAAGCGATCCTCGATTCTCGGGGCGGCGCTCGAGACCGTTCCGGTCGGCGTGGTCCTGGCCGAAGCACCGAGCGGGGAGATATTGCTCGGTAATTCCCGCGTCGTGGAGATGCTCGGTCATCCGATGCTGAAATCGGAGAATTTCGACTCCTATGGCGAGTGGATATCCTTTCACGCCGACGGTCGGCGTGTTGATAGCCACGAATATCCGCTCTCGCGCGTGATCCGGGACGGGGAGGACTATGCCGAACTGGATGTCCATTACCAGCGCGGCGATGGTTCGCGATTCTGGATGAAGATCGTCGGGAGGCCGATAACGGACGATGATGGCAGGATGATCGCCGCGTCGGTCGCGCTGATCGACATCGAGAAGGAACGGCAGCTCCGGCGCGAGCAGGAGATATTGATCGCCGAGCTCGATCACAGGGTAAAAAACGCGTTCACGGTCGTCAAATCAATCGTTAGCCAGTCGCTGCGCAAGAACGGGGTAATGCCGGGGCTGCGCGATACGATCGATCGGCGGCTGGATGCGTACGCGAGGGCCCATGCCGGCCTCGTGGGCAAGACATGGAAGACGGCGACGATCAGCGGTATTGTTCGGGACATTCTCGGCCAGCAGGTGGAGGAAGGCACGGTCATCATGTCCGGACCGGATATCGAGCTTCCCTCCAAACAGGCTTTGGCGCTGTCGATGGCGCTCTACGAGCTTTCGACCAACGCGTTCAAATATGGCGCATTGTCCGCGGTCGGCGGCACCGTGGACATTGAATGGACCGTGTCCGAAGGGCCTGATTGCCAGTTAGAGATCGATTGGAGGGAACGCGGCGGCCCGAAAACCGTTGAACCGGAAAGCAAGGGCTTCGGTTCGTTCATCATCGAGCGCGCGCTTGCGATGGAGACGCAAGGCTCCGTTACGATCGATTATCCGGCGGACGGGCTGACCTGGCGATTGATCGCGCCGTTCGCCAAGCTGAAACAGGACGCAAATGACTGATACCGCGCGACGCGTATTCATTGTCGAAGACGAAATCATGGTCGCATTCGAGATGGTGGACCTGGTCGAAGATCTCGGTTTCGAGATTGTCGGGCCCAGCATCCACCTCGACGACGCGAAGGCGATCGCGAAGGAACAGGAGATCGACATCGCCTTTCTCGACGTCAATCTCGGTTCCGGCAAGACCTCCCGACCCATCGCGCAGACCCTGCGGGAGCGCGGAATCCCGTTCGTTTTCATCACCGCTTACGACCGCGACCAGATCGATTTTCTGGAACCCGACGACGTCGTACTCAAGAAACCGTTGTCGGGAGATATTCTGGCCCGCACGCTGGCCGATGCCGATCTGACCGGAGACGGCTCCGGCTGAACGGTCGGCCGCTCAGTTCGGCCAATAAATCACCTCGTCCCGACTGCCGACGCGCTCCGCCAATGTCCGATCGACCGCGATCGGCGCTTCCAGCGTGTAAGGGTAAAGGGGCGGACGGCGTCCTTCTTCGTGCCGGGCGAGCAGTGCCCGCATCCGGGCGACCCGCGCCGGATGCGTCTGCGCGAGATTCGTCTGTTCGGTTGGATCTTCGGCGAGATTGAAAAGCCATTCCCGTTCGGGACGCTGGCTGACTTGCAATTTCCAGTCGCCCTGCCGCACGACCCGATAATAGCCGCTCTGCCAGAATATCGCGTCGCCCGGTCTTTCGGGTGCGCCCGACGACGGGAGCAGGTCGATGCCGTCGATCGCGACGCCGTCCGGCAGCGCAGCGCCTCCCGCCGCCGCGAGCGTCGGCATCAGATCGATATGCGCGACCGGCGTGTCGCTGCGGCTCCCCGCCGCGATCCGCGCGGGCCAGCGCATGAACAGGGGCACCCGGATCCCGCCTTCAAAAAAGGTCAGTTTCCAGCCGCGATAGGGCGCATTGATGTCGGGAAGGCCGATATAACCCGCGCCGCCATTGTCGCTGGAAAAGACGATGATCGTGTTGTCCGCGAGCCCCTGCGCTTCGAGCTCGGCCATGATGTCTCCGACGCTGCGGTCGAGCGCCCGCACCATGGCTGCGTAGACCCGCTCCCGATGGGGCTCGATATCGCCGACCGCTTCGTAATCGGCGCGCGTCGCCTGAAGCGGCGTGTGGACGCCCCAATGCGCGAGATACAGGAAAAAGGGCCGGTTGCGGTTGGCGCGGATGACGCTGATCGCCTCGTCGGTCCACCAGTCGGTCAGATAACCGCCGGGTTCGAACCATTCGCCGCCGTCGAAGCTCGCGGCGAACTGCATCCGCGCCCAGAGAAACCGGTCGATCGGATCGAAATCGAGCCGGGCGTTGACGACGTCGGGATCGTCTTCGGGCAGGAACAGGCCGCTGGCCATCAACAGGCTTTCGTCGAAGCCTTGCGCGTTGGGGTCGAATTCCGCGCCCCGTCCGAGATGCCATTTGCCGATATGGACCGTGTGATAACCGGCCTCGCCCAGCACTTCGGCGATGGTGACTTCCGAGCCCGGCAGGCCCTGTTCGGCGTAAGGCGGAGCGGCTTCGGCCCGTGCGCTGTCCCATTCCAGCGGCGGCAGACCGGACCGGTCCGTGTCGGCCAGCAGATTGACCATCCGGCCCATCCCGTCCGGCGTCGGCGTGAATTCGAAGCCGGTTCGGGTCGGGTAGCGTCCGGTCATCAGCATTGCGCGGCTCGGCGCGCAGCTGGCGGTGCCCGCATAGGCCTGTTCGAAAATCATGCCTTCGGCGGCGAGCCGGTCGATATTGGGTGTCGGCACCCGGCCGCCCGCGATCCCGCCGCCGAATGTCGAGATATCGTTGATCCCGAGATCGTCGGCGAGGATGAAGACGATGTTGGGCGGGCGGTCGCCTACCGGGACAATCGCTTCGGTGGGCCCGGTGTCCCAGCGGATGGGCCGGTTGGCCGCCACGTCGACCCTGTCGCGATTGGCGACGACGTATAGGATGATCGCCTGCCGGTTGAACCATGCGATCCCGCCGCCGATCAGGATAATCGCCAGCACGGCGATCACGACCTTCTTGATCATATCTGCCCCCTCGGCCCGCTCTATAGCATAGCGCGGATCGCTGTCGCTGGCACTTTTGCTGATTAACGCCGAACCGGCGATGCAGTAGGTTTACCCTCCACAGAATAAGGCGAAAGGTGAGGATGATGGATCTCGGACTGGCAGGCAAGAAAGTCATCATGAACGGCGGCGCGCACGGTCTCGGCCTCGCCTCGCTCCGGCATTTCGCCGCCGAGGGCGCGGACGTCGCCTTTTTCTCGCGCAAGGAGGACAAGATCGAGGCGGCGAAGCAGGAGATCGACGCGGCCGGTTCCGGCAAGGTCCATGGCCAGGTTTTCGACATCAACAGCGGCGCGGATGCGTATAGGGACTGGCTGGCCAAGGCCGCTGATACGCTCGGCGGGTGCGATATCTTCGTGCACACGGCGAGTTCGTCGGGCACGGGCGGCACAGCCGACTGGCAGCAGGGGCTCGACATGGACATCATGGGCGCGGTGAACGGCGTCGAGGCGCTGACGCCCCAGCTCGCCGAATCCGATGCCGGTTCTATTGTCTTCATGTCGTCGACCGCGGCGCTCGAGACCTTCATCGCGCCCCAGGCGTTCAACGCGCTCAAGGCCGCGCTCATCACCTATGGCTCCCAGCTCAGCCAGGCGCTTGCGCCGCAGGGCGTTCGCGTCAACTGCGTCTCGCCGGGCGCGATTGAATATCCGGGCGGCAATTGGGAGATGATCAAGGGCGTCATGCCCGAACTCTACGAAGGCACGCTGGCCAAGATGCCGATGGGCCGGTTCGGCGAGCCCGAGGAAGTGGCGAAAGCCATCGTCTTCGTCGCGTCGCCCGCCTGCCCCTATATGACCGGCGCCAATATCGTCATCGACGGCGGCTTCACCCAGCGCGTCCAGTTCTAGCGGAAGGTATTCGGGATGAAACTCTATCAGGCCCTCGGTCCCAATCCGCGCGTCGCGCTCATGTTCATCGAGGAAAAGGGCGTCGCTATCGACCGCGCCTTTGTCGATATCATGGCCGGCGAGAACCGGCAGGACGCGTTTCGGGCGAAGAACCCGTTCGGCCAGGTCCCGCTGCTCGAAACCGATAGCGGCGGTCATGTCTCCGAAAGCGTCGCGATCTGCGAATATATCGAGGACAAGCATCCCGAGCCGGCGCTGATCGGCGCGACGCCGGAGGAGCGCGCCGAGACCCGGATGCTCGTCCGCCGTGTCGATTTCGACGTCGTCATGCCGATGACCACGGGTTTTCGGGGATCGGAGGGGCTGCCGCTGTTCCAGGACCGGATGCGCTGCCTGCCCGAGGCCGCCGACGGGCTCAAGGCCTGCGCGAAGGACGGCATGGCGGGCTTCGATTCCTGGCTGGCGGATCGCGACTATCTCGCCGGCGACCGCTTCACGCTCGCCGATATCGTGCTCTTCGCCTTTATCGATTTCGGCGGGCAGGTCGGTCAGCCGCTGCCCGCGGAACTGGCGAATCTCAAATCATGGTTCGATCGGGTCGCCGCGCGGCCCAGCGCATCCGCCAGCGCCAACCCCAAGGTCGGCCTCGATGCCGAATCCGCCTGAACAGAAAGGCCAGCGATGAGTGATACGAAATTGGACCGCGATATCCTGAAGGATATCTATACCCGGACGATGAAGGTCGCGCAGACCGACGAGAAATTCCGGTCGCTGCTGACCCAGGGGAAGGTCGCGGTGATGTATTACCCCGTGCGCGGGCAGGAACTCGTTTCGGGCGCGATGATGGCGGCGCTGAACGAAGACGATTACGTCGTCTGCACCTATCGCGGCCAGGGCGAGCAGACGGCCAAGGGCGTGCCCGCCGATCTCTGGTGGGCGGAATGCATCGGCAAGGCGACCGGCACCTGCAAGGGCAAGGGCGGTCCCATGCACATCACCCATCCCGAAAGCGGGGTGATGGTGACGACCGGCGTCGTCGGCTCGGGCATCCCGATCGCCAACGGCCTCGCCATGGCGTCGCAGAATAACGGCGACGGGCGGGTGACGGTGACGAGCTTCGGCGACGGCGCGGCGAATATCGGCGCGTTTCACGAGGCGATGAACATGGCGCAGCTCTACAAGCTTCCGGTCGTCTTCCTCTGCCAGAACAACCGCTATGGCGAGCATACCGCCTATGCCGACCATACCGACAGTCCGACGATCGCCGAGCGCGCCGCCGGTTACGGCATGAAGGGCGTGCGCGTCGACGGCAACGATGTCGAGGCGATGTGGGCGGCGGCGAAGGAAGCCGTCGACCGCGCCCGCGCCGGCGAGGGGCCGACCCTGATCGAGGCGATGTGCTACCGGATGATGGGCCATTTCTTCGGCGCCGATTTCTCCTACATGCCCGAGGACCATATTGCCGAGATGCAGGCCGAGGACCCGCTGCCCAAGCTGCGCAAGGTCATGCTCGACCACCAGTTCACCGAGGAGGAGCTCGACGCGATCGTCGCCGAGATCGATGCCGAGATCGACGCGGCGGTCGAAAAGGCGCTCGAGGCGCCGTTCCCCGACGCGGACGAGCTTCGCAAGGATGTGTTCGAAGAGGAGATCGCGGCATGAGCGGCCAGATCACGATGACCGAGGGCCTCAACCAGGCGCTCGACGAAGCGATGGCCGCCGATGACGGCGTGTTCTGCCTCGGCGAGGACGTGTCGGCCAAGCAGGGCGGCGGCGTCTTCAAGATCACCGCAGGCCTCACCGAAAAATATGGCGAGAACCGCGTCCGCGCCACGCCGATTTCGGAAACCGCGATCATGGGCGCCGCCGTCGGCGCGGCGATCGCCGGCCAGCGTCCGGTTGCCGAGATCATGCTGATGAACTTCGTCGGCGTGTGCATGGACCAGATCGTCAACCACGCCGCGAAACTGCGCTTCATGTCGGGCGGCCAGACCAATGTACCGCTCGTCATCCGCACGACCACCGGCGTCGGCGTCGGCTTCGGCGGCCAGCATTCGGACATGCTCGAGGCCTGGTTCGCCCATGTCGCGGGGATCAAGGTGGTTACGCCGTCGAACGCGGCGGATGCCAAGGGCCTGCTGCGCGCCTCGATCGACTGCAACGATCCGGTGCTCTTCATCGAGAATATTCTCTGCTACGGACTGCAGTCGGACGATCCGGGCAAGGATTACCGGGTGCCGCTGGGCAAGGCGGCGATCGCGCGCGAGGGCACGGACGTCTCGCTCATCACCTATGGCCGCACGGTCCTCGACGCACTCGGCATCGCCGAGGAGCTCGACAAGGAGGGGATTTCGGTCGAGGTGGTCGATCTGCGCACGATCGCGCCCTATGACGAGGAAACGGTGCTCGCGTCCGTCCACAAGACGGGCCGTGCGGTGACCCTGCACGAGGCCGTGAAACCCTTCGGCACCGGCGCGGAGATCTCCGCCAATATCCACGAAAAGCTGTTCAACGCGCTGAAGGCGCCGGTCCAGCGTGTCGGCGGCGCCTTTTCCGCCGTCCCGTTCGTCAGCGCGCTCGAACAGGCCTGGATCCCGACTAGGGAGGAGATCGTCGGGGCGATCAAGGCCACCATGGACTGGAAGCAATAGGCGATGGCGACGGAGATCCGCATTCCGAAGCTCGGCATGAGCGCGACCGAGATGACGCTCACCGAATGGATGTATGCCGATGGCGATACCGTCGAGAAGGGCGACGTCATCTACACGGTCGAGACCGACAAGAGCGCGACCGAGATCGAGGCGCAGGCCGCCGGAACGATCCGTACGACGGGGGAAGAAGGCCAGGTTTACAAGGTCGGCGACCTGATCGGCACGATCGAGTGACACCGGCCGAGATCGTCACCGCCGTCTTCACCCATGCGGGCCGGGACGAATGGGACAAGATCGAGCCGCATTTTTCGGAGGATCTCGTTATCCATGAACCGCCGTCGCTGCCCTATGGCGGCGAATGGCGCGGCCGGGATGCCCTCCGGCGGCTCTATGCCGAGGTCATGACCTATTGGGAGGAACCCGAAGTCATCGTCGAATCGATCGTCGGCGGCGAGGAATGGGCGGTCGCGATCCTCCAGTTCAGCATGACGTCGAAGGCGACCGGCGAACGCTTCACCCAGCCTATGGTCGAGGCGACGCGGGTCGAAAACGGCAAGGCGGTCGAGATCCGGATCCACTATTTCGACTCGGCGGAAGTGAAGCGCCAGGCTGGCGGATGAGCACGCGCTACAGCGTCTGTCCGTCGTCCATGACGAACTCGGCACCCGTCACATAGGCGCTCTCGTCGGCGCAGAGGTACAGCAGTATCCCGTCGAGCCCTTCCTGTGGCATCAGCCGGCGGCGGTTGAAGCGGGCGATCTGTTTCTGTCCGCCCGCGCTGTCGAACCAGTCCTGGTTGAGTTCGGTCCGGATATAGCCGGGCAGGATCATGTTGACGTTGATCCCCTTGTTCAGCCATTCGCGCGCCAGCGTCTTGCCGAGCTGCGATACGCCTGCCTTGCTCGCCGCATAGGCCGAGAGCCCCGGAGACGGTTCGAACGCCGTGATCGAGGAGATCAGCACGATCCGTCCATTGTCGCGCTCGGCTGCGATCAGGCGTCTGGCGCCCTCGCGCGCCGTCAGGAAGGCGCCGCGCAGATTGACCGCCATCGCGGCGTCGAACGCCTCGACGGCCATGGAGAGCGCGAGCGCATCGTTGCTCATCCCGGCATTGGCGACGACGGCGTCCACCGTGCCGAAGGCCGCCTCGGCCGCGTCATAGGCCGCGATCACCGAGTCCTCGTCGGCGACGTCCATCCCGACGGCGAGCGCACCATCGCCGATCTCTTCGGCCAGCGCCTCCAGCCGCTCCTTGCGCCGGGCGCCGAGCACGACCTTGGCGCCGGCGCGCGCCAGCAGCCGCGCGAAACCGGCGCCGAGGCCCGAGGAGGCGCCGGTCACGAGCGCGACGCGGCCGGAGAGATCGAAAGGGGTGTCGGGCATGGATCACTCCGGAAGTGTGAGAATGCGATAGTCCCGCGAATGCCGTCATGCTGAACTCGATCCGGCATCCATGAGCGCAAGCGACGCGTGTCGTCGGCATCGTCGAGGCTAATCGATCCTGAATCAAGTTCAGGATGACACCGCACGGGCGGATAACGCGCCGTCCGTGATTTTAGGGCAAGGCCCCCGTCAGATATTTGTCCATGGTCTGGTGGAAATGGCGGATCCGGCTTTCCTGATATTTGCCGAGTTCGACGCGGTTGTTGGGACTCGCGATCAGCCCTTCCTGGACATAGGGGAGGTTCTCCATGTCCTGATCGAACACGCCGCCCAGCGCGCCCCATTCCTCGACCGTGGCCCAGGGCTCATGTTCCTCGAGGAAACGCATTTCGGCGGCCTCAGGCATCTCGCCGTCCTTCGGCTTGCGGGCAAGAATGCGCACTTCCATCAAGGCCGCGTGCTGGTCCGGCCAAGGCCGCCAGCGATAGACGATGTTCGGCGCGAAGCCGCCCCACGGCGCCATGTTGGGGAAGACATTATAGGTGAAGGCGTCGAGCATCTCGCTGTCGGTCGCGTCGGAGCTGTCATAGCCGAGCGCTTCGAGAAACTGCTCGCGATTGGCTTCGGCCATGGACTGGCGCGCCGTCTTGCCCTCGACGAGCTTGCGCCCGCCGGCGCTCGCCGACCGGCCGGACGTCTGGTCGAACGCCTCCATGATCTCCTCTTCGGACAGCTTCTCGTCCTTCAGATGGGGGCTCGGTCGGCCGAACGGCGTGAGCGCCAGATTCGCATGGTCGCCCCAGATCGAATAGCGGGTATTCGCGTCGCCGGTATAGGGCAGGATCTGCGGATGGGTGACGATCGAATGCCAGGCTTCCATAAACGCCTCGGCGACGGCCTTCCAATTGGCCTTGACGACCTTGCCGACCCAGAGCGCAGTATAGCATTCCTCGAGCCGCCAGCGCGCGAACTTGTCGGTCAGCGGCGCCAGATAGTCTTCGAGCGGCACCTGGTCTTCGCTCTCGGTTACGAAGATGAAGCCCGCCCAGCGGCCGACGCGCAGCTCGGGCAGGCTCATGTCGCGCTTTTCGAGATGCGTGAAGTCCCACTGGCAGGGAATCTGCTTCAGCGAGCCGTCATTGTTCCAGGTGAAACCGTGGAACGGGCATTGCAGCTCGCTCGCATGGCCGCTTTCGAGGCGCAGCTTGCGGCCGCGATGCAGGCAGACATTGTGGAAGGCACGGACCGATCCGTCTTCCTGCCGCACGAGAATATAGGAGCGGCCGACATTGTTGTAGACGACATGGTCGCCGGGCTCGGGCATCTCTTCCTCGCGCGCCGCGAACTGCCAGACATTGGGCCACATCTTCGTCCGCTCGGCTTCGAAAAACGCATCGCCCGTGTACCGCTCGGCGGCGACCGCATCGGTGCCGAGGTCGCGCCACTCGTCGTCGCGGACCTCGGGCGGAACCGGGCGCGAATCCTGGTCCAGAATGTCGTCGACCGTGATGTCGGGGCAGCGGTCGTCGGGGCGGGGCGAGGTGGCTTGCTCGTCCATGTCAGCTCCTTTCGGTGGGGAGGGGCATGCCGATGGTCTCGGCGATATGGCGGTGTACGGCCTGCAGCGCGATCTCGTTCGCGCCGAGCACGACGTGAAAATCGTCAGGTGCGGTCAGGAGGTTGGCGTATCCGGCCGCGGCGACCCGATAGTCCTCGGTCTGCACGACCTTGGCCGTCGCGTCATAGGCCGTTTCGCAGGTCGCGCGATATTCCTCGTCGATGATCCCGAACGGCGCATAGACGGCGAACTGGCAGCGCGTCTTGCCGACCCCGTCGGGAAACAGGCGGAAGACCTGGGTGAAAAACACGCCCGGCGTCAGCGAGCCGAAGAAGATCACGGTGTTGGGAAACAGGAAATGGACGCCCCCATAATCGGTCTCGGGCCAGTCGGCTTCGTCCTTGCCGACATTCTTGCCGACCGACAGATCGGGAAAGCCGACCCGGTGGTGGCGGCCGACCGGCTCGAACACGCAGATATCGTTATAATGGGTCTGGCCGATGGTGGAGGCGTGCAGGGTCTTGAAATGATAGCCTTCGCCATAGGTGTCGAGCGCGAATTTCCAGTTGGAATCGGCTTTCAATATGCCCCTCTTGACCGGCACCGCCCGGTGCAGTTCGAGCTGTTCGAGGACCGGCGCGAAATCGCCGAGATGGGCTGCGGCGTCGATCGGATCGCCGTCGGGATCTGCGCGAACGAGGAGCAGCCCGAGATGTTCGGCGCAGGGAACTTCCACGAGGTCGCGCGCGCCGATATCGCAGCCGGCGAACCCGGCCTTGCCCGGCTGGCCGATCAGCGCGCCCTGATTGTCGAACGTCCAGGCATGGAAGGGACAGGCGAGCCGTTTCGCATTGCCGGACCATGGCTCGCTCTCTTCGACGAGCCTGGCGCCGCGATGCGTGCACATGTTGAGAAAGGCTCGCGCTGAGCCGTCCCTGCCGCGCATGACGAGGATCGACGGCCCGGCTGCGTCGAACAGCAGGATATCGCCGGGCTCGGGAATATCGCCGGAAAGCCCGGCCACCAGCGGTTCGGAGAGGAACAGCTTTTCGCGCTCCGCGGCGAAGCGCGGTTCATCGATATAGACGGACTTGTGCAGGGGCAGCGGCCCGTCGGCCATATCGGTCGTCTTGGAGGCGATGAGGTCGACCATGCGGCGGTCGATCGCGCGCGCATTCTCCCTGCGCGTCGCCGCCCAGTCGATCTCCCCGCCGTCCAGCCCGGGGTCGCGTTCCGCCATATCCTCGTCCTCGCACTTTGCGCAGTGTCGTTTTTCCGACCCTGCATGCATCATGACACAGGCTGCGCGGGACGTAAGCTAGCGCTTTAATGAGGAGAGTCGCAATGTCGGGAGCAGGAGGACTGGCCGCGATCGGCCCGGTCATGCAGATGGCCTATGTCCCCGGCGATTTCGACGCCGCCGTGCGATACTGGACCGGAACGATGGGCGTCGGCCCCTTCTTCCTGATCGAGAATATCGCGCTCGAGGACATGCGCTATCGCGGCGAACCCAGCGCTGCGGTCTTTTCCATCGCGCTCGCCTATTGGGGGGACGTGCAGATCGAGCTGATCCGCCCGGAAAACGACGCGCCGTCCCTCTATGGCGGCGACTATGGCGTGCGCGACCGGTTGCACCATGTCTGCATTCTGACCGACGATATCGGGAAAGCGCGCGCGATCTGCGATACGCAATCGGCCGAAATCCTCGTCGAAGCCAAGGTCGGCGCGGACGGGGCCGTACTCTATGCCGATCCGGGCGCCGGGCCCGGCCATGTGGTCGAGATTTTGCAGCCGGCAAGCGGCAGCGCGGATCTGTTCGCTATGATCAGGGCCGCGGCGGCGGACTGGGACGGGAGCGATCCGTTGCGGACGCTCGGCTAGTCGCTGGCCCCGAGATAGCCGAGCTGGCCGGCCTTGAAGATGGTCTGGCTGCGGTTGACCGAGTCCAGCTTCTCGGCTGCACGGTGGACATGGTAGCGCACAGTCGCGTGGCTGCGCGACAGGATCATGCTGATTTCCTTGTCGGTCTTGCCGATCGCCGCCCAGCGCAGGCACTCGACCTCGCGTTTGGACAGCACGCAGTCCGAGGGAATGCGGCGGGTCGATCGCATGACGGTGACATATCCGGCGATGAAGCGGCGGGTCACCTGCGCGAACAGCTCGCCATATTGGTCGAACAGCTCGGAGAGATCGCGCAGCTCGGCATCGAAGGGGATGAAGCTGTTGGCCGAAATCTGGCCGAAGGGCAGATGGACGGGAATCACGATCGCCGCATGGCAGAGCGCGCGCTTGTGGAAATCGCTCAGGTCCATCTCGTTGAGATAGTCGTTCCGCCAATGGCCGTAGAAACCGCTTTCGTTGCACCAGAAGGGCTCGCTCTCGTAGCGGCAGGCGCGCGGCAGCGGCGAATGGAGCGCGAGCCGCGCATCCTCCCACCAGCGTTCGCCGTCGGCGAGCCAGCCGAAGATATCGGCGTTTACGATCGTGCCTTCCGCATCGATCATCGGCTCCTTGGACGAAATGTCCTCGCAGAGCGCAATGCGCATGCCGCGCTCGTTGGCGATCCGGTTGATGGTAACGGCGGCGTCATGCACATCGTCGATCGAGCGGATCGTGACCTGCTCAAGCAGCTCCGCCATACGCTCTTTCCCGCGCGGGGTGCGCAACTCTACGACATTGCTCGCCATGACCATATCTTCTGCCCTTTTAGAAGATTCGGCAAGTCTGTTACCGAAACCTCTGTATTGACCATCACAGTCTTTCGCGCGACTGGCATTTTTGTGGATGCCAAGCGTGTCGGGCGTTCATAAGGTCTGTCCCGAGGAATCGGAGGAGATTCGCGGCCGATGGCGTGGCGTGGCAGCAATTTCGGACTGGCCCTGAAGGCGATCGCGCAAACGGTCGAACCCGAGCGGCCGGCGCTCGTCCATGGGGACGAGGTGGTGAGCTGGGCCGATTTCGACCGGATGACCGACAATATCGCCGCCGGACTGCTCGAAACGGGCCTGAAGCCGGGCGATGTCGCCGGCCAGCAGCTGCGCAACGGCCCGGCCTATCTGCTCGCCTGGTTCGGCTGCGCGAAGGCCGGCGTCACCCCGGTCAATATCAATTATCACTACACGGCCGGCGAGCTGGGCGATATCTTCGCGCGGTTCGGCCTGAAGGCGCTGTTCGTCGAGGCGGAGTTCGCCGAGATCGCGGCGGCGGCGAGCGAGCGGGCGCCCGGCCTGACGCAGCGCATTGCCCTGGACGGGGACGGCTGGGCGCGGCTTTGCGACACGCCGGCGCCGGCGGATTTCACGCCGAGCGACGATCCCGCCGGGCTGTTCTACGTCGCCACGGGCGGCACCACGGGGATGCCCAAGGCCGTGATGTGGCCCTTCGTCGAGGCGTGGCAGGCGTTCCAGATTTCGAGCTGGATGCGCGCATTCGGCGAGCCGCCCTGGATCGCCGAGACGCTCGAAGACCATGCCGCCGAGGCCGCCCGCCACCCGCCCCCGAGCGACGCGATGCGCTCGCCCTTGCTGTGCCTGAGCCCGTTGATGCACGGCGCCGGGCAGTTCTCGTCGCTGATCGCGCTGCTGCGCGGCGGCACGCTGGTCACCATCCCCGCGACCCGCTTCGATCCCGACCAGGCCATCGACACCATCCGCGACAGCGGCGCGAAATCGCTGGCCTTTGTCGGCGACGCGTTTGCGCTGCCGCTCGCCGACGCGCTCGAAGCGCGCGCCGACGCCGCCGACGCCATCGCCGGGCTGCGGATGATCGGCTCGTCCGGCGCGATTTTTTCGGGCGCCGTCAAGGAGCGGCTGCTCGCCGTCAATCCGCAGATGATCATCGTCGATGCGCTGGGATCGAGCGAAAGCGCGGGCACCGCCGTGACGGTCACCACGGCGGCCGGCTCGTCGGGCGGAGGGCATTTCTCGGCCGTCCCGGGCCGCGAAACGGCGATCTTCGATGCCGACTTCGCCGAACTGCCGCCCGGATCCGAAGAATATGGGATGCTGGCGCGCTCGGGGCCCCTGCCGCTCGGCTATCTCGGCGAGGACGAGAAGAATGCCGAGACCTTCCCGGTGATCAGCGGCAGGCGCTGGCTGATGACCGGGGACATGGCGCGGTTCCGCGAGGACGGCAGCATCGAGTTCAAGGGCCGCGACAATATGTGCATCAACACGGGCGGCGAGAAAGTGTTTCCCGAAGAGGTGGAAGGCGCGTTGCAGTCGCATCCGGCGGTTGCGGACGTCCGCGTCGTCGGGGTCCCCGATCCGCGCTTCGGCCGGAAGATCGCGGCGGTCGTCCGGCTGCGCGACGAACCGGCCGATATCGATGCGGCGCTCGATTCGCACGCGCGGGAGCGGCTGGCCGGCTACAAGGTTCCGCGTCTCTACGTGTTTACGCGGGAATCGCTCAGGCTCAACAACGGCAAGCCCGATTACCGGACGGCCCAGGCCCTTGCCGAAGCCGAGGCCTGATCAGGCGGTCCGCTCGGCCTTGTCCTTCTCGTTCGTGCCCTTGATCATCGCGCGGACCTGTTCCCACTCCTCGTCGCCGAGATGCGAGAGCGCGCCCCAGAAGGTGCCGCCATTCGCCTGATAGCCGGCGCCGTCGATCGCGATCGTCTGGCCGTTCACATATTCCGCGCCCGGCGCCATCAGGAAGGTCGCGAGATTGGCGAGCTCGTGCATCTCGCCGACCCGTCCCATGGGATTCCCTCCCGACATGTCGTTGCCGCCGCGCCCGCCCGGCGCGAGCCGCGCGCTCATGCCCTTAGTCGGAAAGGCGCCCGGGGCGATCGCGTTGAAGCGCAGGCCGTAGCGCCCCCATTCGACCGCAAGGCTCTGGGTCATCGTGTTGATCGCCGATTTGGACATGGCGGACGGGACGACGAAGGCCGAACCGTTCCACACCCAGGTCGTCAGGATGGAAAGGAAGCTCGCCTTCCTGCCCTCGGCGATCAGCCGTTTGCCGACATTGTGGGTGACGTAGAAGGTGCCGCGAAACACGATATCGGCGATCGCGTTGAACCCGTTGATCGACAGGTCCTCGGTGCGGCTGATGAAATTGCCCGCGGCATTGTTGACGACGCCGGTCAGCGCGCCGCCGTCTTCCCAGATCGCGTCGATCATCGCGTCGATCGCGTCCGCGTCGCGAATGTCGCAGCCATGCGCGACGACTGTTCCGCCATGTGCTTCAATGAGTGCGTCGGCGGTTTCCTGCGCTTTCGCCGCGCGGCGTCCGCAGATATGGACGGTAGCGCCGAGCTTGAGGAACGCTTCGGTCATCTCGCGGCCGAGGCCGGTCCCGCCGCCCGTGACCAATATGCGCTGGCCGTCCATGAGACCGGGCCGGAACATCAGTTTCGATACATCCATGGCGTTTTTCGCTTCCTGTGGTTGATGCCCCTCCGCCTATCGGGCCGCGGTCGCGGTTCAAAGGCCGAGCACGGTCTTGGCGATGATATTCTTCTGCACCTCGTCCGAGCCGCCGAAGATCGACCAGGCGCGGCTGTTGAGATAGGCGGGCGCGGCGATCTGCGCGTGCCGGCTGCCGACCGGTTCGGGCGCCTCGTTGCCGTAAAGCGGCCGTTCCGGGGGCAGCTGCAGCCCGTCATAGCCGAACAGGTCGACCGCCAGGGCGTCGACCGCCTGATGGATCTGTGCCGATACCAGCTTGACGAGCGACGTTTGCGGCCCCGGTTGGCGGCCCTTGGACAGTTCGGCGAGAATCCGCAATTCGGTAACTTCCAGCGCCTGCGCTTCGAGCCGCAATCTGGCCAGCCGCGTCGCGAAGGCCGGGTCGTGGGTCATCGGACCGTTGACCCCGGAAGCCGTATCGGCCGCCTGCAGCGCCAGCCGGTCGATCGTCGCGAGCAGGCGCGGCGCGTGGCAGGATCCGCCGCGTTCGTTCTCGAGCAGGAATTTCGCGATCGTCCAGCCCTGGCCTTCCTCGCCGATCAGATTGTCCGCATCGGTTTTCGCATCGTCGAAAAAGACCGCGTTGACCTCGTGATCCCCGGCCAGGGTCAGGATCGGCGACACGCTGATCGCTTCCTGGTCCATCGGCACGAGGAGAAAGCTGATCCCCGCCTGTTTGCGCGCGTCGGGATCGGTGCGCACGAGGCAGAAGATCCAGTTCGCGTAATGGGCGTGGGTCGTCCAGATCTTGGAGCCGTTGACCGCATAGGCGTCGCCGTCGCGCCGCGCCGTCGTCTTGAGCGAGGCAAGGTCCGACCCGCTGCCCGGTTCCGAATAGCCTTGGCACCAATAATCCTCGCCCGAAAGGATGCGCGGCAGGAAGCGCGCCTTCTGCTCGGGCGTGCCGAACCGGCAGATGACCGGGCCGACCAGCTTGAGGCCGAGCACCGAAAGCCCCGGCGCGCCGGCCAGCGCGCATTCCTTCTCGAAGATATAGCGCTGGGTCGGGCTCCAGCCCGTGCCGCCGTCCGCCTCGGGCCAGTGCGTGGCGAGCCAGCCCTTTGCGTGCAGGATGCGCTGCCATTCGAGGCCGATATCGGGTTCGACGAACACGCCGGGCGTCTGCGCCGCGCCCTCGCGCAGCCGGTCGGGCAGTTCCTCCGCGAGGAACGCGCGCACCGCCTCGCGAAACGCCAGTTCTTCGGGCGTCAAATCCATATCCATCGCGTCAGTCCCCCGTCCGCATTGCCCAGCCGAGCCCGCGCCGCAGCAGGTCGTAATAGACCGGATAGTCCCAGGCGCAGCGCTCGGGATGGGCGTAGAATGGTTCCATGTCGGGCAGGTCGTAATGGCCGCGGCAATGGCCGAGCGTGTTGTAGACGATCCGCCCCTCGCCGATGTCGCGCGTGTAGAGGATCGGCACGACGGTTTCGGGCCAGTCGGCGTCGACGAAACCCGTCGCTTCGCCTTCGAACCGCGTCTGCATCAGCGTATCGATCTCGGCCGTCGTTTTCGACAGGTAGAGCTCGTCGACGACCTCGAAGTCGTCGATGCCGCGCGTGAATTCGTGATCCTTGTCGACGACCTCGACCGTGAACGGCCCGATCGGCGGATGCGCCTTGAACTGGGTGCCGAGCATCTCCATCACGTCGGACCGCTCGTCGGGGCAGTCGACGCCGGTCTCGGTGAAGCGCAGGATCGAATTGGTGCCGTGCAGCGCCAGCCACTTTCCGCCCTGTTCCAGCCAGCTCCGGATCGCGGCGGCCTCCGGCTCGCCCGGCATCAGGTCGCAGGTATAGGTGACGAGGAACCGGCACTGGGAGAGCCGCTCGGTATCGGCATAGTCGCAGGCGACGGTCGTGCGGATCTGCGGATGTTCGGCGAGCAGCTTGAGGATTTCGAGCCGCGCGAAATCGATATCGTGATATTTGCCCGCGGCAACGAAATGCGCGTCGATCCGTTCGGCCATCGCCCTACTCCCTGATCGTCCCCGCGCCGTCGACCGTGAGGTCGACCCCACTCGTAAAGCTCGAATCGTCCGATGCAAGGAAGAGGATCGCGCTGGCCACTTCCTCGGGCTCGCCGACCCGGCCCATCGGATGGTTGGCGGCGAACATCGCCTCGACCTCTTCGGTGCTGCCCGGCAGCGCTTCCAGATAGCGTTCGAACATCGGCGTGCGGATCGCGCCGGGATGGACGGTGTTGGCGCGGATCGGCAGGCCCTTGGCCGCGCAATCGAGCGCGATCGTCTTGGTCAGCGCGGTGACGGCGGCCTTGGACGCGCAATAGGCCGCAAATCCGCCGCCCGCACGCAAGGCCAGCATCGAGCCGACATTGACGATGGCGCCCGGTTCGCCGCTCTCCGCGATCGCCGGAATGGCCGCACGGCAGCCGTTGAAGGTGCCGTTGAGATTGATGTCGATGGTCCGTCGCCAGCTGTCGATCGCGACCTCGGTCACGCCGCCGGGCTCGGATATGCCTGCCACGTTGCACAGGGTCGTGAGCTTGCCGAACCGCTCGACGGTCGCGGCGACCGCCTTTTCCCAGGCATCCAGATCGCGGACGTCGAGCTCCACCGAGGCGGCCTGCTCGCCCAGTTCGCCGGCCAGCGCGGCGGCCTTGTCGGCCTGTATGTCGCCGAGCATCACGCAGCCGCCCTCTTCCACGAACAGCCGCCCGACCGTGCCGCCGATCCCCTCGGCGCCGCCCGAAATCAGCGCGACCTTGCCTTGCATGCGTCCCATCTATCTCTCCAGTATCGCGACGGCCGAAAGGCCCGGCGCGCCGTAGACATGGCTATAGGCCGTCTTCGGCGCATTCGGCACCTGCCGCTCGCCGCCGCGGCCGCGCAGCTGCACGACATTCTCGTAAACCTGGCGCAGGCCCGAAGCGCCGATCGGCTCGCCGCAGGCGATGCAGCCGCCATCGGTGTTGACCGGCAGCCGGCCGGTGATCTCCGTCCGCCCCTCGGCGAGCCAGGCTTCCTGTTCGCCGTCGGCGCAGAAGCCGTTTTCCGCCATATGCATGATCTCCGCGCCGGACTCGGTGTCCTGCAGCTGGGCGACGTCGATATCGTCCGGGCCGATCCCGGCCGTCTCGAACGCGCCCCGCGACGCCAGCGTCGTCGGCGCGCCGCCGCGCTCGACGCTGATCGACGGGGCGAACACCTCGAACGATCCGGGCGGGCGGGTGCGCACCGCGATGCTCGCGATCTTGACCGCATCGGCCCCGAGCTCGCGGACCTTCTTCCCGCTCGCCACGATCAGCGCGACCCCGCCTTCGGCCGGCGAGCAGAACATGTATTTGGTCAGCGGATCGTTGACGACGGGCGCGTGGAGGATCGTCTCGAGATCGATGGGCGTGCGCCGCCAGGCGTGATCGGCCTTCTCGCCGTTGCGGAAGGATTTTTCGGCGACGCGGCCCAGCGTTTCCCGGCTGATGCCGTGCAGCTGCATGTAGCGCCGGAGCTTGAGTGCGAAGAATTGCGTCGTCAGCATCAGGCCGGTCTGGCCGTACCAGCCCGGCAGGCCCCATTCCTTCGGCTTGGCGTTGAACGCGCCGCGCTCATGCTTGTCGAAGCCGACCGCGAGCGCGATGTCATATTCGCCGGCCGCGACCGCGTTGCGCGCGGCGGCGAGGGCGCTGCCGCCGGTTGCGCAGCCATTGGCGACGTTGATGAAGGGCAGGCCGGTCAGGCCCAGCTCGTTGACCATGATATCGGCCGAGCCCGCCGCCGAGGACCCGCCATAGGCGCATTCGATATCGGTCCAGTCGAGCCCCGTGTCGGCCAGTGCCTGGCGGACCGCGAAGACGCCCTGGTCGCGGCCCGACCGGCCTTCGGTGCGGCCGAACGGGTGAATGCCCGCGCCGATGATGAAGACGTCCCTCATGCGCTGTTCTCCGGTCGGAAGGCGAAGGTGGAGCGGCTGCCGTCGAACGGCACGATCGCCAGTTCCATCGGCATGCCGAGCTCCAGTTCCTCGAGCGTCGCGTCGACGATCCGGGTCTCGACGATCACTTCGCCGGGCAGCTCGACATAGCCGAGCAGGAACGGCTCGAACTCCTCGGGCCCCTCATAGGGCGGCGTTTTCGGCCGGAAA
The DNA here is from genome assembly GCF_052168275.1 of Parasphingopyxis sp. Classification (GTDB taxonomy): domain Bacteria; phylum Pseudomonadota; class Alphaproteobacteria; order Sphingomonadales; family Sphingomonadaceae; genus Parasphingopyxis. The sequence goes on along the minus strand of NZ_JBQLZM010000051.1, from coordinate 5,283 downwards.
TCCTGGCGCGTCCACGACCAGAGCGTGCCGGTCCGCGACAGCGCCACGGGTTCGACGCCTTCGGCGGCATCGCCGTCGGGCATCGGAAAGACGATCTCGCCATCGGCGCGCCGCCCGCCGATAAGCTGCGGTTCCGCGCCGTCGGTCCAGAGGCCGGGCGCGATCGGTTCCAGCGTGTCCGCCATCAGGCCGCCTCCGCGAATTCGGCGAGATTGGCAGCCGGGTCGCCGAACAGCCGCGCGAGCAACATGACCCGCTTCATCGCATGGCCGATCGCGAGCTCGTCGGTCACCCCCATGCTGCCGTGGAACTGCACGGCCTCGCGCGCGATATGTTCGGCCTTCTCGGCGATCAGCGCCTTGGCGCCGGCCATCGCGGTCCGCCACCGGGCCGCGTCGGTGCGCGGTTCGAGGGCCGCGCGCCACAGCATCGAGCGCATCTGTTCGATCGCCGCATAGCAATCGACGAGCCGGTGCTGGACCGCCTGGAAACTGCCGATCGGCACGCCGAACTGCTCGCGCTCGCGGACATAGGCGAGCGTATCGTCGAGCAGCCGACCGGCAAGTCCGGTCATCTCGGCGGCCGCCAGCAGCTGGATCTCGGCGACGATCGTCCGCAGCGTTTCGTCGGAGATATCGAGCCGCGCCTCGGCGGCCGCCGCGACGTCGCGGAACCGGATTTCGGCGGCTTCGCTGCCATCGACGACGCGATAGCCGCGCCGGTGCACGCCGTCGCCGTCCGCCGGCACGAGGAACAGCGCGGTGTCGCCGTCGACCGATGCCGTCACGATCAGCCGGTCGGCCATCGCTCCGCCGAGGACGAAGCGTTTCTCGCCGGACAAGATGAAGTCCGGTCCGCGCGTCTCGGCGATCGTGCCCTGCGGCGCCAGATTGTATCGGCGCTCGGGTTCGGCAAAGGCGAAGGCCGCGATCCGGCGGCCATCGGCTATCGGCGCGATCTCCTCCGCCATGCCCGCGGCGTTCAGCAGCCGGAGCGGGAGGACTCCGTTTTCGAGCCAGGGATCGACGCCGATCCCCCGGCCCATCGCCTCCGCGACGACGACCAGGTCGACGATCGACCCGCCGATCCCGCCATGCTGCGCGTCGGCCGCGAGCGCGAACAGGCCGAGTTCCGCCGCCTCGCGCCAGCGCTGTCCGTCGAACCCGTGATCCATCGCCCGGATCCGGCGCCGCGCCTCGACGTCGACGGGCGCCGCGAACCGTTCGACCGTGGCCCTGAACAGCGCCTGGTCTTCGGACAGGTCGAAATTCATGCGCGCCGCTCGAAGCGGATCGGCAGATGGGTGAGCCCGCGCAGCAGCATGTTCGGCGGCCAGCTGATCGCCGCCTCGTCGGCGACCGAGAAATCGGTCAGCCGCGTCAGCAGCTCCTTGTAGGCGACCGCCATTTCCTTGCGGCTCAGCATGTTGCCGACGCACATGTGGATGCCCCGTCCGAAGGCGAGATGGGTGCGCGCATTCTGGCGCTCGATATCGAACGCGTCGGGATTCTCGTACTTGGCCGGATCGCGGTTGGCGGCGGCGTAGCGGAGCTGGACCATCGCCCCCTTGGGGATCGCGGTGCCGCCCAGCTCGCTATCCTTGAGCACGACCCGCCACATGCCCGATGTCGGGCTTTCGGTGCGCAATATCTCCTCGACCATGTTGCCGATCAGCTTGTCGTCCCCGGCATCGGCGGCGGCGACGGCTTTCGCCATCTGGTCGGGATTGCGGATCAGCTGGAGCAGCCCGCCGGCGAGCGCCGAGGTCGTCGTCTCGTTGCCGGCCACCATCAGCTGCTGGACCACCGACAGCAGTTCGGCCATGTCGAGCGGCCGTTCGTCGTCGACCCGCGCATGGACGAGATCGGAGAGCAGGTCGTCGCGCGGATGGTCGCGCCGCTCGTCGATCTTCGCCTTGACCGCGTGCTGGAATTCGACGACCTCGCGCGCGCATTCGAGCTCGCGCTCCTTGGAGACCATATGGCCGAGCCGGTCGACAAAGGCGTCCGACCAGCGCTTGATCTTGCCATGCTCCGATTCGTCGAAGCCGAGCTGCCCGGCGATCATCGCGACGGGCAGCGGGATCGCGAAATCGCGCACGAAATCGCATTCGCCCGCATCGGCGAACCCCTCGATCCGGTCGATGATGACCTGCCGGATGTCCTCCTCGATCGCGTTCACGCGCTTCATCGAAAAGGCGAGATTGACGAGCTTTCGGAACCGGGTGTGCTGGGGCGGATCGGCGGTCAGCATCGTATCGACCTGCGGCCAGCCCTCGTCGAGGATCGCCTTCACGTCCGGGTCCTGGGCCAGCGCGCCGGACAGCGCGGCCTGGAAATTGTTGGAGAATTCCTCGACCCGGCCCGTCGCTTCGGCGCACAGGTCGTAGGACAGGACCAGATACATGTTGCCGCCGGGCAATCGGTGGATCGGCCCCTCGGCGAGCGCCGCGCGGTAATAGTCGAACGGATCGGAAATGATTTCGGGATCGAAGAAATTGATCTGGTCGACCGGCTTGTTCACGCGCAATCCTCCATCGCTTTTGACCGACAATAACCGCGATTCGCGTCGGGAGGCGATGCGTGAAAGTGTTAGGGTTCAGCTTCGGAGCGTCAGGCCGCCGTCGACGATGATCCCCTGACCGGTGATGAAGCGCGCATCGTCGCCGGCGAGAAAGGCGATGACGTCGCCGATATCTTCCGGTTCGCCGATCCGGCCGAGCACGCATTTCGTCGTGTAATGCTCGACCGCCTCGGGCGAGGTTTCGAACGTGTCGCGCGTCATGCCGGTCATGATCGCGCCGGGCTGGACGCAGTTGACGACGATGCCTTCCGGGCCGAGCTCCGCCGCCATGGCGCGGGTGATCCCGAGAATGCCGTGCTTGGTCGCGGTGTAGGCGGTGAGGCCGGGATCGCCGTAGCGCGAGAGGATCGAGCCGACATTGACGATCCGCGCGGCGCCCGATTGCCGCAGCATCGGCAGGCAGGCGCGCGAGAGCTTGAACGGCGCGAGCATGTTCACCGTGATGCCGAATTCCCAGATCTCGTCGGTCAGCTCGTCGATCGCGCCCGCGGGCAGCACGCCGGCATTGTTGACGAGGATATCCAGCCCGCCGAGCCTCGTCTCGGCCGCGTCGACGATGGAGTCGATGGCCGCCGGATCGCTCAGATCGGCGACCAGGGTCGCGATATCGTCGCCGAGCGCGTCCAGTCCTTCGGCCGCCAGATCGACGGCCAATACCGTCGCGCCCTCGGCCGCCAGCCGCTTCGCGGTCGCCGCCCCGATCCCCGACGCCGCGCCGGTGGCGATGGCCGTGCGGCCCTCCAATGTCCTGCTCATGTTCCGGCTCCTTCAGCTCCGATGGTGGGGTCATGTCCCGCGACATGGTCGAGCGCATTGCGCAGCAACTGGCGGACATGCGGATTGCGATAGGTCTTCGGCCCGTCGCCGAACTGCAGATAGACGAGGGGCGCGTCGCCGACCCGCTTCGTCCAGGCGACGAAATTGCTGCCGCGCGGATGGGCCCAGCCGCGATTGTCGAACATCCGGCCCGCGACCGCATGGGCGGCGGAATAGAAATTGTCGGCGGTGAAATCGTGCCGGGCGCGGATCAGCGGTTCGACATCGTCCTCGAAAATCTCGGCCAGATACAGCTCGTCGATCAGCTCGAACGTTTCGGGCAGGCCGCGCGTCACCGGATGGTCCGCGCAGATTTCGGCGGTGTAGCGGACATCGTGGCGATAGCCGGAATCGAGCACCTCCCGGCCGCGCACTTCGCCGGGCTGGTAGAGGAACCGGCCGCCGACCATCTCGGCCCAGTCCGGCCAGTCGGCCCAGCCGGCCAGCGCATGATGCATCGTCACCGCGCCCCTGCCCGATCCGAAATGGCGGCGGATCGCGGCCTTGAAGCCGTCGGACGGCGGCCGGCTCGTCACCGTGCCGTCGGAGAATGCATAGCCGGGCATGTCGTAGAAGAGGATCGCCTCGGCATCGTCCGCGGCGCCCCCGGCGACCATCGCTTCGGCTTCCGGATGAACGAGGTGCGTGACATCCCAACCCTCGAGACTGTCGAGAAGCCCGGAAAACGGCGCCTCCTCGTAGGGGTGGCCGCCCGAGAGCACGAGAAGCGGGCGCGCCATCTCAGCCGATCTTGAGGATCATCTTGCCGTCGTTCGTGCCCTGGAACAGCCGCATGAAGGCGTCGAAGGCGTTCTCGATCCCCTCGTCGACATGTTCGTCGATCACGATCTTCCCCGCGGCCGCCCAGGGCCCCATCGCCGCCGCGCCCTCGGCGAAGCGGTCGATATAGTCGGCGACGAGGAGGCCGCGGATCGAGGCGCGGTGGACGATAAGTTGCCAAAGGTTGCGCGCACCGACGGGCTGGGGCGCGTTATATTCGCTGATCAGGCCGCACAGCCCGATCCGCGCGCCGTTTTTGAGGCACATCAGGCCGCCATCGAGGATATCCCCGCCCACATTCTCGAAAATGATGTCGACACCGTCGGGCGCGGCGTCCCGGATCGCCGCCGCGATCCCGTCCGCGTCCTTGCCGCGATAGTCGATCGCATGATCGAAGCCGTAGCGCTCGGTCAGCCGCGCGCATTTCTCCGGCCCGCCGGCGATCCCGATCGCCGTGCAGCCCTTGATCTTGGCCAGTTGCCCGACGATCGAGCCGACCGCGCCCGCCGCCCCGGTGACGAGCACCGTGTCGCCCTCTTGGGGTTCGCAGACGTCGAAAAAGCCGAAATAGGCGGTCATCCCGACCGCGCCGAACAGCGAGAGATAGTTGGTGACCGACGGGACGGCGTCCGCGTCGATCGGCTGGGTGAAGCCGCCGACCATGCCGACCGAATATTCCTCGATGCCGTTCAGCCCCATCACCCACTGGCCTTTTTCGAAGCCCTCGGCCCGGCTCTCCTCGACGATGCCGATCGTCGTCGCGCGCACCGGATCGCCGAGCGGGATCGGCGGCATGTAGGAGTCGGCAGCCGACATCCAGCCGCGCTGGGCCGGGTCGAGCGAGGCGTACCGGTTGCGGATCAGGAACTGGCCTTCGGCGATTTCCGGAAGCGGATCGCTGCGCAGTTCGAAATCGTCGGGCGCGGGCTCGCCGTCCGGGCGTCTGACGAGCAGGAAACGGCGGTTCTCGGTCATGTATCAACTCCTGTTTTCATCTGTCGGACCTTCGCTTCGCTCAGGTGCGGCACGGGGTTCCTTGGTCAGAATTTCGCTGGCGCGAAATCGCCGCACCGGCCCGCTCCCCCTCCCGGCCTCCCATTGAGT
>NZ_JBQLZM010000050.1:0-7493 GCF_052168275.1 Parasphingopyxis sp. | reverse complement strand
CGCAGCGTCGCTGGATGCCATCGGAGGGCGGTGCGGCGCTCGACCGCAAGGTCGAGTCTGACAGAAGACTCCGCCCCGAAGTTGCGCTTGTAACGTTCTGACGGACAAAACTCCCGCCGCGCTCAAGCCCGGCCACGACTACGCTATTGGTGGTCGTCCCCGTCCGCCCCGGCCGCCGCGAACATGTTGAAATCGTCGGGCGGCAGGATCACGCCATTGTCGCGCAGATAGGCCCGGTGGCGCTCCATCAGCCGCGCGAAGATTGCGGGCTCGGCCGCGGAAAGGTCGGTCAGTTCGTTGGGGTCGCGCGCGAGATTGTAGAGCGCCCATTCGCCGCTTCCCGCCGGGCGGCGGAGCCGCATGATCTTCCAGTCGCCGGCGATAAAGGCCTCGTTGCCGAACAGCTCGAACCCCTGGCCGTCCCATTCGGGATAGATGCCCTCGGCCTCGCCGGTCAGATAGGGCAGCATCGAGCGGCCCGTCATCGTCTCGATCAGCCGCCCGGCGAAGCGCGGCCCGGGCCGGGCCACGCCCGCCATGTCGAGCAACGTCGGCGCGATGTCGACGAGCGTCGCGAAGGCGCGCGTCCGCCCGCCGCTGTCGATCCGGCCGGGCCAGGAGATGATCAGCGGAGAATGGATGCCGCCCTGGGCGACGAAGGTCTTGTAATAGCGGTGGCCGGCCGCGCCGGCCTGCGCCCAGGGGCGGCCGTAAAAGGGATAGGATTCGGCGCTCCCCAGGCTGTCGAGGCTGTTGTCGAAATTCTCCGCGACCCAGTCGGTCGCCGGCGGGAAGATCGGATCGGTGGTGAAGTCGATCGCTTCGGGGCCGTTGTCAGAGGTGAAGATGATGATCGTGTTGTCGAGTTCGCCGGTCCGCTCGAGATGGTCGAGAATCCGCCCGACATTCTGGTCGAGCCGGTCGACCATCGCCGCATAGACGGCCATCAGCCGCGCCTGATAGCGCTGCTGCTCGGGGGTCAGCGACTCCCAGTCGGGCACCGAATCGAGGCTGGGCGCCAGCACCGCGTCCGGCGGCACCATGCCGATCCGCTGCAGGGCCGCGAACCGGTTGCTGCGCAGCGCCTCCCAGCCCTCGAGATAGCGGTCTCCATATTTGGCGATCGTTTCGGCCGGGGCATGGAGCGGCCAGTGCGGCGCGGTGAAGGAGAGATAGCCGAAAAAGGGTTCGCCGCTTTCGCGCCCCTCGTCGAGATAGCGGATCATCTCGTCGGTGTAGAAGTCGCTCGAATAGAAGTCGTCGGGCAGCGCCGCCGGTTCGCCGTCGCGCAGATAGGTGACGGTCGGCATGAAATCGGCATAGCCCCGATCGTCGAAATGGCTGCCCGCGCCCTGAACCAGCGTGAAGCTGCGGTCGAAGCCCCGCTGGGCGGGATTGCTCTGGCCGCCCAGATGCCATTTGCCGGTCATATAGGTCGCATAGCCCTCCTCGCGCAGGATCTCGGCAAGGGTCACGACCCGGTCGTTCAGATAGCCCTCATAGCCGGGCTGGCCGCGCTGGTTCTCGGACAGGAATTCGGCCATCGAGCCATAGCCGGTGCGATGCTGGGCGACGCCGGTCAGCAGCATCGCGCGCGACGGCGAGCACATCGGCGAGGTATGGAAATAGCTGAAGGTGATGCCGTTGTCCGCCAGCCGGCTGAGGCTCGGCGTGTCGATCTCCCCGCCATAGGGCGCGATATCGGAATAGGCGAGATCGTCGGCGAGGATGATCAGGATATTGGGGCGTTCGGCGGCCTGTTCCCGCGCGCCGGCATCCGGGGCGCAGGCGGCGAGCAGCACCAGGCCCGATATCAGCGCCGCGATGACCGGTTTTCCGTGATCCATGCTCGTTCTCCCTGACCGTCCGGCAGGGTGCGCCGCGTCGCCCCGCCGCGGCAACTAACATTTTGGCGGATACCGCTTTCCGGCCGGCTGGGTTAGCCAGAGGATGGAGGATTTGCGGGACAAGCATGACCGATTTCGTTTCCGGCCTGACCGAGCGCGCCGCCGCGGCACTGCCAGACCATCCGGCGATCGTCGATGGCGAGCGGCGGCTGACCTATCGCGAACTGTACGACCGCATCCTGCGCGGCGTCGCCTGGCTGCGCGCGTCGGGCATCGGGCGGGGCGACCGGGTCGGCTATCTCGGCATGAACAGCCTCGACTATGTCGTGCTGATGCAGGCCGCGCAGCGGATCGGCGCGGTCACCGTCGCGATCAACTGGCGGCTGGTGGCGCGCGAGATCGCCTTCATCCTGCGCGATGCGGGCATCGACCTGCTGGTCACCGAAGCGGCGCGGCTCGAAACCGTCGAGGCGGCGGTCGCCGAGGCCGGTATCGGCCGGGTCGTGCTCACCGATGGCCACCATGACGGGTCGCCGCGCTTCGCGGACGGAATCGCGGTGTGCGAGCCGGACGGGGCGGTCGGCGATCTCGCCGACGATACGGTCGCGCTGCAGCTCTATACGAGCGGCACGACCGGCCATCCCAAGGGCGCGCTGCTCACCCATGGCAGCTTGCGCGCCTCGCTGACCCAGGGCGACAGGACCGGCGAGGACTGGGCGCAATGGGACGAGAGCGATGTCAGCCTCGTTGCGATGCCGCAATTCCATATCGGCGGATCGGCCTGGACGATGCAGGGGCTGCGCGGCAAATCCTCGATGGTGCTGCTCCAGCAGCCCGATATCGCGGACCTGATCGCGGCGGTCGAAACCCACGGCATCACAAAGATGTTCGCGGTGCCGGCCGTGCTCAACATGATCCTCGGCCACCCCGACGCCCAGGGCAAGACCTTCCCCTCGATGCGCGAGCTGCTCTACGGCGCCTCGCCGATCCCGCTCGATATCCTCAAACGCTCGATGGCGAAATTTCCCGAAGCTCAGTTCGTGCAGATGTACGGCGCGACCGAGACCAGCGGCACGGTGGTCTACCTGCCGCCCGAGGATCACGACCCGGCGGGCACCGAGCGGATGAAGGGATGCGGCAAGCCCTTTCCCGATGTCGAGATCCGCATCGCCGACGAGGACGGCAACGAACTCCCGACCGGCGAGGTCGGCGAGGTGCTGGTCCGCTCGCCGCTCGTCATGGCCGGCTATCACAACCTGCCCGAGGCGACCGCCAGGGCGTTTCACGGCGACTGGTACCGGTCCGGCGACGCCGCCTATGTCGACGAAGACGGCTATCTCTACCTGTTCGACCGGGTGAAGGACATGATCGTCTCGGGCGCGGAGAATATCTATCCGGCCGAGGTCGAGAATGCGCTCAGCGACCATCCGGCGGTCGCCGACGTCGCGGTGATCGGCGTGCCGGACGAGAAATGGGGCGAGGCGGTCAAGGCGCTCGTCGTGCTGGCCAAAGGCGAGGCGGCCGGCGAGGCCGAGCTGATCGCCTTCGCGCGTGATCGGATCGCGGGCTTCAAGGTGCCCAAATCGGTCGATTTCGTCGACGGGCTGCCGCGCAATCCCTCGGGCAAGGTGCTGAAGCGCGAGCTGCGCAAGGCGTACTGGCCCGAAGGCGAGAGGAATATCGGATGATCGATCGACACGCTCTGGATTGCCGCGTCGCCTGCGGCTCCTCGCAATGACGGACGGGGCATCCATGCGCCGTCTACGCCAATATGGAGAGCTATAGCCATGGCCCAGCAATTTCCCGATGCGCCCTATCTGACCGGCCATCATGCGCCGATCCGTTTCGAGGCGGAGGCGCCGGACCTCATCGTCACCGGCGAGATACCGGACGACCTGGCCGGCGTCTTCTACCGCAACGGGCCGGACCCGCTCTATCCGCCGCGCGAGGACACCTATCACTGGTTCGACGGCGACGGGATGGTGTTCGGCTTCTTCATCGAGGACGGGCGGGTATCGATGCGCAACCGCTGGGTGCGCACCGGCAAGTTCGAAAAGGAACTGGAAGCGGGGCGCAAGCTCTACGGCGCGTTCGGCAATCCGATGACCAGCGATCCCTCGACCGGCGACACGCGCTACAATACGGGCAACACCAATATCGTGCTCCATGGCGGCAAGCTGCTCGCGCTGATGGAGGGCGCGCCGCCGGTCGAGATGGGCGCGCGCGACCTCTCGACGATCTCGGAATATCACTATGACGGCGCGATCACGACGACCTTTTCCGCCCATCCCAAGCTCGACTGGGAAACCGGCGAGATGCTCAATTTCGGATCGATGATCCACGGGCCGATGGGGCCGAAGGAAATCCGCTACGACCATATCGACAAGGCCGGGCGGGTCACCGGCAGCGAGATCATCGAGGTGCCGTTCACGACCCTGATGCACACCTTCCTGGCGACCGAGAACTGGGTCGTCTTCCCGGTCATGCCGCTCGAGATCAGCCTCGAGCGGATGATGCAGGGCGGGCCGATGACGGCCTGGGTCGACGGGCGCGAGGCGCGCTTCGCGGTGATGCCGCGCAACGGGACGGCGGCGGACGTCCGCTGGTTCACCATGCCGCCGCGCCACATGTTCCACGAATTGAACGCCTGGGAGGAGGACGGCCGGATCGTCGCCATCGTCGCCTCCTCGCACCGCGCGCCGCTCTTCCCGAACGAGCAGGGCGAGATGCCCGAGCATGGCGAGACGCGCTTCGGCCTGACCAGATGGACGTTCGACCTGTCGGGCGACACGAACGAGGTGCGCGAAGAGGCGCTGACCGACCGCGACATGCAGTTCCCCCGGCCCGACGACCGCAAGATGATGCGGCGCACGCGGCACGGCTTCTGCAACATCAACATCCGCGCGCGCGACGCCCGGGCCGAGGGGCTCGACGCGGTGATGCGCATCGACACCGAGACCGGCGCCGAGGATCTCCACGATTTCGGCAAGGGCGCGGCGGCCGGCGAGCTGATCTTCGCGCCGCGGCTCGGCGGCACCGACGAGGCGGACGGCTATGCGATGACCCTGGTCTACAGCCCCGAAACCAACGAGACCGATCTCGCCGTCTTCGAAGCGCAGGACATCGCCAACGGCCCGATCGCCCGCGTCCATATCCCGTTCCGCGTGCCCGGCGGGTTCCACTGCAACTATTATTCGGCCGACAGCGATCTGTATCGAGAGGCGTTCGGAGGATGAAGCGCCCGCGCGATGACGGAGAGACGCCGATCGGACCGTTTCAGCGTGACGACAGGATTTTCAGGAGAAGCCCATGACCACCACGACCCGCCAATGGCTGCTGGCCGACCATCCGCGCGGCCGCGGCGTCGAGGATGGCGATTTCCAGCTCGCCGAGACCGAGCTGCCGGATCCGCAGCCCGGTGAGATGTTGCTCAAGACGCGCTGGCTGAGCTTCGATCCCGCGCAGAAGGGCTGGATGGAGAATATCGCCGACTATGTCGCGCCGATGGCGATCGGGGACGTCATGCGCGGCGGCGCGATCAGCGAGGTCGTCGAGAGCAAGGACGGCAAGTTCGCGGTCGGCGATCTCGTCATGGGGACGACCGGCTGGACCGAATATCACATCTCCAACGGCGCGGGGCTCGTCCGCGTCGACACCGAACTGCCGCCGACCGCGATGATGTCGGTGCTCGGGACGACCGGGGTCACCGCCTATTGCGGGCTGTTCAAGATCGGCAAGCCGGTGGCGGGCGATACGGTGCTGGTCTCCGGCGCGGCCGGGGCGACCGGCTCGGTCGTCGGGCAGCTCGCCAAGATCGCCGGCTGCCGCACCGTCGGCATCGCCGGCGGGCCGGACAAGTGTAAATGGCTGGTCGACGAGGCCGGTTACGACGCGGCGATCGACTACAAGGCGGGCGGGGTGCGCCGGCAGATTAAGGAGCATTGCCCGAAGGGCGTCGACGTCGTCTTCGACAATGTCGGCGGCGCGATCCTCGACGCCATGCTCGGCGAGATCGCGACCGGCGCGCGGGTCGTGATCTGCGGCGGGATCAGCCGCTACGAGACCGGCGACCTGCCTGCGGGTCCGAAAAACTATTTCAACCTGATCTTCCGCCGCGCATCGATGGCGGGCTTCATCGTGCTCGACTGGGCCGACGAATTCCCGGCCATCCGCAAGCGCCTGGAAGGCTTCGTCCAGGACGGCCGCCTCGCCTATCGCGAGGACATCCAGCACGGGTTCGAGAATGCGCCGCAGACGCTCAAGCGCTTGTTCACCGGCGCCAATCGCGGCAAGCAGATGCTCGAACTCTAGCCCGTCACCGCCGAAGGAAATTCCATGACCGAGAGTGCCGCCATCTCCGATCGCGCGCGCGCCATCGCCGCGCGCGTCGAAACCTTCGTCCGCGAGACGGTCGCCCCCTATGAGAGCGACCCGCGCTGCGAGGCGCACGGCCCGACCGAGGACCTGTCGCTCGAGCTCAAGGAGCTGGCGCGCCAGGCGGGCGTGCTGACCCCGCACATCCTCGCCGACGGCAGCCATCTGACCCATGCCGAGACCGCGCTCGTGCTGCGCAAGTCGGGCCTCTCGCCGCTCGGCCCGCTCGCCTGCAACACGGCCGCGCCCGACGAGGGCAACATGTATCTGCTCGGCAAGGCGGGATCGCCCGAGATGTGCGAGCGGTTCCTGAAGCCGCTGGTCGAGGGCAAGGCGCGCTCGGCCTTCTTCATGACCGAACCGGCCGGCGAGAACGGCGCCGGCTCGGACCCCTCGATGATGCGGACGACGGCGACGCAGGACGGCAATCACTGGGTGATCAACGGCCGCAAGGCGTTCATCACCGGGGCCGAGGGCGCGAAGGTCGGCATCGTGATGGCGAAGGCCGAGGAGGGGGCGAGCATGTTCCTCGTCGACCTGCCCGATCCCGCGATCCGCATCGAGCGCGTGCTCGACACGATCGACAGCTCGATGCCGGGCGGCCATGCGGTCGTCGCGATCGACAATCTGCGCGTGCCGGCCGATCAGATGCTCGGCGATCCGGGCGAGGGGTTCGCGCTCGCCCAGATCCGGCTGGCGCCCGCGCGGCTCACCCATTGCATGCGCTGGCACGGCGCCTGCACCCGCGCCCACGAGATCGCGACCGATTATGCGGTGCGGCGCCAGGCCTTCGGCAAGCCGCTGATCGACCATGAGGGCGTCGGCTTCCAGCTCGCCGACAATCTGATCGACCTGAAACAGTCCGAACTGATGATCGACTGGTGCGCGGGCGTCCTCGACACCGGCGCGCTCGGCACGGCGGAAAGCTCGATGACAAAGGTCGCGGTGTCCGAGGCGCTGTTCCGGATCGCCGACCGCTGCGTCCAGGTGATGGGCGGGACCGGCGTTACCGGCGACACGATCGTCGAGCAGGTGTTCCGCGAGGTCCGCGCCTTCCGCATCTATGACGGGCCGACCGAAGTCCACAAATGGTCGCTCGCCAAGAAGATCAAGCGCGAGAACCGGGTGGATTAGGGAGGTCTTTCGGCAGGAACTTCCTGACGGAAGTTCGCCGCAAAGGGAGTCGTTTGTCAGACTCGACCTGTCGGTCGAGCGCGGCACCGGCCCGCACCCCCTCCCGGCCTCCCAACAGGGTACACTCAATGGGAGGCC
>NZ_JBQLZM010000049.1:0-5418 GCF_052168275.1 Parasphingopyxis sp. | reverse complement strand
TCCTGGCCCATCTCGATCACCAGCCGGTCGGCGTCGCGGCCTTCGGGCGCGTAGCTTGCGCAGGCCATGGCGGCGTCGCTGGCAAAGGCCAGTTTGACAAGCTTGTTCGTCGCGCGGAGCGCGCCGGCGACCGCGACCACCGGGTTGCCGGCCTTTTCGGATTCCAGCAGCGCCTCGACCGCCGCGAGGATCTCGTCCCCGGCCGGGTCGATCCGGATGTAGCGCGCGCCGCCGAACAGCGAGATCGCCGCCGCCTCGTCCGCCAGTTTCGCCGGATCGGCCTTGAGTTCGGGGCCGGAAAAGTCGATCCGCTCGCCATCATATCCCATCGCCTTGCCGAGCAGCGCGGCGAGCGCCTCGGAACCCGACCGATCGGGTCCGTAGAGCAGGTAGAAACGGATATCTTCGCCGGGCGCCGAGAGCGCGCGGGCGACCTGGCCCCGATTGGCCTTCATCTAGGGCAGCTCCGCGGCCGGCTCCGCCGCGCGCTGCTCCGCCCGGCGCGTCGCATAGAGCGCGACCCGGGCGACGATCTGGTCGGCCACCTGTTCGGTCAGCCGTTCGAGCGCAGTGTCCTCAGCGGCGATCGTCGCATATTCCGAACTGACCACATCGACACCGGCATCGGCGCCGGCCGTCGCGTCGAGCAGCACCGTCCCGCGATCGGCGGTGACCAGCTGGAACCGCGCCCGCAAGGTACGGCGTTCGCGCGTCACCGCATTGTCGGCGCGCACGCCGAAACCTTCGATCCGGTCGTCGAGCGTGACTTCGAGCCGGTAGCGCGGTGTCTCGTTGCCGGCCGCGCCGAGCCGCTGCTCGAGCGCGCCGCGCATCAGATAGCCCGCGCGGCCCGGAATTCCGCCGACTTCGACCGCGCCGAGCGTTTCGCGCGCCGGCGATTGCGCGCCGCCATAGAGCGGGCGCAGGCCGCAGGCGGCCAGCACGATCATCAGCAACAGCGAAAGGGCGGCCACGCGGATCACGCGACGATGTTTACCAGACGGTCGGGCACGACGATAATCTTTTTGGGCGTCCCGCCCTCGAGCTGCCGTTTGATCTTTTCCGATCCCAGCGCCAGCGCCTCGAGATCGGCCTTGGACGCGCCCTTCGCCGCGGAGACCGTGTCGCGCAGCTTGCCGTTGACCTGCACCGCGATCGTCACCTCGTCCTCGACGAGCAGCGCGGGATCGGCCTCGGGCCAGGGCGCGTCGGCCACCAGGCCGGCCTCGCCGAGCGTCTCCCAGGCCTGTTCGGCGAGATGCGGCGCCATCGGCGCGACCAGCCGAACCAGCGTCCGGATCGCGGCGTCGCGGCTGGCGCTGGGCCCGGCTTTCTCGATCGCGTTGGCGAGCTCGTGGACCTTGGCGACCGCCTTGTTGAAGGACAGCGCCCCGATATCCTCGGCCATGCCCGCGATCGTCCGATGCAGCTTGCGGTCGAGTTCCGGATCCTCGCCGGCGCCCGCTTCATTGCCATCGACCAGCCGCCAGAGCCGCTGGATGAAACGCCACGAACCCTCGATCCCCGCTTCCGTCCAGGGCAGGTCGCGCTCGGGCGGGCTGTCGGACAGCATGAACCAGCGCACCGCGTCCGCGCCATACTGGTCGACGATCGGATCGGGGTCGACGGTGTTCTTCTTGGACTTGGACATCTTCTCGATGCGTCCGGCCGTTACCGGTTCACCTTGCTCGATATGGACCCAGTCATTGCCGTCGCGGCGCACTTCGTCCGGCGAGAGCCAGCTGCCGTCGCCGAGCTGATAGGTTTCATGCGTCACCATGCCCTGGGTGAACAGGCCGGCGAACGGCTCCTTCATGTCGAGCCGGCCGATCCGGTTGAGCGCGCGGGTCCAGAAACGGGCGTAGAGCAGGTGCAGGATCGCATGTTCGACGCCGCCGATATACTGGTCGACGGGCAGCCAGGCCTCGGATTCGGCCTTGTCGAACGGCTTATCGTCGGGCTGGCTCGCGAACCGGATGAAATACCAGCTGCTGTTGACGAAGGTGTCGAGCGTATCCGTCTCGCGCCGGGCCGGCTCGCCGCATTCGGGGCAATCGACAGTCTTCCAGTTCGGGTGGCGGTCGAGCGGATTGCCGGGCGTTTCGAAATCGATGTCCTCGGGCAGCACGACCGGCAGCTGGTCCTTGGGAACGCCGACCGGGCCGCATTCCGCGCAATGGATGATCGGGATCGGCGTGCCCCAGTAGCGCTGGCGCGAAACGCCCCAGTCCCGGAGCCGCCACTCGGTCGTGCCTTCACCCCAACCTTCTTCCTCGGCGCGCGCGATCACCGCGACCTTGGCGGTTTCGACGTCCATGCCGTCGAGAAAGCGCGAATTGACGAGCGCGCCGTCGCCGGAAAAGGCTTCGTCGCCCTCGAATTCGGGCGCGGTCTCGTCCCCTTCGGCAATCACCCGGCGAACCGGCAGCCCGTATTTGCGCGCAAAATCCATATCGCGCTGATCGTGCGCGGGAACGCCGAAAATCGCGCCGGTGCCGTAATCCATCAGCACGAAATTCGCGATATAGACGGGCAGCGCCCATTCCGGCTCGAACGGATGGGCGGCGGTGAGCCCGGTATCGAAACCCAGCTTTTCGGCGCTTTCGATATCGGCGGCGGAAGTGCCGCCGGCCTGGCATTGGGCGACGAACGCGGCGGCTTTCGGATCCTTCGCCGCAACCGCTTCGGCCAGCGGATGATCCGCGGCGACGGCGACGAAGCTCGCGCCGAAAATCGTGTCGGGGCGCGTCGTGAAGACCTGGAGCTGGCTCTGGCCGGTGATCGGTTCGCTCAGCCTGAATCGGAAACGCAGGCCGCGACTCTTGCCGATCCAGTTTTCCTGCATCAGCTTGACCTTGTCCGGCCAGTGATCGAGTTCGCCCAGCCCGGCGAGCAGATCCTCCGCAAAATCGGTGATCTTGAGGAACCACTGGCTCAGCTTGCGCCGCTCGACCGTCGCACCCGAGCGCCAGCCCTTGCCGTCGATTACCTGCTCGTTGGCGAGCACCGTCATGTCGACCGGGTCCCAGTTGACCGCCGATTCCTTGCGATAGACGAGGCCGGCCTCGTAGAGATCGAGGAACAGCGCCTGTTCATGGCCGTAATATTCGGGTTCGCAGGTGGCGAGTTCGCGTGTCCAGTCGAGCGCGAAGCCCAGCCTTTTCAGCTGGTCGCGCATCGCCGCGATATTGGCGCGCGTCCATTCGCCGGGATGGACCTTCTTTTCGATCGCGGCATTTTCGGCAGGCATGCCGAAAGCGTCCCAGCCCATCGGGTGGAGCACCTCATGGCCGGTCATCCGCCGATAGCGCGCCAGAACATCGCCCATCGTATAGTTGCGGACATGGCCCATATGGATGCGTCCCGAGGGATAGGGGAACATCTCGAGCACATAGCTTTTCGGTTTCGGGGCAGCGGTATCGGCGGCGAAAGTCCCGGTATCTTCCCAGATTTTCTGCCAACGCGCATCGACCGCTTGCGGATTGAAGCGTGACGCCATGATGTTTGCCGCTTTAGCCGATTACGGTGTTGCGGCGCAGTTCGCGTGCACGGGTGAGGATGATTTCCTCGAGCCGCTGGACGGTCGCGGCCTGAACCGGCGCTTCGAGCCATTGCGTGCCGTTATACAGCTGCCGTGAGGCGGCGACCGACAGCGCATCCGCGCGAAGATCGGTATCGAGAATGGTCACCGTCAGCTTCATCCGCTCGGTCGGTGCTGCCGGGTTGGCATACCAGTCGGTCACGATCACGCCGCCCGACGAATCGGTCTGGGCCAGCGGCATGAAAGACAGCGTTTCGAGCGACGCGCGCCAGAGATAGCTGTTGACGCCGATCGTCGCGATCTGGGCCGGCGCCAGCGTCTGGGACGGGCGGTCCCCGCCGCCGCAGGCGGCCAGGGCCAGCGGCAAAAGAGCGGCAAAAGCGGCGTTGCGCAAACGGGACATGATACTCACCTGCGAGGAAATAAAAGCGAAACGATGGCCGGTTATAGACGCTTGCGCAATACCCGCAAGCGGCCTTTTCCGGGCGTCTGAAAACGGGTTGTGGAAGTTGCGCAACACTGGGATGGATTCGACTCTTCATCATCCTTGGCAGTGGTGCGACTCGGACTCTTCATGCTAGGGCAATGTTGCAGGGAGAATAACAGGGCAATGTACGGGCGCATCACATTGGCAGCTTTGGCGGGTTCCGCGCTGTTTGTCGCCGGTTTGACGGCGATGCCGGATGCTGCCGAATCGCAGTCCCGTTCTCTCTCGCTTACCGCTCCCGGCACAATGGGAACCTTCACGCCTGCTTCGGGCGATCCTGCGATGGCGCGCGCCTTGCGGCGCGCCGGCATATCGAACCGGGGCATGCGGTTCACGCCGTCGGCGTCTCGGCAGGGCGATCGCCCGGTGACGGTCGCGGTGCGCGCCCGCGCGTCGACCACGGCCCAGGCCGAGCGCAACGCGGAGATCGCGATGGCGCAAACCTCGCTGAACGGGGTCACGGCGATCACACCCTCTGCCTATAATCTCGGCGTGTCCGTCGGCTGGCGGCGTTTCGCCATCTCCGGCGATGTTGCGCGGGTCGACAATGCAATCATTCCCGGCCGCGCCCGCGAATCCGCGGATGTCGGGCTCAGCTATTCGGGTCGCCGCTGGAGCACGCGTGTGCAGGTTTCGGCCGATCGGCCGACTGCCGAATCGGCACCGAGCCTGATCGACAATGAAGAGCGCGTCGCAGTCGATGTCGGCGGTTCCTACAGCATCGCCCGGAATATCGCGATCACGGGCGGCGTCCGCTATCAGCGGCAGCATCGGCTCGAGCAGCCCGATGACGAACGGCTCGACAGCCAAGCCGTCTATATCGGTACCGCCTTCCGTTTCTAGGATTGGACCGGCGTAAGCGCGTCGATCGCCGCCCAGCCGTAGATGCCCAACCGCCGAAGCGACCGCGCGCGCCGCGCGTTCATACCGCCCAGCGCGATTACGGGAATACGGGACCGGCGGACGAGCCGGCCCAATCCTGCGCGTCCGAGAGAGCGGCCATCCGGATGCGATGCGGTGGGAAAGACCGGCGACACGAATATGAGATCGGCGACCGCGCGGTGCGCCAGCTGCAGTTCGGGCGCGTCATGCACGGCGACCGTGCGCAGCAGATCGCGCGGGCCGATACGGGCCGAGCGGGCGTGAAACCCTTCGGCCCGCGCGGCGCGCGCTATCCGTGCGGGGCCCGCCACGATCAGGGTCAGCCGCCGCGCCTTCGCGATCGCGCGGATCCGCGCGATGAGGGCGCTCTGTTCCTTTCCCGTCAGGCTGTGGTGGCGAACGATCACGCCGCTCCCGCGCGGCAAGGCCCGGAGCGCGGGCCAGAGCCGGTCGCCCTGCCGTTCGTCGGTCATCAGCCATAGCGTCGGGAGAGGGTGGCGGCGTCGCA
>NZ_JBQLZM010000048.1:0-3563 GCF_052168275.1 Parasphingopyxis sp. | reverse complement strand
TTCACCACGGTCGAGGATTACGAGAACAATCTGAGCCGCCACCAGGACTTCATCACCATCTACGATCGCGCGATCGCGCGCTTCCGCGAGGGCATGGAATCGGGCGTGGTCGAGAGCCAGCTCACGATCGGCCGGGTGATCGAACAGCTCGATACGCAGCTCGCCGCAGGTATCGAGGATTCGCCCTATTACCGGCCGGTGCTGAACTTCCCCGAGGATTTCTCGGAAGAGGACAAGGCCCGGCTGACGGCCGCCTATCGGGAGTCGACCCAGGCGATCTTCGACGGCTATACGCGCATGCGCGATTTCCTCCGCGACGAATATCTGCCGGTCGCGCGCGAGGGCGTCGGTCTCGTCCATATGCGGGGCGGCGACACGCTCTACGCGCAGATGGTGCGCGACACGACGACGCTCGATCTGACGCCGGACTACATCCACGATCTGGGCCTTGCCGAGGTCGCGCGGATCACGGCCGGGATGGAAGCGATCAAGGCCGAAGTGGGCTTCGAAGGCACCTTGCAGGAATTTTTCGAGTACATCCGCACCGATCCGCAGTTCAAGCCGGAAAGCCGTGAATGGCTGGGCGAGGAATATTACCGGATCGGCGAACGCGTCGACCTACGAATTTCCGAACTCTTCTCGACGGTGCCGACCAGCCCGCTCGAAATCCGCGCGGTCGAGCCGTTCCGCGAGGCGACGGCGGCCGGCGGGTCCTACCAGTCCGGCACGCCGGACGGATCGCGGCCGGGCGTCTTCTATTACAACGCCTATAATCTGGACGAACGGCTGACGCCGGGCATGGAGACGCTCTATCTCCATGAAGGCGCGCCGGGCCATCATTTCCAGATCAGCCTCGCCCAGGAAAATGAAGAGCTTCCCAATTTCATGCGCTTCGGCGGCAACACGGCGTTCGTCGAGGGCTGGGCGCTCTATTCGGAAACCTTGGGCGAGGATCTCGGGCTCTTCACGGACCCCTATCAGCGTTTCGGCCATCTCAACGACGAGATGCTCCGCGCGATGCGGCTCGTCGTCGACACCGGCCTGCACTCCAAGGGCTGGACCCGCGAACAGGCGATCGAATACATGCTCGCCAATTCGGGCATGACCAATGTCGAGGCGACGTCCGAAGTCGAACGTTACATCGCCATTCCGAGCCAGGCGCTGGCCTACAAGGTCGGCGCGCTGACGATCCAGGCGCTGCGGGCGCAGGCTGAGGACGCGCTGGGCGACAATTTCGACATTCGCGCCTTCCACGAGCAGGTGCTCGGCACGGGCTCTTTGCCGATGGCCGTGCTCGAGGCCAAGATCTACGACTGGATCGAAGCCAATGGCGGTGAACGCCCGGGCGGCATCGACCTGATGGCCGTTCACGGTTCGGCCGACTGAGTTGTAACGTGCATCTGGAGGGGCGTTCCCGGCGTACCGGGGACGCCCCTTTCTATTGCGGGTCGTCCGGCCCGAGATCGGGATCGAGATCGCGCGGCCTGACATAGCGGACGAGCTTGCCCGTTCCCGGCGCGATATCGGCCCAGCTGTCGACAGCGAACTCCATTTCGGCGAGTGCGCAGGTCGGGAATTTTTCCTCGACCGCCGCCCGCGCCGCGTCGCCCTTCGTATCGGGCACAAGCAGCAGGACGAGATCCTCGAGCCCGGAATTGTGGCCGGACAGCAACAGCGCGTCCGAACCGTCATCGGCTTCATGGACGATATCGAGCAGGGTCATGTTGGAGGCCAGATAGACGCGCCTGTCCCATTCCGGTTCGATCGCTTCGCCATAGCCCTTGGCGACGCTCTCAAGCGTTTCGACCACGCGGACGGCCGGCGATGCGATCACGGTATCGAACAGGACGCCCGCTTCCTGCATATGCGCGCCCATCAGCGTCGCCGCGCGCTTGCCCTTCTCGTTGAGCGGGCGATCGAAATCGCGTTTGACCGGGTCGTCCCAGCTCGATTTGGCGTGACGCAGGAGGATCAGGCGCTTCATGAAGGCTCCACGGGGATTGGCATTTCCGCCTGTTGCCCGAAATCGGCGACAGAAGAAAGACGCGCCGAGACCCGGGCGACCGCCTCGTCGAGCGGCACGCGCGACACCGGCGTTCCTTCGGGAAAGGCCGTGAGCAGCCGCGAGGGCGTGGCGGCGGAGAGCAGCACGAACATGCCGATATCGTCCTTGCGCCGGATCAGCCGCCCGAACGCCTGGGCGAGCCGGGCGCGGACGACGCGGTCGACATAGGCATTGCCACCGTTCGCGAGCTTGCGCGCGGCATGGAGTACGGTCGGGCGCGGCCACGGCACGGTCTCCAGCAATACAAGCCGCAACGATTCGCCGGGCACGTCGACGCCGTCGCGCAGGGCATCGGTACCGAGCAGCGAGGCATGGGCATCGTCGCGGAAGATATCGATGAGGGTGCCGGTATCGATCGGATCGACATGCTGGCTGTAAAGCGGCAGGCCATTTCTCGCCAGCCGGTCCGCGATCCGGGCATGGACCGCTTTCAGCCGCGCGATGGCGGTAAAGAGGCCAAGCGTACCGCCGTTGGCCGCCTCGATCAGCCGCGCGTAGGCGCCGGCGAGGGCCGGAATGTCGCCCTTCTTGATGTCGGTAACGATCAGCACCTCGCTGTTCGCCGCATAGTCGAACGGGCTCGGCGCTTCGAACCGCTCGGGTGCGAAATCGAGATGCCGCGCCCCGGCGCGCGCCTCGGCCGCGTCCCAGTCCTCGCCGCCTTTCAGCGTCGCCGAGGTCACGATCAGGCCATGGGCGGGCTTGATGACGGTTTCGGCGAGCGGCTTGGTCGGGTCGAGCCAGTGGCGGTGCAGGCCGATATCGTACTCGCGGCCCTCATAACGGTCGATCGCCAGCCAATCGACGAAATCAGGATCGGCCGGGCCGCCGAGCCGGGCGAGCAGCGCGATCCAGCTTGCGAGCATCTGGCCGCGCATGGTGAGCCCCATCATCGCGCCCTCGATCCGGGCGCGCGCCTGGGCATCGAGCCAGTCGGGCGCGTCCTCGAGTACCGCTTCGAGCCGCTGGCGGAGGATGGCGAGGGGGCGGTGCAGCGCTTCGAGTGCCTCGGCCGCCGCGCCGACGGCCGCGATCAGCGCGCCGTCCAGTTCCGCCGCCTCGGTTTCGAGCCCATAGCCGGCATCCTGCGCCCTGGCCCGGGCAAACACCGTACCGCGCACCGCGGCGAGCAGCTTCTCGATCGGCCCGAGCGGAACCCCCTCGGCGATCCGGCCGAGCCAGCCGTCGCCGGGCAGGAGGGCGGCCGCCGTGCCCGCCGCCTCGATCGCCTCGCCGCCGGCCTGATCGTATGAGGCGACGTCCATGAGCCGCGCCGACAGGCCGCGCCGCCGCCCGCGATGCTTGCCCTCAGGCCCGATGATCCAGCGCCTGAGCTCTATCGCTTCCTGGCCGGTCAGCGCGGCGGAAAAGGTCGAATCGGCGGCATCGAACAGGTGATGGCCCTCGTCGAATATGATCCGCGAAAGGGCGGCGGAGTCTTCGCGCCGCCGTTCCGCCATGATCATCACCAGTGCATGGTTGGCGATCACGAGATCGG
>NZ_JBQLZM010000047.1:0-35667 GCF_052168275.1 Parasphingopyxis sp. | reverse complement strand
TCCCGACCGCCGATGGCCGGATCCTGATGTCGGACGGCGCGGGAGAGGTCGTCGCGGTCGGCGAAGGCGTTACCGGCTGGAAGACCGGCGATCCTGCGCTGTCGCTCTTCTTCCCGCTCTGGCCCGACGGCGAGGGCGCGAACGAGAAGCGGCTCGGGGTTCCGGGCGACCATGCCGACGGTTTCGCCGCCGAATATGTGGCGGCGCCAGCCAGCGCGTTCACGAAGGCGCCCAGGGGCTACAGCTTCGCCGAGGCGGCAACCCTGCCGTGCGCGGCGCTGACGGCCTGGCGCGCGCTCATGGTCGCATCGCATACGAAACCCGGCGATATCGTACTCGTGCAGGGATCGGGCGGGGTTTCGATCTTCGCGCTGCAATTCGCGAAAGCGGCGGGGGCGACGGTCATCGCGACGTCCTCGTCCGGCGAGAAGCTCGAACGGCTGACCGAACTCGGAGCCGATCATGTCATCAACTACAAGGAAGAGACGGACTGGGGGAAGGCGGCGCTGAAATGGACGGCCGGTCGCGGCGTCGATACCGTCGTCGAGATCGGCGGACCGGGGACGCTGACGCAATCGATCCACGCCTGCCGTACGGGCGGACACATCGGACTGATCGGCGTGCTCACCGGGCTGTCCGGCGAAGTGCCGACCGCGCTGTTCTTCCAGAAGAATCTCGTCATGACGGGGATCACGGTCGGCAGCCATGCCGATCAGCGCGACATGATCGCGGCGATCGACGCGAACGGGATCAAGCCGGTTATCGACAGCCATTTCCCGCTGGACGGACTGGCCGACGCCTTCCGCCATCAGGCGGCGCAGAAGCATTTCGGGAAGATCGTAGTCGACATTCCAGGCTGAGCGCTGCGGCGCTGCCGAAACGAGGGAACGCAAGATGATGAAACCCATATTCACGGTCGCGGCGGCGGTTGCGGCGATCCTGTGCCCGATGGCCTCGCCGGCGATGGCGCAGGACAACGGTGTCGCGGCGACCGAGACGATCGGCGCCGGCGGCCGTCCGGTCGGCGCGGCCTGGTCCCGCAGCCCGGTCTATGCCCAGCATGGAATGGCGGCGACCGCGCATCCGCTCGCCAGCCAGATCGCGATCGACATCCTCCAGCAGGGCGGCAGCGCGGTCGACGCCGCGATAGCGGCCAATGCGGCGCTCGGCCTGATGGAACCGACCGGCAACGGGATCGGCGGGGACCTGTTCGCGATCGTCTGGGATCCCGAGACGCAACGGCTCTACGGTCTGAACGCCTCGGGCCGCAGCCCGATGGGCCGCAGCTATGACGAACTGCGCGCCGCGCTCGGAGACGCGACGTCGATCCCGCCGCTCGGCCATCTGCCGGTTACGGTCCCGGGTGCGGTCGACGGATGGTTCGAGCTGCACGGCCGGTTCGGCCGGCTCGGCATGGACCGGATACTGGCGCCGTCCATCGCCTATGCGCAAGACGGTTTTCCGATGGCGCCTGTGATCGCCTATTATTTCCAGCGCAACCTGCGTGGCTTCGAGCAGCGGCTCGAGATGATCGGCGATTTCGACAATGCGCGCGCCACCTATTTCGCCGACGGGGCGCCGGAGGTGGGTTCGATCTTCCGCAATCCCGATCTCGCCGCCACCTACCGCGCGATCGCGGCCGGCGGCCGGGACGCCTTTTACGAAGGCGAGATCGCCCGGACGATCGACGCCTATATGCGGCGGATCGGCGGCGACCTGCGCTACGAGGACATGGCCGCGCATGAAAGCGAATGGGTCGATGTCGGGTGCGTCGAATATCGCGACGGCTACGAACTGTGCGAATTGCCGCCCAACAGCCAGGGCTTCGCCGCGCTGCAAATGGTCAACATCCTCCGCAATGTCGATCTGTCGCAATGGCCGCGCGGCTCGGCCGAAGTCTTGCACTACATCACCGAGGCGAAGCGGCTCGCTTTCGAGGATCTCGGCCGTTTCTACGCCGATCCGGCCTTTGCCGACATCCCGATCGAGGGCCTGCTCTCGCAGGAATATGGCCGCCGCCGTTTCGCCGAGATCGATCCGGCGCGCGCCAATCCCGAACCCGCGCCGGGCGATCCGCGGATCGAAGGGGAGGGGGACACCACCTATCTCACCGTCGCCGACAGCAGCGGCATGATGGTTTCGCTGATCCAGTCCAACTATCGCGGCATGGGATCGGGGCTCGTGCCCAACGGGCTCGGTTTCATGTTCCAGGATCGCGGCGAGTTGTTCTCCTTGGATCCCGATCATCCCAATGTCTATGCGCCCGGCAAGCGCCCCTTCCAGACGATCATCCCCGCCTTCGTCATGCGCAATGGCGCGCCGTTCATGAGCTTCGGGCTGATGGGCGGCGGCATGCAGCCCCAGGGCCATGTCCAGGTGCTGATCAACATGGTCGATTACGGCATGAACGTGCAGGAAGCCGGCGACGCCGCGCGGCTGAACCATGACGGCGGCCGGCGCCCGACCGACGATCTGGCCGGCACGGGCGCCGATCTTCTCGGCACGCTCAGCGTCGAGCCCGGCATCCCGGCCGAGACGGTCGAACGGCTGCGCGCGATGGGCCACAATGTCGAGATCGTCGAGGATGGCGTAATGTTCGGCGGCTACCAGGCGATCGTGCGCGATCCGGAAACCGGCGTCTATGCCGGGGCGACGGAGATGCGCAAGGACGGGCAGGCGCTCGGATACTGAAAAAAGGACCCCGCCGCGCGGAACCGCGGCGGGGCCCATTGCCGGATCACGACTTCCCGTGGCTTATGCGACGTCGAACCGGTCGGCGTTCATCACCTTGGTCCATGCGGCGACGAAGTCTCGCGCGAACTTCTCTTCATGCCCGTTCTCGGCATAGACTTCGGCGACGGCGCGAAGCTGCGAATTGGAGCCGAATACGAGATCGGTGCGCGTGGCGCGCCATTTCTCTTCGCCACTGGCCCGGTCCGTGCCGACAAACTCCTCGTCGCCGCTCTCGTCCACGACCGTCCAGGCGGTGCCCATGTCGAGCAGGTTGACGAAAAAGTCGTTGGTGAGCTGGCCCGGCCGGTCGGTGAGTACGCCGATATCGGTGTCGCCGCTCACCGCGCCGAGCGCCCGCAGGCCGCCGACCAGCACCGTCATTTCCGGTATCGACAGGCCGAGCAGATGCGCCCGGTCGACCAGCATGTCTTCGGTCTTCACGCTGGCCTTGGTCCGCAGATAGTTGCGGAAGCCGTCGGCGAAGGGCTCGAGCGGTTCGAAACTTTCGGCGTCGGTCTGTTCCTCGGTCGCATCGCCGCGCCCGCCAAGGAACGGAACGTCGATGGCGAATCCGGCGTCCTTCGCCGCCTTCTCGACCGCGGCGGAACCGGCCAGGACGATTGCGTCGGCCATCGACATGTCGCCGCGAAGCTCGTCGATCTTGGCCAGGACTTTCGCCAGCTCTTCGGGATCGTTGACGTCCCAGTCTTTCATCGGGGCGAGGCGGATGCGGGCGCCATTGGCGCCGCCGCGATGATCGGACCGGCGATAGGTCGACGCCGACGCCCAGGCCGCCTTGACGAGCTCGCTTATCGACAGGCCGCTGTCGAGGATCTTCGACTTGAAGTCGTCGACCGCGCCGTCGCTCGGCATCGTGCCGGCCGGAACCGGATCCTGCCAGATCAGGTCCTCGTCGGGCACTTCGGGGCCGAGATACCGGACCTTCGGGCCCATGTCGCGGTGGCACAGCTTGAACCAGGCGCGGGCGAAGGCATCGTCCAGCGCCGCCTGGTCGTCGCGGAAACGCTCGGAAATCTTGCGATAGTCCGGGTCCATCTTCAGCGCCATGTCGGCGGTCGTCATCATCGTCGGGACCTTTTTGGACGGATCGCGCGCGTCGGGCGCCATGTCTTCCGGATCGGGATCGACCGGGGTCCATTGCTTGGCGCCCGCCGGGCTTTCGACCAGCTCATACTCATATTTGAACAGCAGGCGGAAATAGTCCCCGCCCCATTGCGTCGGGTTGGGCGTCCATGCCCCTTCGAGACCCGAGGTCGTGATGTGACCTTCGGCGATTTGCTCGGCGTCGGTGGACCAGCCGAAACCCTGGAGCATCAGATGCTCGCTTTCGGGACTGCCCGAGAGCTGGTCGGCTGGGATCGCGCCATGGCATTTGCCGAAGGCATGGCCGCCGGCGGTGAGCGCGACGGTTTCCTCGTCGTTCATCGCCATGCGCTCGAACGTCTTGCGCATGTCGCGTGCCGATTGGAGCGGATCGGGATTGCCGCCCGGCCCCTCCGGGTTGACGTAGATGAGGCCCATCTGGATCGCCGCGAGCGGATTTTCCAGCGCCTTGCCTTCATCGGGGACGATGCGCGTTTCGGCGCCCTGATCGACCCATTTCTCTTCGGTGCCCCAATAGACGGTTTCGGGCTCGTAAACGTCCTTGCGGCCGCCGCCGAAGCCGAACACCGGGCCGCCCATCGATTCGATGGCGACATTGCCGGTGAGGATGAACAGGTCGGCCCAGCTGATGCTCTGGCCGTATTTCCGCTTGATCGGCCATAACAGGCGGCGCGCCTTGTCGAGATTGCCGTTATCCGGCCAGCTGTTGAGCGGCGCGAAGCGCTGCTGTCCGCTGCCGGCGCCGCCGCGTCCGTCGCCCGTGCGATAGGTGCCGGCGGCGTGCCACGCCATGCGGATGAAGAAGGGGCCGTAATGTCCGTAGTCCGCCGGCCACCAGGGCTGGGAGTCCGTCATCAGGGCGGTGAGGTCGTCCTTGAGCGCCTGATAGTCGAGCGCCTTGAAGGCCTCGGCATAATCGAAATCCTCGCCCATCGGGTCCGGCGAGGCGCCGCTTTCGGTCAGTATCTCGAGATTGAGCTGGTCGGGCCACCAGTCCCGATTGGTCCGTCCCAGCAGCGAGCGTCCCTCGCCATCGAATCCCATCGGGCATCCGCCGCCCATTTCACCGGTCTTCGCGTCCATATCCGCCTCCTATGTCTTGGGGTTATTGGGAGAATATATCCGAAGCGCGGCGCCGCGGGAAACGACTTAGCTTTGTCAGAGATAATCGGAAAATCGATTGTGGCGTCCGCGCGGGCGGCTTCACGATGCCCCGCGCAAATCGCAAAACATTCCCATCGGACGGAGCGCCGCTCGGCAATTCGACCGACCGGTTCGATGGCGGTAACTGGGCCGATCCCGTGCGGTGTTCCGTTCTGATGCGATCCCCTTGTTCCCGCTGGACAATCCCCGGACTCGCGGGCAGTGTTCGGGCGGGAACGATATCCAGCGCCGGGAGGCGAGTGGCATGGCCGAGTACGCGGAGGGATCGGCGACGCAGTTGCTGCGACGATGGCGCGGCGGAGACGACGCGGCACAGGACGAACTCATCCGCCTTTTCTATCCGCGTCTCCAACGCAAGGCGGCCAACCTGCTCGCCTATGAAAATCAGGTTTCGCTCGCGCCCGGCGATCTCGTGCATGAAGCGATCATGCGGATCATCAACAGCGAACAGTATGACTGGCGGGACCGGGCGCATTTTCTGGCGCTGTCGTCGCGGCTGATGCGGCGCGTGCTCATCGATCACGTCCGCGCCAAGAATGCGGAGAAGCGCCGCCATCGACGGGTCACGCTTATGACCGGTCTGCACAACGGCCAGCGTATGGATTTGCAGGCGCTGCATCACGCGCTGTTGCGGCTTTCCGCGATCGACCAGGCAAATGCCGATATCGTCGAGATGCGCTTCTTCGGCGGAATGTCGATCGCCGATGTCGCGGTGGTAACGGGGCTGTCGGAACCGACCGTCAAGCGGCGCTGGGCAGCGGCGCGCGTCTGGCTGGCGGATGCGCTGGGGCACGACGATGCCGAATGACGAGCTGGAGATCGAGAAAAGGGCGCTCGCGCTGCTCGAACGGATTCTTGCCCTGCCGGAGGACGAGAGGGAGGACTGGCTGAATGCGAACCGCCCGGACGACCCCGCCGTCGAGACGCGGCTGCGCAAACTGCTGAAATCCGAGAATGTCGCCGGCGGACTGATCGAAACCGGCGGGATGGGCGCGATGTCCGATTGGGAAAGCCCGCCCGAGCGCGTCGGGGCGTATGCGATAGAGGAACAGATCGGCGAAGGCGGCATGGGCGCCATTTTCCGCGGGCGGCGCGATGCCGGCGATTTCGATCATGAGGTTGCGATCAAGTTGATCCGGCCCGGCGCGCTGACGGATGCGCTGATCGAACGGTTCGAGCGCGAACGGCAGACGCTTGCCGGTCTCTCGCATCCGCATATCGCGCGCCTCTATGACGGCGGGACGACGAACGACGGCAATCCCTATATCATCATGGAATATATAGAGGGCATGCCGATCGTAAAATGGGCCGATGCCCAGCGGCTCGATCTCGATGCCCGCATGGCCCTGTTCGAGACCGTCTGCGAAGCCGTGCGTTTCGCGCATCAGAACCTGATCGTGCACCGCGACCTGACGCCGTCCAACGTGCTCGTGACGCCGGAGGGAGAACCCAAGCTTATCGATTTCGGCATCGCCAAACCGCCGGAGTTCAAGGAAGCGGAGGCCGGCAATACCAAGGGCTCGCTCACGGGTCTGAGTCTGACTCCCGGCTTTGCAGCCCCAGAACGCATCAGCGGCGCGCCGACGACGACGCTGACCGACATCTATTCCCTCGGCAAGCTGCTCAAGCTGCTCGCCGTCCGTTGGGCGGACGATGGCGATATTGCGGCGATCATCGCCAAGGCGACGGCCGACGATCCGGACGAGCGCTATCTCTCGACCGATGCGCTGCTGGACGACGTCAAGCGCTTCCGGTCCGTGCGTCCGCTCGCCGCGCGTGGCGGCGGGCGGAGATATCTGCTCGGCAAGTTCTACCAACGCAACCGGGCGCCGGTCATCGCGGGCGCGCTGACCGTGATCGTGCTGATCGGTGCGCTGCTGGGCACGCTTTACGCCTACAACCAGGCCGAACGCGAACGGGCGCGCGCCGAACGCAGTTTCGCCGCGACGCGCGAAATCGCCACCACCATGCTCTTCGACGTCTATGATGCGGTTGACGCTGTGCCCGGCTCGACGGTCGCGCGCGAGTTGCTGGCCTCGACGGCGCAGCGCTATCTTGACGCCCTGTCGCGCGAACCCGGTGCATCGGTGGATGTGCGGCTGGAGGTCGGGCGCGGCTATATCCGGCTCGCCGATGTGATGGGCGGAATCGGTGGCGGAACGCTGGGCCAGCGCGAAGAGGCGATGGAGAATTATCGCCGTGCTGACGAGTTGCTCACCGCCTTGCTCGCCGAACATCCCGACAATGAAGCGGTGGCGCTCGCCCTGGCGGAGGCGCGAACCGCCCGTTCCGACACGACCGTGATGTTTACGGATGAGGTCGATCAAGGGCGCGAATTTGCGGTGCACGCCCGTTCCGTGCTCGATCGCGAGTGCGAGGACGCCGATGCATGCGCATTGCAGCGCGCACGGACCTATGTCGCCGAGGCGCATAACCTCTACTGGGCCGAAGAACTTGACGAAGCGATTGCCGCCACGGGCAGCGCGATCGCCGAACTCGATAGCCTGAGCCCCCGAATCCGCGAAGGCGAAGCGGCCGTGCGCGCGCGCGCCGGCGCCTATCGCGTGAAAGGGGACGCGCTCTATCATCTCGACGATGTGGAAGGCTCCGTCCGCGAACTGGGCGTTGCGTCGCGGCTGTTGCGGGAGGGCATCGCGCGCGGTCTCGATTCCGCCGACATGCAGCGCGATCTCGCGGTAGTGGAGTGGACGCGCGGCGGATCGCTCGACGAGGCGGGGCGGCAGGACGAGGCGATTGAGGCTCTGAACCGGTCCTATCGCATCTCGCAACGGCTCGTCGAAGCCGATCCCGACGACCGCGGCGGGTTCCGCTTTCTGGCAGTGATCGGCGGGCAGCGGGCGCTGACCCTGTCTTCGGCCGGGCGTTTCCAGGAAGCGATTGCCGGGGCCAATGCCTCGCTCGCCGTGCGCCGGCAATTATCGGATGAACAGCCGGACGAGCAAGGCTTCTTCCGCGATGTCGCGATCCAGCTAAACGGCCTGGGCGACATCTACCAGCGGGCCGGGCAGCGGGCCCAGGCCTGCCGCTATTATCGGGAAACCGTTATGCAATTCGATGCGCTCGCCGAACGCTGGGGCATGACCGATTTCGATCGCAATGACACCTATGCCCGGGCGCGGGAAGCGCTCCGGAGCTGCTGACCGCATACCCGGTCTTTCCGGATCGGTGTTGCCCAGTGCTCGCTCGCCTTCGCTATCGTTCCCGAACAGACCGTGTAACAGGGCGTCGTGCGCCTGCGCATCGTCGAAGGCCGTATCGATGCCATCGTCATCGAATTCGAGAAGGGGTCGCCGAGAATAGCGAACGGATTACGGGAAAAGTGGCGTCGAAATCGCCTTTTCCTGTAATTTATCTATTATAATCAATTACATGCATGGAAATGCTGGTGACCCCTACGGGAATCGAACCCGTGTTTCAGCCGTGAGAGGGCCGCGTCCTAACCGCTAGACGAAGGGGCCATGGCAAGCATCGCTTGCGGGCGGCTGACTTAGGGGCGAGACGGGCGGAGGTCAACTCATCGCGGCAATTGTGCTATGATTGGACTTTCCGGCGAGTCCCTCCGGCCGGGCATCCATATCGCCGGCCGAAGCCAAGGCCCATCGCAGGAGCGCATCATGACGACGCAACTCAGGATCGATTTCATATCCGATATCTCCTGCCCCTGGTGCGTGATCGGGCTGCGGAACATGGAGGCGGCGCTCGCCGCGATCGGCGACGGGATCGAGCCCTATATCCGCTTCGAACCGTTCGAGCTCAATCCGGACATGCCGGCCGAGGGCATGGACCGCGCCGATTATTTTGCGAGCAAATATCGCATCTCTCCGGACGAGGCGAAGCGCCGCGGCGGCGAGATTCGGGCGCGCGCCGAGGAAACCGGCTTTACGATGAACGCGGGAGAGGGCTTTCGCATCTACAATACGTTCGACGCCCACCGCCTGCTCGAATGGGCGATGGAGGAGGGCCGTCAGCGCGCGCTCAAACATGCGCTGTTCGAAGCCTATTTCACCGACGGGAAGAATATGGGTGACCATGAGACGCTGGCGGGCGTTGCGGAGTCCGTCGGGCTCGATGGCGCCCGGGCGCGCGAAATCCTGGCCGGCAACGACTATGCCGGCCATGTCCGCCAGTCCCAGTCGCACCAGCGCGGCCGCGGCGTGCAGTCGGTCCCGACGATCATCGTCAACGGGGAATATGTGATCAATGGCGGCCAGCCGGCGGCGATCTTCGAGAAGGCGTTCCGTCACATCGCGGCCGAGGTGGCGCGCGATCAGGTGGCCGCCGAACCTGTCTGACCCGGTTTTCCGATTGAATGATCAGCCGGTTTCGGACCGGCCGCCGCATTCTTCCACGGCTTCGGCGACGGTCCGGTAGAAACTGCGCAGCCGCGCCTGGCCGTTGGCCTGCAGCGCCTCCCAGATCGGCTCGTGGATCGCGGCGAAATTGATCGACAGGTCTTTCGCGTCGAGATTGTCCAGCAGCCGTTCCAGCATCGCGATGCCGCTCGCATCGATGGTGTTCACGGCGCGCATGTCGAGGATCAGGCAGGTCGCTTCGGGATGCCGGGCCACCTCTTCCAGAATCCGGTTTTCGCAATAGCTGGCGTTGCCGAAATAGATCGAGCGGTCGATCCGGACCACCAGCACGGGCATCGTGTCGACCTCGACTTCCTCGCGATCGATCGAGCGGAAGGAGTCTCCGTCGTCCATCGATCCGACACGCGTGACGCGCGGGACGCTGGAGAACCAGAGGAACGCGGCGATGCCGAGCAGCGCGCCGACCGCCAGGCCCCATTGGACGCCAAGCAGGAGCGTCGCCAGAAGCGTCGCCAGAAACACGGCGCCCTCGATCTTGCTGTACCGCCAGATCGCCGCGATCTCCCGGGTTTTGACGAGACCGAACACGGCGCTGATGACGAGCGCGGCAAGCGCCGTCTGCGGCAGGTAGGACAGGGCGTCGGCGAAAAACAGCAGGACGGCCAGTACGACCAGGGCCGCGACCATCGACGCCAGCGGCGATCGCGCGCCACTGTCGCAGACCAATGCGGAGCGGCTCAGGCTGACACCGACCGCGTATCCGCCCGTCAGGCCCGCACCGATATTGGCCGCGCCGATCGCGAGCGCTTCCCGGCTCGTGTCGAGCGAACGGCGCTCCTTGCCCGCAAGCGATTTGGCGACGGCCGTTCCGATGACGAAAGCGATGATGGCGACCACCGCGGCGGACGGCAGCAGACGCAACCATATGGCGGGATCGATGGGCGGCAGCGTAAGCGCCGGCAGCCCGCCTTCGGTCTTCTGGACGGTCGCTACGTCGGGTGCGGCGAGCTGCACGGCGAGCGCCGCGCCGACGATGATGACGAGGGGAACCGATTTGACGATGGCGTGGCGCCATGGCGGACGGATACCGGCTTTCCATAGCCCGGCCGCGGCATAGCGGTCCGCCAGCAGGAGAAGGACGAGCGCGCCGCCGCCGATCAGCAATGCGGCAACGACGGTGTCGCCGAGAACCGGCAGCAGGGCGGTAGCGGTGCCGATCAGATTGCCGCTCCGGGCGACGTCGAGACCCAGCAGCGGTGGAAGCTGGCTGGTCGCGATCAGCAGGGCGGCCGCCGCGGTGAAGCCCAGCAATGCGGGTTCGCTGATGAAATTCACCAACCGGCCGAGGCGGAACAGGCCGAGCAGGCACAGAATGATGCCGGCTTCGATGGCGATGATCATCGCACCGTCGAGCGGCGCTATGTCGCCGTTGCCGGTCGCCTCCGCCACGAGCAGCGACACCAGCGCCACCGGTCCCAGCGAAACATAGGGCGAGGTGCCGAACAACAGGTAGAGCAGCGGCGGGGCGAGCGCCGCGTAAAGGCCGGTTTCGGGCGGCAGGCCCGCAAGCTGGGCATAGGCCATGGCCTGGGGAACGAGCAGAACGGAGAGGATGAGCCCGGCAAGCAGGTCGGCGAAAAGGCTCCGGCGTTCATAGCCGTCGAGCCATGACGGCTTCAGCGCCGTGATATCGAATGCCACGTCATGGCTCTCCCGAGAGGTGCGCCCGACTATATGGCCCGAAGAATTCGGCGCCAGATCAAATGTTAACCGCGCGGGATTCGCGAAGGACGGTCAGGCGGTCAGCGCATCGTGCTTGCCGCGCTCGAATGCGTCGCGCAACGCGAATTTCTGCACTTTGCCCGATCCGGTCAGCGGCCAATCGTCGACCCAGATCCAGTAGGCGGGCGTTTTCTGCGGCGACAGCCGTTCGCGGACGAACGCCTTGAGTTCCTCCGGTGCCGGTTTTTCGCCGTCAGCCGCGCGCATGAAACAGGCGACCAGTTCGCCCCATTTTTTATCCGGAACGCCGACGACCGCGACCTCCGCGATCGCCGGATGCTCGAGCATCGCATTCTCGATTTCGGCCGGAAAGAGGTTTTCGCCGCCGCGGATGATCATCTCCTTTACCCGGCCGGTGATCTTCAGATAGCCGCGTTCGTCCATCGTCCCGAGATCGCCGGTGTGGAGCCAGCCTTCTTCGTCGATGGTCTCGGCGGTCGCCTCGGGATTGTCGTTATAGCCCGCCATGACATTATAGCCGCGGCAGCAGATCTCGCCCTGTTCGCCGATCGCGCAGACCGAATTGTCGTGCGGGTTCAGGATCGCGACATCCATGTGGGGCAGGGGCTGGCCGATCGTTCCGGTCAGGTCCGCTTCGCTGTCGTCGGCCCAGCCATAGGTGATGCCCGGCGAGCACTCGGTCTGGCCGTAGACGATCTGGATCGGCGCATCGAAGACCGCGCGCGCCTTGCGCGCCAGCTCTGGCGCGACCATCGCGCCGCCGCCCATCAACGCCTTGACGGAGGTGACGTCGCAACCGGTCTCTTCGGCCGCCGCGATCATCCCGAACAGCATCGTCGGTACGCCGCCAGCGAGCGCGGGCCGTTCGCGCTCGATCACGCGCACGATCATCTGCGGATCGAAGCCGGGCGCCAGCAGGATGGTGACCCCGCTCGACAGGGCACCGCAGACGATGATCGCGCATCCGGCCGTGTGGAACAGGGGAACGGCCAGCACCACGCTTTCCCCCGGCTGGCCGTTCCAGCGGTGGAATATGTCGGCGCCGTTCTGGATCAGGCCTTTCTGATGGAGGAGGGCGCCCTTCGGGAAACCGGTCGTGCCCGATGTATACTGGATCTGGACCACGTCTTCGGGCGCCGTCTCGCGCAGTTCGCCCCGGTCGTGCCCGTCGAACAGCGCGTCATGATCGGTCAGCAGGATCCGGTGCGCGACCTGCGGCAGCTCGGCGCAGGCCGCGTCGACGACCGGCGTCAGCGGATTGCCGCGGACCGAGGGAACGAAATAGACGGCCTCTGCGCCCGATTGTTCGAGCACATAGGTGAGCTCGCGCACATTGAACGCGGGGTTCACCGTGACCAATGTGATCCCGGCGAGACCCGTTGCCAGTTCGATCAGAATCCATTCGGGGAGATTGTGGGCGAAGATCGCGATCCGCGCGCCGCGCTCGTGACGCGAAGTAAGCGCGCGGCCGAGCTTTTCGGCGTCGCGGCGCAGTTCCACATAGGTCCATTCCCGTCCGACGGCGCCATCCGGCAGCAGTTCGCGCAAGGCCTTGGCATCGCCGTGCTCGGTGGCCTGCTTCGCAAGCAGTGCGGCAAAAGTCGTCGGGCGAAAGGGCGTGTCGGTCTGCGCGGCGAAAAAAGATCGTTCGAGATTGACCGCATACATCGCATCACCCCTGACTTTGTGCGATGGTTAATCATGTTCCCGCATTTGTCGATAGCGGGGCCGATTCAAGCCACCATCTCATCCCGGCGTTAACCTTTGTTCAAACCGCGTTCGTTTATGAAAGCCGTACTCGTGGGCCGGGGCTAGAGGTATTTGATCATGGACCGACAGCGCACCCTTCGCGCACACCAGCCCTTTTGTGCTGCACGGCTCGATGGATCGGTCGCCTGATGGCGGCGATGCGCGCCTTTTTCTCGGCGATGCTGGCCGTGGCCGGACTGGCTGCGCTGTTTGCGCCGGCCGCGGCGGTCGCCGCCAATTCCTGGGTACCCGTGTTCGACCGGGCTTGCATATTGAGCAGCGCCGATCCGCTGGACGCCGCCGATGCGATGGCGCGGGAGGCGGATTTCGTCTGCAGTGCGGGTCCGATGGAGGTGCGCGCCCACCATGTCTGGCTGCGCATCGATGGCGGGGAGCTGGACCTGCCGGAGGAAGCCTTGCGGCTGGAAAGCGATTTCGCGCCGCTCGAACAGGTCACGGTCGCGGTGCGGTACGCGGACGGCGGTATCGACATCCGCCGGTTCGATGCGCGCGAGGTCGCCGATTCCTGGACGGCGGGCGCACGCTTCTCCCTGCCGCTGGCCGAGGGCGGGCGCGCCATCGACACCATCTTCATCGGACTCGACCGGCCGTGGTCGACCGCGATCTACACCGCGATGGAGGTCATCACCGAAACCTCTTCCGAACGGCAGCGCTACGGCCGCTCCGTCCTGTTCGCCATCTATTGCGGCCTGACGCTCGTCCCGATCCTCTACAGCATCGCCTTCTACCTGTTCATGCGATACCGCTTCATGCTGCTCCACGCGATGATGGCGGCGGGCATCCTCGTCTACACCTTCGCCTCTTCGAACCTGATGATGCATTTCTTCCCGGACACGACCCTGTGGGTCCGGCTGATGACCTCCTATGCCTCCGTGTCCTTCGCGATCGGCATGTTCGGATTCTTCGCGGTCTCGTTCGTCGAGGAAGGGATGTTGACACGGCGGGAACGTATCGCCGCCTGCGCGGTGAGCGGTCTGCTGATCGCCAATACGGTCTTCATGCTGACGATCGCCCGGGATATGCCGTTCCTCGCCCGCAACATCTATCATGCCGCCTATGCGCCGGCGGTGATCGTCTTTGCCGTCCTGATCGTCCGCCTGCTCCGGCGCAGAAGCCGGGCGGGCCTGTTCCTGTTTGGCGGCTGGGCGTTCACCAGCGTCGTCGCGATCGACCGGATCGCGCGCGGACTCGATGTCTATATCCTGCCGCCCGAAATGGATTTCTCGCTCTATTTCGGTCTCACGATCGAGGCGATCGTGACGGCGTTCGGCGTAGCCGACCGGTTCGTGGTCCTGCGGCGGGAACGCGATGACGAAATCTCGCGCGAGATCGAGCAGGAGCGCCGGGCCCTTACCGACGAGCTGACGGGCCTGCCCAATCGGCGCGCCTTCGATCTCGCGCTGCGCGAAGAACCGGAGGGTGCGCTCGCGGTGGTCGACATCGACCGGTTCGGGCGGACCAACGAACTGCACGGCCGGCAGATCGGCGACAATGTACTCCGCACGCTCGCCAATCTGCTGCGCGAGACCGTGGCCAAGGGGCAATCCAAGGGCGCGTATCGCCTGGATGGCGACAAATTTGCCGTGCTTTTCGACGTTGCCGATGCCGGGGAAGCCGCACTGCGCGCCGAGGCGCTGCGGCATATGGCGATCGTGAGGATCGGCCAGGCCTTCCCTTCGATCGAGGACATGATCACGGTCAGTATCGGTGTTGCGATGGCTGCCGGTCACGACAGCAGGAAGCTTCAAAGTGCGGCCCATTCGGCGCTTGCCGTCGCCAAGCGGCAGGGCCGGAACCGGATCGAGATATCGGCCGGCGATTCCGGCCCGCATCTGGCGCCTAGCCTCACCCAAAAACCCGCCTAGGCCGCCAAAGTTGACGCGACACGGCTGACTGCGCACAAAGGGCGGTGCGCATTTAACGTTTACGTTAGAGGAAAGCCATGGCTAGCACCGCAGAGATCAGCCCTGCCGACAAACAGGCGATATTGGCGAAATATCGGGAGGAACGGGACAAGCGCCTGCGTGCGGACGGCAATGACCAATATGTCGAGCTCACGGGCCAGCTCGCCCATTATGCCGAGGATCCCTACGCCGAACGGACCGAACGCGCACCGCTGACCGATCATGTCACCTATGCGTTTGTCGGCGGCGGCTTTTCGGGCCTGGTGTCGGGCGCGCGGCTGAAGGAAGCGGGGATCGACGATCTCCGGATCGTCGAAAAGGGCGGCGATTTCGGCGGAACCTGGTACTGGAACCGCTATCCGGGCGCGCAATGCGACACGGCCTCGATGGTCTATATGCCGCTGCTCGAAGAGACCGGACACATGCCGTCCGAAAAATACGTCCATGCGCCCGAAATCCTCGAACACTGCCAGCGGATCGGGACGCATTACGATCTCTACGACAAAGCGGTTTTCCATACGAAGGTCGAGAGCCTGGTCTGGGAAGGCGAACATTCGCACTGGCGGATCACGACCGATCGCGGCGACGATTTCACGGCGGATTTCGTCGGGCTCGGCACCGGCCCGCTGCACGTCCCCAAGCTCCCCGGCATTCCGGGCATCGAGAGCTTCCAGGGCCACAGCTTTCATACGAGCCGCTGGGATTACGACTATACGGGCGGCGATCCCGACGGCGCGCTGCTCGACAAGCTCGCCGACAAGCGCGTCGCGATCATCGGCACGGGCGCGACGGCCGTGCAGATCGTTCCGCATCTTTCCAGCGCCGCGAAAGAGGTGTTCGTCATCCAGCGCACGCCGTCCTCGATCGATATCCGCAACAACGAACCGATCGATCCCGACTGGTTCGAGGAAATCGCCACCGAAGGCTGGCAAAAGCGCTGGCTCGACAATTTCACCGCGAACCAGGGCCTTGGCCATGCGACCGAGGATCTGGTGCAGGACGGCTGGACCGACCTCACCCGCCGCTTCCGCGAGCGGGTCAGGGACCTACCGCCCGACCAGCTGACGGTCGAGAATATGCTCGCCGCCTGGGAAGATGCGGACCTCCAGAAGATGACCGAAATCCGCGCCCGCGTCGACGCGCTGATCGCAGACCCCGACACGGCGGAAGATTTGAAAGCCTGGTACCGCCAACTCTGCAAGCGGCCCTGTTTCCATGACGAATATCTGCAATCCTTCAACAATCCCAACACCCACCTGATCGACACGGACGGGAAGGGCGCCGAGCGGATCACCGAGAAAGGCGTCGTGGTCGCCGGCACCGAATATGAAGTCGACTGCATCGTCTATGCGACGGGCTTCGAGGTCGGCACGACCCTCGAGCGGCGCATGGGTTTCGATCCGGTCGGCCGCAACGGGCTGACCCTGGCCGAGGCCTGGGAAGACGGCATGCGTTCGAAACACGGCATCCATGTCCATGGCTTTCCCAACCTGTTCCTCGTCCAGTCCGCCCAGGGCGCTCACCTGATTTCCAACTATCCGCACAATCTCGTCGAATGCGCCCGCGCGATCGCGATCATGATCGCCCATGCGCGGGCGACCGGCGCGAAAGAGGTCGAGGTGACCAGGGAAGCGCAGGACCAATGGGTCGCGCTGCTGATGACCGGCCCCGGCATGGTCATCGGCTCGACCGAATGCACGCCCGGCTATTACAACAACGAAGGCCAGCCGACCGAGGAATCCAGATATTTTGTCGGTTATCCCCATGGCGCCCAGGCCTATTTCGCCTATCTCGACGGCTGGCTGAAGAGCGGGACGTTCGAGGGCGTGGAATTTCGGTGAGCCAAATCCTCCCGGTGCCGGGGAGGATTTATAAAGTTCTCGTCCGGTTGACACTGGTTGACACTCGCTGGGGGTGCCGCAGGCTATCCTACCCAAAGTTGACAAAGTGGACGCACAGCGGCGCGAATAGCGCGGACTCGGGCTTGGCTATGCGGTCGGGCGCAAGAGATCGACGCGTTCAAAGAGCGTGGCGGAGGATAGCAGGGCAAGGGGTGTGTAGGACAGGGAAATCGCGGCACGCTGAGAAACGGCGTGTTTATCAGGCGAGGTTCGGCGCGTAGAGAGAAGCGAGCAAGGGGCGAGCGGTCATTCAACGAGCTTGGTATGCATAATCTTGAAAAAGGGAAACTAAAAATAGCAATTCAATACAATGATATAGAGGATCTCGTTGCAAACTCAGCCTTACCTCTGTGGGTATTCGCGAATTGCGTGGTTGCAAAAGTTACAAATGTTCCTATATTGTTCGTTTGGCATGAGATGTGAAATAGGGTGTCAAAATGGAACAAGGTAATGAAGAGAGACTTCTGAGGGCCATTTTGGCAACCGTTGCAAGGCAGACATTTCCGCCCAGTGAGCTAGTTGCGATGGTAGCTCCAAGGAAAGGAATGTTAAAGCAAATACAAGCATTTAATATGTGCGATGGTACGAATACACAGAGCCAAATCGCGAAGATAACCAAGCTGGATAGCGGGAATTTGAGCAAATCTATTAAGAGGTGGATTGATCTCGGTATCGTAGTCCGCGTGGTTGAGGACAAGGTGGAAAAGCCGATTCATGTCTATCCGATATCCGAAGACTTGGTAATCAATTAGGAAGAGCGAATTCCATGGCCAGCAGTTTGAACGAGGAAGTTGTCGATCGGTTGGACGTTTTGATCCGTCTCCAAGGGCAGGCGCTTACGTCTCACATTGACGGACAGAAGGAACGCATACTGTTTCTCCACAAAGCCGGCTTGGGCCCCAAATTGATTGCTGAAATTATTGGAACTTCGCCGAACTCTGTGAGCGTGGCGTTGTCCAAAGCTAGGAAAGCAGGAGAAATCGAGTGAGCGATCAGTCGGAGAATCATGAGCTCGAGTCCGTTAAACGACTGATGATTTTGCAGCTCCTCCAGAGTGGAGTGAAGCAAACCCACATCGCTGCGATGTTGGGAGTTAGCGATGCGACGATGAGCCGGATGATCCCAAAAGGTCTGGCGGCAGCAATAAAAAAGGAGATCTAGGACATGTCTGAGAAGCTCTTGTCGCAGATTGCCGCCGACTTGGATATGATCAAGCGGCTAATGATATTTGATCAACTGCAGAAAGGGCATTCTCAAGCCAAAATTGCATCTGCAATCGGTACCAGCCAAGCATCAATAAGCAGAATGCTCGCAAAGAAGTCGGACGAAAAGTAGCTCGGAATCATGGCCGCGACTCAGATTGTTCACGACGCGATTTCGAATGAGAATGAGAGTCTAGAGCATCACGCTAACGTGCTGAAGCGTTCGGAGCGAAGAAAGAAAGTTTTTAAGTCGGTGTATAAGGGCAAAACAAACCCTAAGACCGTGGTTTGGATTGCTGAAGACACAGGTTTATCGCGAAAGGCTGTGCTTGATGTAGGGCTGCAGTTGCACGAAGCTCAGATGGTCAGAAAGGATCGAATAAGCTTAAAGCACGGTGCGGCAAAGCAGACGGTTTATTTCAAAACGGCGTTCTGTAAGAAAAATCGATCAAGAATCTTGGCGTTGGCTGAAAACCCTAAGAAGCTTGTGAATCTCTCGACAAAGCGCTCCCCAAAAACGGCGATCACACAAATTTCGGTCAAACAGGTTGCGATTCCAAAAGCTCTCTTTGAAGCCAAGCAATTGACCGTCGATGATATTGACTCATTTTCGGCAGTGCGAAGCGTTCAGTCAACGGACAAGAAGCTCGATGGGCTTTCCGAGACCGCGTTCAAGAATGGGATCAAGAGCATCATTGGTGAGGCGGCAGAGTTCAAAGATTGGGGCGGAGAAAAAAGCGACCTGATGACCACAAGGGTGCAACTGAACGGCACCCGCATCTCGGCGGCATTTGCGTTCAAAGGCCCTGGGCTGAAAGCAAAACTCGTTCCCGGGAAAATGGGAAAGAATGGCGATCAGGCTCAGCGTCTTTTTTCGGAACCTGTCGAACTCTTAATGGTCCATCATTGGCGCGAGATCGATTCTTCTGTTCTCGAACTAATCCAGAACTTGGCAATCGCGAAATCAGTAACTGAAGGACGGAAAATCTATTTCGGATTGATCGATGGGCAAGATTCGAACCGTCTAGTCGCCGCATACGCAAAGCACTTTCAATAGCTAAGCCGCCTCGGCTTCCTTCTCCCGCCGTCAACTACGCGGCCTGCGTTCTGCCCCCGGCAGAACGGTTCCGCTCCGTTTCCTCGTTCAGCATTTCCGCCAGCAGGAACGCCAGCTCTATGCTCTGCCCGGCGTTGAGGCGCGGGTCGCAATGGGTGTGGTAGCGGTCGGCGAGGTTCCGTCCGGTCACCTCGGGCGCCCCGCCCGTGCATTCGGTGACGTCCTGACCGGTTGTTTCGCAATGAATGCCGCCGCCCCCGTCGCTGCGCTAGCTGTACCGCGCCTCGACCGTCTCGGCGGCCTTGTCATCGCCTGCCGCGACCGTCCGTACGCTGGCGGCCAGGTCCTCGAGATAGGCGTCGATGAATTCCGAATGTCTGGGCGACAGCATCAGGTGAAGGCTCGGAGGCTCCATCGTCACCGACGTGAACCATCCGCGGCGATACATTTCGCCGTAGAGCGCGAGGGCATGATGGTCGGGATGGCGGAAGGCGATCAGGCCGAGCAGCGGGTTGCCGAGAATTTCGAAGCCCAGGGCCTTCACGCCCTCTTCCAGCCGCTCCCGCGTCGCGCATACCTCTCCCTGCAGCCGGCGATAGCCGTCGACCCCGAGATAGTTCATGATAGCCCAGGCCGCGGAGATGGCGCCGCCGGGCCGTGTGCCGGCGAGCGTCGGCGTCATCATCGGGGCGGCCGACCAGCAGGAAAATTCGAACGGCATGTGCGTGTAGAGTTCTTCGGAGCGAAACAGGACCGTCGAAGCGCCCTTGGCGGCATAGCCATATTTGTGCAGGTCGGCGCTGATCGACTTG
Organism: Parasphingopyxis sp.; assembly: GCF_052168275.1. Classification (GTDB taxonomy): domain Bacteria; phylum Pseudomonadota; class Alphaproteobacteria; order Sphingomonadales; family Sphingomonadaceae; genus Parasphingopyxis. The sequence continues at coordinate 15,922 of NZ_JBQLZM010000047.1, read as the reverse complement.
ACCGCGGGCACCTCGAAATCGAAGGCCGGGACCGGCACGCCGTTCATCCGGGCGAAGGGCGCGAAATAGCCGCCGACACAGGCATCGACATGGAGCCATACGGCCTTCCGTTCCGCCGCTTCGCCCAGCGCCGCGATCGGATCGATGATCCCGTGCGGGAAGTTCGGCGCCGACCCGACCATCATGATGGTGTCCGTGTCGCACGCCGCCTCCATCGCCGCGACATCGGCTTCGAACGTGCCGTCGGTTTTCAGCGGCACGCGCCGCACGTCGATATCCATCAGATGGCAGGCCTTGTCGAACGCCAGATGGGCCGATTGCGGCAGGACGATATTGCTCCTTTCCGGAGCGTCGCCGTTCGCGCGCGCATGATCGCGCGCCGTCTTGATCGCCATCGTGATGGAATCCGTGCCGCCGGACGTCATGGCCCCGGTCGATCCTTCCGGCCCGTGCAACAGGCCCAGCGCCATGGAGATCACGTCCTTTTCCATCTGCGCCAGGGACGGAAAGGCGGCCGGGCCAAGGCCGTTTTCCGACATATAGGCCGTATAGGCCTCTTTCTGGATTGCCGCGATTTCGTCGCCGGCGTTGAACACATAGACGGCGGTCTTGCCGTCCCGCCATTTGGCATCGCCGCTGCCGCGCTCGAGCAGGTCGGTCCTCACTTCGTCCCAGGGTCGCCCCGTCGCTGGCAGTCGCATGATATCGGCCTTCTTTCGGATATCGCCCGAGGATTTTCGGCGTTAAGCGGCCTCGCTCTCCGCTTCGCGCCGCCGGCCGTTTTCCTCGTTCAGCATTTCCGCCAGCAGGAACGCCAGCTCGATGCTCTGCCCGGCGTTGAGGCGCGGGTCGCAATGGGTGTGGTAGCGGTCGGCGAGATTCTGTTCGGTCACGTCGATCGCGCCGCCCGTGCATTCGGTGACGTCCTGTCCCGTCATCTCGCAATGGATGCCGCCGCCATAGGTGCCTTCGGCGCGGTGGACGGCGAAGAAGCCGCGGACCTCGTCGAGGATGCGGTCGAAGGGCCGCGTCTTGTAGCCGGTCGCCGCCTTGATCGTATTGCCGTGCATCGGATCGCAGGACCAGATGACCGGATGTCCCTCGGCCTTCACCGCGCGGACGAGCGGGGCGAGGCCCTCTTCCACCTTGTCATGGCCGAAGCGGCTGATCAGCGTGATGCGGCCCGGCGAGCGCTCGGGATCGAGCGTGTCGAGCAGCTTGAGGAGATCGTCGGGATCGAGGCTCGGCCCGCATTTCATGCCGATCGGGTTGGCGATGCCGCGGAAATATTCGACATGCGCGGAATCCTCGAACCGCGTGCGGTCGCCGATCCAGAGGAAATGGGCCGAGGTGTCGTACCAGTCGCCGCTCTGGCTGTCGCGGCGGGTCAGCGCTTCCTCATAGGGCAGCAGCAGCGCTTCGTGCGACACGTAGAATTGCGTGCCGTTGAGCTGCGGCACCCGCTCGGCGTCGATGCCGCAGGCGTCCATGAACTGGAGCGCGTCGCCGATCCGGCCGGCCAGTTCCTCGAACTTCTGCGCCCAGGGGCTCTTGCCCATGAAATCGAGCGTCCAGCTATGGACCTGATGGAGGTTGGCATAGCCGCCCGACGCATAGGCGCGCAGCAGGTTGAGCGTCGCCGAAGCCTGGCTGTAGGCGCGGATCATGCGCTGCGGATCGGGCACGCGCGCTTTCTCGTCGAAGCCGATATCGTTGACGATGTCGCCGCGATAGGAAGGGAGGGAGACGCCGTCCTGCTCCTCGACGTCCGAGGAGCGCGGCTTGGCGAACTGCCCGGCCATGCGCCCGACCTTCACGACCGGGACCTTCGATGCATAGGTGAGAACGACCGCCATCTGCAGGATCACGCGGAACGTGTCGCGGATATTGGTCGGGTTGAACTCGGCGAAGCTCTCCGCGCAATCGCCGCCCTGGAGCAGGAAGGCCTTGCCCTCCGCCACTTCGGACAGGTCGGCGCGCAGCTGTTTCGCCTCGCCGGCGAAGATCAGCGGCGGATAGTTGGCAAGCGTGGCCTCGACATCGGAGAGTGCCGCCGCGTCGTCATAGGCGGGCATCTGGATGCCGGTCGCATCTCTCCAACTATCCGGGCGCCAGCTATCGGGGGTCCATTGCTTCGTCATTGGCTCAATCGCTCGTTTTCGTACCTGTGGGTAGAATCATGCGGCACTGCACAAGTGATTGCAACGGGGTTTTGGTTGTCCGAGCCCAAGCCGATATTTTCGGGCGGCGTTGCGGCGGAGACCGTCAGGTTCGGCGCGGGGAGGCGGATCGGCGCCATGGCCGGTCGATTGCCAGCGCAAGCAGGGCCAGCGCGCAGGTTCCGGCGACGGCAAACCAGGGCGGGGTCGCGGGCGTATGGCGGAATACGGAGAGGGTCGCCCATAATGTCGGGATGTTGAACGCGAGTATGAGGAGCGGCGCCGTATAGCGGGCCCAGCGTTCGCGGCGCCTGATCGGGAAAGCGATGAGCGCGAACAGCGCCAATGCGAGCGCCAGCCACCCGCCGCCGGCGACATCGAGCAGCGCGCCGATCAAGATGCGGTATTCGGGCGGCACCGCGCTCCATTCCGCGCCGACCGCAACCGCATGATAGGGCATGAAAGTCGGCGAAAAGAGATACAGCGCGCCGAGCACGAGGCTGCTCAGCGCGATCGCCGCGTAAATCACCATCGGCAGGCGGGTCATCATGCGCTCCCGGTCGGCGGCGGGTGGCGCTATTCGGCGTCCACCCAGTTGCCGTGAAAGCCCGGCGGGATGCGATGGGGGAGGTGGACGGTCGCCACCGGATCGCCCGTGAAGTCCGCGGCATCGAGGATCACGAAATCGGTGCTGTCGTCATTCGCGTTGACGACCAGGCCGACGAGCCAGCCCTCGTCCTCGCCGTCCGCGCGGGGGACGAAGACGAACTCGCCCGGATAGCGGCCTTCGCCGAAATCGTGCGTTTCGCGCGTGCCGGCCTCGAGATCGTGCTTGTAGATCCGGTTGCCGCCGACGAATTCGCTCCCGGCGTTGTTGGTCTCGGTGCAATAGGCGTAGCGATAGGGCTTGCCGGTCAGCCGTTCGTCGAGCCGCGGGAATTCCTGCGGATCGGGATCGATCACCGCGCGTTCGACCTTCGCGCCGTCGCCCGGGATCATCCAGCGCTCGAAGCTCATCCGGCTGTCGTCCGGCCCGCGCGAGCTCTGGTGGAACAGCTTGTCATGGACGCAGACGTCCATGACGACCGCGCCGTCCTCGCGCTCATAGGCATTGGCCGGGTGGAAGACGTAGCAGGGGTCGACATCGTGCCAGACGACGGTGTCGCCCGCTGCCTCGCGCCCGAGCAGGCCGATCCGTGCCTTGTGGTGCGGGTTCCAGCGATAGGGGAAGGGATAGCCGGCCGCCATCGCCTCGATCGAGAAGGTAACGGGGAGGTCCATCACGACGACGTAATTCTTCGTGATCGCGCAATCATGGATGCTCGGGCCGTGCTCGACGGCGACCGGCTCGGCGCGGCGGACCTTGCCGTCGGCGCCGACCACGACGTGCCGCACGACGTTCATTTCCGGCGCGAGATAGCAGATGGCGTGCAGCTCGCCGGTTTCGGGATCCCTGTGCGGATGGGCGGAAAACGCCTTTTCGAGCGTACCCTGGAAATCGCTATGCTCGATCGATTCGAGCTCGGGGCCGAGTTCGACGGGGAAACCGCCCGCCTCGACGACGCCGAAAATCCGGCCGGCATGGCCGATGACGTTGGTGTTCACCGTATCGCTCAGCGGGCTGCGCGTGCCGCCGATGGGTTCCTCGCCGAGCGCTTCGCTGACCCGCGTCGAGCGCAGCCAGCGGTTGCGGTACCAGAGCGCCTTGCCGTCGCTGATGCGGATGCCGTGGACCATGCCGTCGCCGACGAACCAGTGATGCTTGGCGGGATCGATCGCGGTCAGCGGGTTGGGCCCGATCCGCATATACTGGCCGTCCAAATCGTGCGGGATTTCGCCTTCGACCGCCAGTTCCTCGAGCGTCAGCTCGTCGGTCATCGGCTTGTGGATGCCCGTGGTATAGGGGTGCGCGGCGATTTCGGGGCGTTCGACGGGGCGGGGTTCGGCGACGGTGGCCATGGCGGAATTCCTCATGTTCGAGCTGGCGAATCGGTATGTTGACATTGTTAACTCATCAATGATAACAGTGTCAACATGGAAGAGACGGACGCGAAGACGGCCCGCCGCCAGGGCTATCACCATGGCGATTTGCGAAGCGCCCTCATCGAGACCGGCCTCCGGCTGCTCAAGACGAAAGCGGGCAACGAGATCGGGTTGCGCGAAGTGGCGCGCGGAACCGGCGTCAGCGCGACCGCCGTCTATCGCCATTTTCCGGACAAGGACGCGTTGCTCGGCGCGCTTGCCCATGAAGGGTTCGAAAAGCTCGCCGACCAGCAGGAGGCGGCCGGTGCGCGGGAAGAAACCCAGGACGCCGCCTTTCGCGCGATCGGCCAGGCCTATGTGCATTTCGCGGTCGCCAATCCGGCGCTGTTTCGCCTGATGACGAGCTATATGCATCTGTCGGCGGCGTGCGACCGCGGGGGGACGGTGGTCGGCGACAACCGCGCCGGCCGCTTGCTGAAGGACAATATCGCCGCGCTCATGCCCGCCGATGCGAGCGAAAGGGATCGGGAGATCGCAGCGATCCAGTCGCTGGCGCTGGTCCATGGTCTCGCGCAGCTGGTGCTCGCGGGGCAGGTGCCCAACGATCCGGCCATCATCGACGCCGCCGTCGACCGGTTCGGTAACTGGACTCGCTAGGCCCGCTCCTCAGGCGCCCGGCACGCCGAGCGCCCGCGCCGAGGCGTTGATCCGTTCGAGCTGGGCCGAATTGCCGGCAAACGCCTCCCGCGCCCGCCGCCAGGCGTTGCCGGCCTGGGACGTCTGGCCAAGCTGCATCCGCGACCGCATCAGCATGATCCAGCCATCGGCATCGTCGGGGTTGCGCGACAGGCGCTCGTCGAGGCCGTTGACCATATTCTCGATCATCATCTCCTGCTGGCCCTGCGGCAGCTGGCTGGCGGAGCGCATCTGCTCGGGCGTCGGACCGGGAATCCCCTGCGTCGCCGCCGCCGGCACATTGCTTTGCGCCATCGTCCCAGGTGGTGGAACACGGCCGCTGACATCGATGCCTTCCTCTTCGGATACCTGGGCGATCAACCGGCGCAGATCGCCTTCCCACGGCGCGCCGGCGGGCGTGTCGCGCAGCAGCGCGATCCAGTCGTCGATCGCCGCCGCGTGATCGCCGGCCATGTCCTTGCGCACGCCTTCGAAATAGCGGGCCCGGGGATCGGCGGGATCGAGCTCGAGCGCGCGCGCGAAGGCCTGCTGCGCCGCTTCGGGAAAATCGCCATTGGCCGCCAGCGCAAGCGCCTCGCCGCGGGCCGAATGATAGCGGGCGAGCGTCGGGTTCAGTTCGCTGGCCCGGCCATAGGCGCGCGCCGCATCGGCATAGCGCCCGGTCTGGAAATAGGAGAGGCCGAGCAGCGACCAGCCTTCCTCGTCCTCGGGGTTCGCCTCGAGCCGCGCTTCGAGCCTGGGGATCGCCACGTCGAAGTCGCCACTGGCCATCGCCTCGGCCTGGGCCGTGCCTTCCGGCGCGCCGCTTTCGGCCGCGCCGCGGTCGTCGCCGCGCGCGATCGCGAAACCGATCGAAAAGGTCGCGATCGCGGCTGCCGCGATCAATGCGTAGCGCGCGAGCCCGCCATTGTTCCCGGCATCCGATTCCCGCGATTCGCCCATGTTTTCCACCTTCTATAAATTTCCCGCTTCTATCTAGCTTGTCCCCCCAAAGATGATAGAGTGGCGATCGGGCGCACAGACATGCCGGCAGAAAACGGGGGAAACCCGGCCGTCGGCTATGCTTGCCCTAGGGGCAGGGGGGAAATGTGGCGGACGCCTATCGGATCGCTATCATCGGATCAGGCCCGGCCGGGCTGAGCGCAGCGGGACGGGCTGCACAACTCGGCCTTTCGCACGTCCTGCTCGAAAAGACCGACCATCTCTCCGACACCATCTACAAATACCAGAAGGGCAAGCATGTGATGGCGACGCCGAGCCAGCTCGTGCTGCGCTCGGACATGGATTTCGAGGCGGGCAAGCGGGAGGCCGTGCTCGGCACCTGGGACGAACAGGCCGCGGCGCAAGGCGTCAATGTGCGGCTCGATTCCGAGGTGACGGCGATCGAGGGAGATGCCGGCAATTTCCGGATCGCGCTGGCCGATGGCGAAACGATTGCGGCCGAGAATGTCGTGCTGGCGATCGGCACGCAGGGGAATCCGAATACGCTGCGCATCCCGGGCGGCGATCTGCCCCATGTCCAGTATCAGCTCGACGATCCCGGCGAATATGTGGACGAGCATATCACCGTGATCGGATCGGGCGATGCCGGAATCGAGAACGCGCTGGGCCTGGCCGCCGATCCGGAACAGGGCAATACCGTCACGATCCTCAACCGGTCCGCCGAATTCGCGCGCGCCAAGGACGCTAACGTCAAATTGCTGACGACCGCCGGCGAGCAGGGCCGGATCACCATCATGAACGAAACCGCGCCGGCGGAGCTGCTGCCGGGCGAGATCCTGCTCGACACGCGGGACGGCCAGACGAAGATCCGCTGCGATCGCGTGATCGCGCGGATCGGGTCGGCGCCGCCGCGCAAGTTCGTCGAAGCCTGCGGCGTCGAATTCGCCAGCGAGGATCGCGAGGCTTTTCCGAAGCTCTCGCCCGCCTTCGAATCCACGAAGAAGGGCATCTTCGTCATCGGCGCGCTCGCCGGATATCCGCTGATCAAGCATTGCATGAACCAGGGCTATGACGTGGTCGAGTTCATCAACGGCAACACCGACCTGAAACCTGCCGACGAACCTTTGCTCGAGGCGAAATTCCAGGGTTTGCCGGGCCGCCAGTCGGTCGAACAATGGCTCGATTTCCTGCGGGCCCGGGTGACGGTCCTCAACGAGCTTTCACCCCTCCAGATGCGCGAGTTCATGCTCGATTCCGAAGTCCATTTCTTCCGCAAGGGTCAGACGATCTTCGAAAAGAACGAGCCCGGCTCGTCGATCTTCGGCATCGCCCAGGGCAGCGTGCTGGTCGAGCTCAGCGAGAGCGACCGATCGTTGACCCAGGGGATCGAGGAAGGTTCGATCTTCGGCGAAGTCGGCCTCGTATCCGGCCGCCGCCGCGGGGCGACCATCCGGGCGGCCGAAGACACGATCGTCGTCGAGATTCCGCGCATGGCGACGCTGAAACTCATGGCGTCCGTGCCCGCGGCGCGCCGCGCCGTCACGAATATTTCGACCGAACGGCAGTTGCTGCAGATGTTCGGTTCGGGCCTCAAGTCCGAAGACCTGGTCGATGTGATGAAGACCGCGGAAATCCTGCATGTGAAGGCGGGCGAGGCGATCATCGAGGAGGGCGATGACGGGATCGACCTGTTCGTCATCCGGTCGGGATCGATGGTCGTCGAAAAGATGGTCGGCCGCAAACCCGTGTTCCTCTCCTATCTTCCGGCCGGCTCCTATGTCGGCGAGATGGCGTTGCTCGACGATCAGCCCCGGACGGCGACCGTGCGGGCGGCCATCAAGTCCGAGGTCATCCGGATCGACGGCCATGCGTTTCGCGCGCTGCTCGAGCGGAAACCGAAACTGCTCGAACGGGCGCGCCGCGAAATGGAATCGCGCGAGGACGTCACCAATTTCGTCGAGGCCAGGAAGGACAGTTTCTCCGGCGTGGTCGACATGTACAGCTCGGTCGCGTCCTTTCTCGTCGAGAACGGCATCGGCGAAGCGACCGACGTCCTGCTGATCGACGAAAATCTCTGCGTCGGCTGCGACAATTGCGAAAAGGCCTGCGCCGACAGCCATGAAGGTCTTTCGCGGCTCGATCGCGAGGCGGGGCGCACCTATGCGCACCTGCATGTACCGACCAGTTGCCGGCATTGCGAACATCCGCACTGCATGGCCGATTGCCCGCCCAATGCGATCCATCGCGGCGACGACGGCGAGGTGTTCATCGACGAAACCTGCATCGGCTGCGGCAATTGCCAGCGCAACTGCCCCTATGGCGTGATCCGGATGGAAAAGGTGCCGCCGCCCAAGCCTTCGCTGCTCAGCTGGATATTCTTCGGCTCGGGGCCGGGACCCGGCGAGCCGGAGCATGACTGGATCGAGCAGCGGGTGTCCGACGACACGCCGAAGGTGGCGATCAAGTGCGACATGTGCGCGGGTATCGCGGGCGGGCCGGCCTGTGTGCGGGCCTGCCCGACCGGCGCCGCGATCCGCGTCGCACCCGAGGAATTCCTGTCGGTCGCCCGGCTAGAGACGGAGCAGAGCTGATCATGGCGACGCGGCATGCGGACACCGAGCCTGATTTCGCCGGGACCGGCGACGTCGAACGCACGAAGATCGCCGCCGGGGCGCAGCATGAGGGCTTTCTGCGCTACCGCCGGGGCTACTGGGGCAAGATGGCGCTCGGCATCTCGGTCACGCTGATCGCGGTGTACCTGCTGATCGATATCGAGCCGCGCCACAATGGCGGCAGCTGGCTCGGCTACACGCTCGGCACGGTCGGCGTCGGCCTCATCCTCTGGCTGACGATGCTCGGTGTCCGGAAGCGCGCGATGACGCCCGGCCGCTGGTCGCTCAAGGGCTGGACGTCGGCGCATGTCTATCTCGGCCTGTCGCTGATCGTGATCGGCACGCTGCACACCGGTTTCCAGCTCGGATGGAACGTCCATACGCTCGCCTGGGTGTTGATGATGATCGTCATCGTCACCGGCATTTTCGGGATCTCGGTCTACGGCATCCTCCCGAGACAGCTCAGCAGCAATCGCGACGAGACGACCGAGGCGCAGATGCTCGAAACCGTGGACGATATCGATCGCCAGCTGTTCGACGCCGCGCAGCCGCTGGATGCCGGCGGCGCGGCGATCGTGCAGGAGGCGCTCGACGAAACGGCGTTCGATGGCGGGCTGTGGCAGCGATTGAGCGGCAAGTATCGCGGCGGGGGGACGGCGCGGGCGCTCGCCGGTTTCCGGTCTAGGTCGAGCGCCGGGGACCATCCGCTCGACGAATTGTACGACCGGCTCGAAGCATTGCTGGCGCGCAAGCAGGCGGCGCTGTCGCGGATCAGGCGGCATCTCAGGATCAAGGCGATGCTCCAGGTCTGGCTGTACATCCATGTACCGCTGACTTTCGCGCTGCTTGCCGCGCTGTCGGCGCATATCGTCAGCGTATTTTTCTACTGGTAGGGGTGCGATGAGCTTTATCGTCAAATATCGTTCGCGCACCTCGGGTGGCCGGGAAATCGTCCGCGCGAGGACGGTCGATGGCGACACGCTGAAGATCGGGCGCGGCGCAGAGAGCGATATCGTCCTCAGCGATCTGGGCGTCACCCTGCATCACGCGACGATCCGCCGCGCGGGCAAGACTCAGATCACCCTCGAAACCGAAAAGAACCTGCCGGTTGCAGTCAACGGCCGCTCGACGACCCGGGCGGACATCAACGCCGTGCGCGGCGGAACGATCCGGATCGGCCCCCACCGGCTGATCGTCGCGATGGGCGAGGGCGAGGAGGAAGCGGGCCGGATCGCGATAACGATCGATCGCGAGGACGTGGCCGACAGCATCGAGGCGCATCGCCTCTTTTCGCTGGCCGGGACGATACCCGGCAAGCGGATCAGCGCCTGGACGTTCGTGGCGATTGTGCTGGTCTCCTGTCTCGCGCTGCCGATCTGGTCCTATTATTCGAACAGGGGCGTCGAACAGCGCGCCGAAGGCTTCCATGCGGACAGCGTGTGGGTCAGCGGCTCCATGTCGGACGGGCACGCCAACCTCGCCGATGATTGCCAGGCCTGTCACGTCGAAGCCTTCGTGTCGGTGCGCGACAGCGCCTGCCTCGAATGCCATACCGATATTCCCGACCATGCGGAGGCCGACCGCATGGCCGTATCCGAACCGGAACCGGGATTGGGGCGCGCCTTTCTGCGGACCGTGTCGATGGCGTTCAACCGCCCGCAGCGCAGCTGCGCCTCCTGCCATCTCGAACATGAGGGCGCCGGGGAAATGGCGGCGGCTCCCCAGCAATTCTGCGCCGATTGCCATGCCGATCTCGATACCCGGCTCGCCGATACGGACATCCTCAACGCCCATGATTTCGGGCGCGACCATCCGGAATTCCGGCCGCGGATCATGACGCGTCCGGCCGACGAAACGGGGATGGCGCGCTATCGCCGGATCAGTCTCGAAGACGGGCCGGAGGAAAATACGGGTCTGAAATTCCCGCACGAGCTTCACCTGTCGGAAACCAACGGCGTGGCGCGCATGGCGCAGCGGTTGAGCGGCGAATACGGGTTCGGTGCGGCGCTCGATTGCGCCGACTGCCACGTCCCGACCGCGGATCGCACCCGGTTCGAACCGATCACGATGGAGGCCAATTGCCAGATGTGCCACAGCCTGGCCTTCGACCGGATCGGCGGAACGGTCCGGACCTTGCGTCACGGCGAGCCGGAAATGGTGATCGCCGATATCCGCGCCTTCTATCGCGGAACCGCGCCGCGCCGGCCGATCGACCTGTCGGGAATGGAGCGGCGGCGGCCCGGCGACGACAGCCGCGCCCGGACCGTCGGCCGCTATCAGTTCGCCGCGCGCACCCGCTATGCGCGCGCCGACGATGCGATCCGCGCGGTCTTTTCGCGCGACGGCGCCTGTTTCGACTGTCACGAGGTGGAACGTCCGCCGGCCCGCGCGTCGCTCGCCTTCGACATCACGCCGGTGCGGCAGATTTCGCGCTACATGCATGCCGGATGGTTCGATCATGCCGCGCATGAGACCGAGGAATGCGGTACCTGCCACGAAGCGTCGACGTCGGAGGAAGCGAGCGACGTGCTGCTCCCCGGCATCGAGACCTGTCGCGAATGCCATGCCGGCGGAGCCGCAAGCGGCGACGAAATCGCATCGACCTGTGCTATGTGTCACAGCTATCATGCCGACGAGGCGGCACCATATCTCGTCCGCGCAAGAAACAACCGCGGGCAGCGGCCGAGAAGCGTCCGTGATTATGGCAGTCTGGCGATCAATCCGCGTCAGGATCGCTGAACTGCAATAGGGTCGAACCAGGGAGGGCGCATGGCAGAGAGGGAAACCCCGGAACCATGCTGATTGCGCAGATCACCGACATTCATCTGGGCTTCGATCCGGACGATCCGGCGGAATTCAACCGCCGGCGCCTCGATCAGGTGCTCGAACGGCTGTGCGACATGACGCCGCAGCCGGACCTGCTGCTCGCCACCGGGGATCTTACCGACAAGGGCGATACCGACAGCTATCGCCGGCTCAAGTCGGCCTTCGGGCGCTGCCCGTTCCCGGTCTGGCCCTGCATGGGCAATCATGACGATCGCGACGGTTTCGCGAAACTGTTTCCCGAAGTGCCGAAAGCCGAAGGTTTCGTCCAATATGTGATCGACGAGGATCGCTGGCCGCTTCGGCTGATCGTGCTCGATACGCTCGAGCCGGGCCGGCACGGCGGCGCCTTCTGCGATGTCCGTGCCGCCTGGCTAAGGGAGAGGCTCGCGGAAAAACCGGAAAAGCCGGTGCTGATCGTGCTCCATCATCCGCCGATCGAAACGGGGATTCCCTGGATGACGACCGAGCCGGAAGCGGCCTGGGTGAAGAGGCTCCGCGAAACGCTCGCGCCGGCGAGCAATATCGTCGGCATGGTCGCCGGCCATATCCACCGGCCGATCCTGACGGGCTGGGCGGGACTGTCGCTCGCCGTCGTTCCGTCGACCGCGCCGCAGGTGGCGCTCGACCTGCGCCCTATCGACCCGGGCCGACCCGACAACCGGCCGATGATCATCGCCGACCCCCCCGCCTATGCGCTGCATTACTGGAACGGCCGCAGCCTGATCTCGCATCTCGACGATGCGGACGATCATGTGCAGCTCGCGCGCTACGACGAAACGATGCAGCCGCTGGTGCGGTATCTGATCGACGAACATGCGAGCGACCGGAAGCAGTAATGCCGTCCGAAAACCTCTACAAGATTGTCCGATTGCCCTGAGCCCGTCGGGCCGGAAACGGCCGCAGGCCAACGGCTGTCCTTTTCTTTCGACGTGGGAAAGGAAGGGCAGGGCTTAAACAGGCTCGGCCCGAACGGGCAAGGGCACTCAAAGGTCCGATTAGCGCCGCGCGAAAGCCGCGGCGACCCAGTTGTCCATGTCGACGCTGTCCGTAACCCGGTAGGGAATGCCGCGGCTGTTGAGGAACAGCCGTTCCATTTCGCTGCGGGTGAAGGGCCGCGAACCGTGGCGGCCGAACACCGCCATCTGCCCGCCGGTCTCGTCGACGCCGCGGTCGCGGTCCAGGCCCTTGGAGAGCGCGAGCGCCGGCGAGGATGTGCGCATCCAGGCGATCAGCTCGGGCACCGGTGCGGGCGAAAAGCCGTAGAAATTGGGCTGGCTCGACGGGCTTGTCAGTTGCAGCACCTTCATCCCGTTCACGCCGTCGGCGATATAGGCGAAGAGCGAGGCGTTGGTCGTGCCGACGATCACGTCGTTGGTGTCCGGCGTTTCGCCTTCGCGCGCGAAGCGCGCATGCTCGACCGGGGCTTCGGGATTGGCCACGTTGAGGATCACGAGCCCGTCGCGCCCGGCTGCGACATAGGCATAGGTGCGGGCAATGTAGAGCCGCCGCGCATCGGCGAGCGGGAAAGTCGCCTCGGGGATCAGGCGCGGATTCTCGAAATCGGTGACGTCGATGACCTGCACGCCCTCGGCGGTCGTTACCCAGAGATAGCGGAACTGGAGCGCGGCGGCCCGGGCGTCGGCGAGCGGGATCGTCGCGACATGCCGGGGAGCCAGGGGATCGTCGAGATCGATGACGACCATCCCCGCATCGGCGGCGATATAGGCGTAATGGCCACCGAGCACGATGTGACGTGCGCCGTCCAGCACGCCGTTCTCGTTCCAGGCGGTGGTGCCGTCCGCAAATTCCGCGCGGCGCAGGAAGTTGTTGCGGAATTCGCCGTCCGCCATCGTGTTGACGTTGACGAGGAACAGGCCCTCGACGCCGTCGGTGACCGCGGCATAGTTGTAGATCGGGTGGAAGCGCTGTTCACGATTGACCTCGAGCAGACTGCGCTCGGCGCCGTCGGGCGCGGTGACCATCGTATTGGCCATCGTCTCCTGCCGGGTCGGCGCGATATTCTGGTTGGTCGGCAGCGCCATGCAGGTTGCGTTGGTCGAATCGACACGCGTGTCGTGGCCGAGCGGAGAGAAGGGCGCGGTGACGATGCGTTCCGAAAAGCCCTTGTTGGCGATGCTCGCGACATCATAGACCTGGAAGCCGCCGGACCCTTCGGCGACGAACATATATTCGCCGCGCAGCTGGAGGCAGCGGGCGGCGCCGTTGGTCCGCTGCGTGATATGTTCGATTTCCTCGATCGCCCGGGTTTCGCCCGACAGGTCGCCGTCGAAAATGCGCCCGCGCCGGAATTCGATCAGCTCGCGGCCGTTATCCTCGACATGCCGCCGCCAGTAATCGGGAAAGGCGTAGCGATGGAGATAGGAGCCGAACACCGCCTGCGGCTCCTCCCATTCGGTGACCCGGACCGCCTGGAAGCCCTGCTGGTTGCCGACCCAGGCGTTGAGGCCGACAAAGTTGACGAAATTCGTGCCCTGGAGCAGCAGCTGCGCCATGATCGCATTGTTGTCGTTGGCCTCCGAGAGATGGCAGTCGGTGCATTGCTTGGTCTCGGTGCGGCGGACGGTGTGCGGGAAGTGCGGCGCGAAGGCCTGGCTCGAATAGCCGGACGCTGCGATCGGCGGCTGCTGGACGTAGATCCGCTCGCGGTTGATGTTCGTCGAGCTGAGGACCAGCGCCGAGCTCGAGCGGACGGGCGCGATGATATTGCCGCGGGTGTCCTGATGGCGGCCGAGCTGGAACATCTGGTCGCGCGCGACCTGCGGATTGTAGGTCGCGAAGTTGCGCGACTGCAGTCCGTCATAATGATGGCTCGACGTCAGCGCATTGGCTTCGATCGGCAGGTGGCAGCCGCCGCAGGACGTCGTCCAGGAGAGATGGCAGGTGAAGCAGGCCATTTCGTCGTCGCGATGCGCGCGGTCCTCCCGCGCGATGCCAGGCCCGAATTCGAACACGCCGCTTTCCGCGCCGTTACGGCCCATCAGCTTCGACCGCGCCGACGCTTCGTTGAAATCGGGATGCGAGCGGTCGACCGTATCGCGGACGAGGCTTACCTCCCATTCGAGTTCGGGATCGATGATCGAGCGCTGGACGAGGATGCGCCGTCCCTCGCTGTCCAGCATCCATTCGAACCGGCGCTGGCCGTCCGGGTTCCGCAGCAAGGCGAGATTGTTTCCGGTCGGCGGCGCGGCCGGTCCCGACGTCCGCAGCGTCGGATATTCGTCGGCCGTGCCATGGCAATCCACGCACTGGATCTCGACCGCACTCGCCACCTCGCCATAGATCAGCCCGTTGCCATGGCTGTCCTGCGCGAAATGGCAGTCGGCGCACTGCATGCCGATCTCGGCATGGATATCCATCATGTGCACGGCGCGGCCCGGATTGGTGCCGATATCGACGAACTGGCCCTCGCCCTCGCGGCGGAACAGCTCGGGATCGTCGGGATCGAGAACATTGCCGTCCGCGTCGAGGAAATTGCCGTCCCGATCGCGGCGGAAGATCGCCCGGAAGTTCCAGCCATGGCCATGATAATCGGCAAACTGCGTCGTCCGCGCCTCGGGATTGATCAGGTCGTTGACGTTGCGCAGGAAATCGATGTCGCCCCAGCAGCCGCGCACCGCCGCCATCTCGGGATTGCGGTCGAGGATCGCGAACATCTGCTCGGCGGTGCGGTAGATCTGTTCGCGCGGCCACATCAGCGGCGCATCGCTCTCATAATCCCACATCGTGTAGCCGAGATAGGAATTCAGGAACATGTTGGGCTGGTGCATGTGGCAGTTCATGCACTGCGCGGTCGGGATCGACCGGGTGAAGGCATGGCGGACCGGATGGCCGCGCTCGCGCTCCCCGAACGGCACGGCGTCCGAGGCGTGCTCCTCTTCGCCGGGTCCGCCGACTCCGCCATGGGCGTCATCGCCGTCGCTCTCGTGATCGTCCGGATCGCCGTCGCCATGCCGGCCGCCGGCCTCCTGCCGGGCGCGAATGCTCGCCGCGACCCGGTCGAACGCCGCGCCGCACTGGCCCGGCGCCATCGCGACGTCGACTTCTTCTTCCTCGTGCGCGCCCGGCCGGTGCTGGCCCTCGCGCAACCGGTTGATCGTCGGATCGGCGGTCGCCGTCTGCCCGTCGCGGCCATATTGCGCCCAGGTCAGCGAATGCCGCGGCTCGCGGTCGTTCGCATAGACGACATGGCAGGAGGCGCAGCCCGAATGCCGATAGTCGCCGGGCTGGTCGTTGGTCCCCATGAACCAGGTGAACGGATCGTTGAGCCGGGTCTTGTGGATGTTGAGCACCGGGATCGAAACGCGAAGCCCTGTCCCGGGGCCGCGGTTCGACTGGCGCAGGTCCGGACGGCCGGGTTCCTCGAGCCGCTGGATATTGCCGCCGATGTTCGGGATGCCGATCTCGGGGAATTGCGAGGCGATGTTGCGGCCGCCGCGTTCGAACACGCGGAAGATGTCGCCGGGCGGCACGACATGCCAGGTCGGCAGCGGCAGCAGCGAGGGCAGGGCGCCGCGCGCCGCCTGTTCGGGCGTCACCGTCCCGTGCGGATCGCCCGGCGATACGATGCTCGCCGGTTCGCCGTCGCGCGTATAGGCTTCACCGAGAATATAGATTTTGAACGGCAGGATGCCGTTATTGTAGGAGGCGCCGCCCCAGAGCATCGCGCCCGTCGCCATCAGCGAT
>NZ_JBQLZM010000046.1:0-5264 GCF_052168275.1 Parasphingopyxis sp. | reverse complement strand
AGGAAGTATAGGAGATTTCGGTGCGGCGGGGCATCGCTATCCTTGGTAGAAAGCTGCAATAGAAAAAAGAGCAGCAATTATGGCTGCCGCCGAACCATATATTGGCCAGTCGTAAGTTCGTAGCCGACGCGCAGAAAATATTGGCTTACGCCTTGCGATAGACTGTCGCGCAGCTTCTTCTCCTAATGAAGTAATCGCAAAATTAGGATCTTTCTTCCCATCGAATTGCCCCCAACCCATCTCGATGAAGTGAGAACGGTAGCGGTCTAACTCTTCATCGCTAACGCTTAGTTCTAGTGCGTCGAACGCTGTTCTAAATCCCCAGAAGGTATCCTTTGACTGACCTAGACCATACCCAAGGTGCCGATGATACAGCATTTCTAGAACGTGCTGAGGTGGGTGAGGGAAATTCGCTTTCACCCCAACATCCCCACAAACTTCGCGAACAGATAGGCGCTGTCCTGCGGCCCGGGGCTCGCTTCCGGGTGGTACTGCACACTGAACGCGGGCCTGTCTTCCAGTTCCAGCCCGCACAGGCTGCCGTCGAACAGGCTCACATGCGTCGCTTTCACGCCGTCGGGCAGCGTGTCGATATCCACCGCGAAGCCGTGGTTCATGCTGGTGATCTCGACGCGGCCGTCCTCCAGCCGCTTGACCGGATGGTTGGCGCCGCGATGGCCCTGGTGCATCTTCACCGTCTTCGCGCCCATCGCCAGCCCCAGCATCTGGTGGCCGAGGCAGATGCCGAACAGCGGCTTGCCGGTGTCGAGCAGCCGCCGGATCACGGGCACCGCATACTCACCCGTCGCCGCCGGATCGCCGGGGCCATTGGCGAGGAAGATGCCGTCGGGCTCGTGGCGCATCACGTCGTCGAAGCTCGCCTCGCCCGGAACGACCGTCACCCGCGCGCCGGCATTGACCAGGTGGCGCAGGATATTGCGCTTGGCGCCGTAATCGATCGCCACGACATGCGGGCGGCTTTCGTCATCCCCCTGCCCTTCGGCATAGCCCTGGCCGAGCGTCCAGAGCCCGTCGCGCCATTCATATTGCTGCGTTGTCGAAACCGTCCTGGCGAGATCCATGCCCTCCAGTCCGGGCCACTCCGCCGCCTTGGCCTTCAGCGCATCGATATCGAATGTGCCCTCGGCATTATGCGCGATCACGCCGTTGGGCGCGCCCTGTTCGCGGATCCGCCGCGTCAGCGCGCGCGTATCGATGCCCGACAGGCCGATCCGGCCGTTGACCTTCAGCCACTGATCGTAATGCTGGCTCGAGCGGAAATTGCTGGGGTCGGTCACATCCTCGCGCACGATGCAGCCCAGCGCATGCGGATTGACCGATTCCATATCCTCGGCATTGGTGCCGACATTGCCGATATGCGGGAAGGTGAAGGTGATGATCTGCCCGGCATAGCTCGGGTCGGTCATGCTTTCCTGATAGCCGGTCATCGCGGTGTTGAAGCAGACCTCGCCGACCGCTTCGCCTTCCGCGCCGAAGCCGCGGCCCCAGATCACAGTACCGTCCGCCAGAACCAATACGCCCGTCGCTCCTTCAGGCGCATGATCGGGCTTGGCGTTCGCCATGGTTCGGTGATCCTGTCTCTTCGAGTCTGCCGGGCGCGCAAACGGCTGTCAGCTAGGAGGCGTCGCCCGCGCGGTCAATGCCTGTTCATTCGCTTTATCCCCAGCTAGGGAATTGGCATCGCATTGCAAAGGAAAGAGACGATGATCCGGGACGATATCAGGGCCGCGCAGGTGGCGGCGATGAAGGCGAAGGACGGCCCGCGCACGGCCGCGCTGCGCCTCATCCTCTCCAAGGTGAAGGACCGCGATATCGAGCTCAGGACCGAGGGCGGCGCCAAGGACGACGACACGATGATCGTCGAAGTACTTCAGAAGATGGTCAAGCAGCGCCGCGAGTCGATCTCGATGTACGAAAGCGGCGGCCGCCAGGAACTGGCCGATGCCGAGAAGGCCGAGGTCGCGGTTATCGAAGAGTTTCTGCCCGCGATGAAGAGCGACGCGGAAACCGGCGCGATCGTCGACGCGATCATCGCCGAAGTCGGCGCGCAAGGCCCTCAGGACATGGGCAAAGTCATGGGGCAGCTCAAGGCGCGCCATGGCGGCGAAATCGACATGGGCCGGGCGAGCGGACTGGTTAAGGCCCGGTTGACGGGCGGCTAGCGGGTTGACGCGACGGAACTTGCTGACGACATGTAGAGTTCGGTTCCCCGAAGCGGACACCCAAAACCAGGATATTCGATGCGTCGCCTTACCCTTTGCTGCCTGTTGCCCCTCGCTCTCGCCGCCTGCTCGGACGGGCCCGGCGAGCAGCCCTCCGACCCGGTCGACGACGCCACCCTCAGCGAACCCGTCAACATCATCGCGCCGACCGACTTCGCCTCGCTCACCCTGGGCGGCACGATCCAGGGCCCGCTCGGCCCCGAGGTGGAAGCCTCGCTGGTCGCGCTCGACGCGGCGCTCGGCGATATCGCGAGCCGGGTCCAGTGCCCGGAAGGGATCGATCCCTGCGACCCGGACGATGCGGAAGAGGGCACGATCTACACCTATATTCATGAGATTCGCCCCGGCTTCGACGGCCCCAACGATGCGCCGTTCGAGATGCCCGAAAATGTCCGGCCGGTCGAACGCGCGTCGAGTTTCGCCCTCGCCTTCCCCGCGCACGGCTTCACCGGAGTCGCCGGCTATTCGGTGCTCGATGCGGAAAACGTCCTCGCCGAGGGCTTCAACGCCTCGATCAGCTGCGTCGACGACCGGATCATCTGGAGCTTCCCGGAGGAATCGGGCTGGAGCACCGGCGAAACGATCACCTTTTTCTGGCAGTCGACCCAGCCGCCGAGCGGCCCCGACGGCGAATACCGGTTCATCGCCGACGGCCTGGAAGCCACCGGCCCGGGCCCGATGCCTACGCCGGGCGGCGAGATCGCCGGCGTGTGCGAGTAATCCCCAGCCGGGCGATTGAATTTCGCGCCGATCCGCGCTAACTTGGTTTATAATAGGGCTATGTCCCTTTCGCCTGCTTTTCTCGACGAACTCCGGATGCGGACGACGCTGTCCAGCGTCATCGGGAAACACACCAAGCTCCAGAAAGCCGGCCGGGAATGGAAGGCCTGCTGCCCGTTCCACAAGGAAAAGACGCCCTCCTTCACCGTCAATGACGAGAAGGGCTTCTATCATTGCTTCGGCTGCGGCGCGCATGGCGACGCGATCCGCTTCCTCACCGAAACCCGCGGCCTGCCGTTCATCGATGCGGTAAAGGAGCTGGCGGACGGCGCCGGGATGCAGGTCCCCGCCCCCGACCCCCGGATGCGCGAGCGGCAGGAGAAATCGGCCTCGCTGCGCGACGTGATGGAAGCGGCGGCGAACTGGTATGTCGAGCAGCTGAACGGCCCGGCGGGCGCCGAAACCCGCGCCTATCTCGAACGGCGCGGCATCACGGCGGAAACGCGGCGCGCCTTCGGCCTCGGTTTCGCGCCGGACGCGCGCGGCAAGCTCGAAGAGGCGCTCGGGGAATTTCCCCGCGACATGCTGATCGAGGCCGGTCTGATCGCCGTGCCGGACGATCGCGGCCGATCGCCCTATGACCGGTTCCGCAGCCGGCTGATGTTTCCGATCCGCGATCCGCGCGGCCGCGTGATCGCGTTCAGCGGGCGGATCATCGGGGACGGCAAGCCCAAATATCTGAACTCGCCGGATACGCCGCTCTTCGACAAGGGGCGGACCATCTACAATTTCGACCGCGCCTCGCCCGCCGCACGGGACACCAGGCGCATCATCGTCGTCGAGGGCCAGATGGACGTGATCGCGCTCGACCAGGCCGGTTTCGGCGAGGCGGTCGCGCCGCTCGGCACGGCGCTGACCGAGCACCAGCTGGCGATGCTGTGGCGGATCGACGAGGCGCCGATCCTGTGTTTCGACGGCGACGCGGCCGGGCAGAAAGCCGCCGCGCGCGCGATCGACCGCGCGCTTCCCGCGATCCAGCCCGAACGCACCCTCGCCTTCGTGCAGCTGCCGCCCGGGCAGGATCCGGACGACATCATCCGGTCGGGCGGCACGGACGCTTTGCGCGCGCAGTTCGAAAAACCGCTGAGCCTCGACGCGTTTCTTTGGCGCCATGAGGCGGCGAAGATCGACCCGACCAGCCCGACCGCGCGCGCCAAGCTCAAGCGGCGGCTGAACGAACTCGCCGGCGCGATCGGCGATCCCGCGATGCGCGAGGAATTCGGCCGCGACTTCCGCGAGCGTTTCTGGGACGCGTTCGGATGGAAGAAGAAGGAAGTCGATTTCGTCCGCAATGCGCTGGCGGCGACATCCGGACGCAATCGCCTTCAGGGGCTCGATCTCTATATCCGCGCGATCCTGCTCGGGCTGTCGCGCTATCCGGGCGTGATCCAGTCCCGGGCCGACCAGATCCAGTCGCTTCATATCGGCGAAGGCCTGCTCGCCCGCTGGCGGGACCTGCTCGTGGCGGCCGCTTTCGAGCGGCCCGACCTTGATGAAGACATGATCGAGACCATATTGGCCAGTGCGGAGTTGGAATCGGCGGAAAAGAGGCATTTCTGGCGCGATCTCGGCTTTTCCTTCTTCTATCCGAAGACGGATCCCGAAATTGCCGTCCGCGATCTCGAAGCCGCGATCGATACTATCGCCCGCAGCCAGGAGCTCGACGAAAATCTGGCAGATGTACGCGCCAATCTCGAACGGGCGTCGGAATCGGAAGATTTTGAAGGGGTCTGGAACAGGGAGTCGGAACGCCGCAAGCGACTGATGGAAGAAAAGCAGCGCTTGCACGATGAGTTGGAAACGTTAGGGGAAGCCGCAGCATAGCGGCGAAAAACACAAGGTTTTACATGGCAAAAGCAAAAACGGCGGCGAAAGACGATACCGACGCACCGGTTATCGATCTCAACCAGGCTTCGATCAAGAAACTGATCACCAAGGCGAAGAAGCGCGGCTATCTGACCTATGACGAACTGAACGAGGCGCTGCCGCAGGACCAGATGGCGTCCGAGCAGATCGAGGACGTGATGTCGGCGCTGTCCGAAATGGGCGTCAATATCGTCGAGAACGAGGATGTCGGCGAGGAAGAGGCCGCGGAAGCGAAGTCCGCGCCCAAGGCGGTGGACGGCGACGAGAAGAAGGTCGTCGAAGCCCCGGCGAAGAAGACGACCGGCGACCGGACCGACGATCCGGTGCGCATGTATCTGCGCGAAATGGGCGCCGTCGAACTGCTGAGCCGCGAGG
>NZ_JBQLZM010000045.1:0-9711 GCF_052168275.1 Parasphingopyxis sp. | reverse complement strand
GCCGCGTTCGTCGCGCACAATTCTTCCAAGCCAGTTTTTCATGGCACCATATCCCATTTTTCCATACCCACGGTCGGCCTTCGCATTTTCGTCTTAAGAAAGTGATAAGACTTCGAATGAACCCGCCGTTCTTCACCGTTGCCGCCGCCGCCCTTGTCGATCGGGACGGCCGGATTCTCGTCCAGAAACGGCCGGTTGGAAGGCCCATGGCCGGCTTGTGGGAATTTCCCGGCGGCAAATGCGAGCCGGACGAGACGCCGGAGACCGCCCTGGTTCGCGAGCTGAAGGAAGAGCTGGGGATCGAGACGCACCAGTCCTGCCTGGCGCCCGGCTGCTTCGCCAGCGAACCGCTCGGCGACCGGCATCTGCTGCTGCTGCTCTATGTCTGCCGCAAATGGCGGGGGATCGTGCGGCCGATCGAGGCGCCGGAACTCAAATGGGTCTATCCGCGCGAACTCTATGCGCTGGACATGCCGCCCGCGGACCGGCCGCTGATCGGCCTGCTCGAAGCGCTGATCTAGGAGCCGGCGTCCGGACCACGCGGTTTGAGGGCCTGGGCGAGCGAGGCTGTTCCGCTGCCGCGCGCGGCCGGTTTCGGCTGGTCGGGCGAGGGCGCCCAGCCGGTCAGATAGACGATCTCGAACGATTCGCGCGTCTTGCCGTCGCTCTGCTCGGCATCGAATGCGGCATGGGCGGCGGCGGCGGAAAATCGCGAGAGCGGCGGCCCGCGCAGCAGGCTGCCATTGGCCGAACCGCGCAAATCGGCGACCAGCCGCGAAAGATCGGAATAGCGGACGTCGAGCCGTTCGCCGTCCGCGACCTGCAGCGCGAACCCAGCGCGCCCGAGAAGGTCGCCCGCCGAGCGGATGTCGATCTGCGGATGGATGCGCGGCGCGGCGCCGCCCCCGACCAGATCCGCCTGCAGCATCGCGCGGCGAAGCACCGGAAGGCTCCCCGAACCGACGAAAGCGCCGAGGAACAGGCCGTCCGGGCGCAGCGCGCGCCGGACCAGCGTCAATGCGCCGGGAAGGTCGTTGACGGTGTCGAGCGTGCCCGCCGCGACGACGAGATCGAAGCTCGCATCGGCGAAGGGCAGGCGGTCCTCGTCGCATTGCACGCCACCAGCGGCGCGGGCGAGCGCGAACCCCGCATCCGCGGTCACGCTGTCGATATGCATCGCGTCTAGCGCGCGGGGCAAGTCGGCGCCCGCATGGCCGAGGATCAGTGCGCGCGAGAAATCGCGCTGCACGACGCCCAGCCGCTCGAGCAGCTCGGCGGCCATATGCTGCTGCAGGAAGGCGTGCTCCGCCCATCCGCGCAGCGCGCGATCGCGCCGGACGCGCCGCAGCGCGCGGTGGAAGGGCTTGTCCCGGGCATCGGTCGGGGTGGTCATGGCCGGGCTTGTGCCCGGCCGCCCGGTGCGGGACAAGGCCGGATATGGCCGATCTGTCCGCGATCCTCTCCGGCATGGCGAAGCCGGTCGTCGATTTCGCGCTGCCGCCGCGCTGTCCGGCGTGCGGCGACATCGTCGACGGCGATTATCGCTTCTGCCTCGGTTGCTGGCGGCAGCTCGACCATCTCGACCAGGGCTGCGGGCAGTGCGGCGACCCGCTCGTCGTCGCGGGGGACAGCAATGCTTTGTGCGGCGCCTGCCTCGCCGATCCTCCGCCGTTCGAAACGATGCGCGCGTCGGTCCGCTACGGCGATATCGCCCGCACCATCGCGCTGCGGCTCAAATATGGCGGCCGGATCGGGCTGGCGCGGACGATCGCCCGGGCGATGGCCCGGCACATGGCGGGGCTGGACGATGCCGCCATCGTGCCGGTCCCGCTCCATCGCGGCCGGCTCTGGCGGCGCGGTTACAACCAGGCGGCGCTGATCGCCCGGGCCCTGGCGTCGGAAAACCCGGACCGGCTGGTTCTCGACGCGCTCGTCCGGACGCGCGCGACGCCCTATCTGCGCGCGATGGGCGCCAGGGAACGGGCGAAGACGGTCCGCGGCGCCTTCGCGCTGAGAGCCGAGCGACGCGACGGCCTGGACGGCGCCCGGATCGTGCTGGTCGACGACGTCTATACGAG
Source organism: Parasphingopyxis sp. (assembly GCF_052168275.1). Lineage (GTDB taxonomy): Bacteria > Pseudomonadota > Alphaproteobacteria > Sphingomonadales > Sphingomonadaceae > Parasphingopyxis. Next base: position 7,633 of record NZ_JBQLZM010000045.1, on the reverse strand, counting down.
CGGCGCCACCGCCCGCGCCTGCGCCAGGGCGCTGAAGCGCGGCGGCGCGGCCGAAGTCCATGTCCGCTGCTGGGCGCGCGTCGCGGCGGCCGAAGGCGACGGCTATTGACGCGGCGCGCGATGCTTCACACATGGAAACCATGGCGAAGATCGAGATTTATACCAAATTCCTCTGCGGATACTGCGCGCGCGCGAAAAACCTGCTCGCGTCCAAGGGTGTCGAGTTCGAGGAATTCGACATCACGATGGATCGCGAGAAGCGGGACGAGATGCTGGGTCGCAGCAATGGCGGCCGCACCGTGCCGCAGATATTCATCGACGGGCATCATGTCGGCGGGTCGGACGATCTCGCCGCGCTCGAGGCGGCCGGCAAGCTGGACGCCATGCTGGCCGCCTGATCCGCCCGTGACGCGCATCGCCCTTCTCCAGATGACCGGCAGCATCGATCCCGTCCGCAATGCGCAGACGCTGGTCGACGGTATCGCCGCGGCGAAGGCCGGCGGGGCACGGATGCTGTTCACGCCGGAGATGAGCGGGCTGCTCGACCGCGACCGCAAGCGCGCCGCGGCGCATCTCGCCGCGGAAGCCGAAGATCCGGTGCTCGCCGCCGTCCGGAAGGCCGCGGCGGAGCAGGGTATCTGGCTGCATCTCGGTTCGCTGGCGCTGCGCTCGGACGACAATGCCGACCGTCTCGTCAATCGCGGCTTCGTGATCGACGACACCGGCGCCATCCGCGCGCGTTACGACAAGATCCATTTGTTCGACGTCGATCTCGATACCGGCGAGAGCTGGCGGGAATCGTCGGTCTATGACGCGGGCGACATGGCGGTGGTCGCCGATACGCCGGCGGGGCCGCTCGGCCTTTCGGTCTGCTACGATCTGCGCTTTGCCGATCTCTATCGCGCGCTCACCGATGCCGGTGCGACCTTGCTCGCCATCCCGGCCGCCTTCACGGTGCCCACGGGCAAGGCGCACTGGCATGTGCTGATGCGCGCCCGGGCGATCGAGTCCGCCGCGTTCGTAATCGCCGCGGCCCAGGCCGGACGCCATGAAGACGGCCGCGAAACCTATGGCCACAGTCTGGTCGTCGACCCCTGGGGCGACATCCTGCTCGACATGGGCGAAACGCCCGGTGTCGGTTTCGCCGAGATCGATACGGCGCGGCTTGACGAGGTGCGCCGGCGCATCCCCGTGCTCGATCATCGCCGCGCCTTCGCGGCGCCGGAGCCGTCCGCATGATCGTGTTCGACCTCCAATGCGCCGATGCGGGCCATGTGTTCGAGGCCTGGTTTGGGTCGAGTGCCGATTATGAGGAGCAGCGCGGCCGCGGACTCGTCAGCTGCCCGATCTGCGGTTCGGCCGAGATCGCGAAGGCGGTCATGGCGCCCGCGGTCGGAACGAAGGGCAACCGCAAGGCCGAAACGAAGCCGCGCGGCGCCGCTGCGGACAAGCCCCTGGCGCTATCGAACGCCGGTCCGGACCCGGCGCTGATGAAAGCGATGCTCGCAGCGCTTGCCCGGCAACAGGCCGAGGCGCTCGAGAAATCCGACTATGTCGGCGATGCTTTCGCCGCCGAAGCCCGGGCGATGCACGACGGCGAGATCGACGAACGCCCGATCCACGGCCAGACGTCGCTCGACGAAGCGAAGGAACTGCTCGAGGACGGCGTTCCGGTCGCGCCGCTGCCACTCCCCATCCGTCCGCCGAAAAGCGACAATTGACCCGCCGACGGTCGCCGCCTAACGAGCGCGGAAGGCGCCCGTAGCTCAGTCGGATAGAGCATCGGATTCCTAATCCGGGGGCCACAGGTTCGAATCCTGTCGGGCGCACCATTTCTCAAATGCGGTCTCCGGTCGTGCCGATGCCGGTGGTCGGGTGTTCGAAACGCCGGTCGATTGCACGCATAGGCAGCGGCTATCGTTCCATCGCTCGCGCCTGGCACATGTTGGGGCTAAACGTCGACTTCTATCGAAAGCACCCCGAACCGAGCGAGACGCACCGATGCCGATCACGACATTCCCCGAATTGCCGCGCATCCATCTCGGCCAGCAATCGGCCAAGATGCGCAGCTGGATCAGCACCCGGCTCTGGGCGCAGGTCATGGTCGGGCTGGTCCTGGGCATCGTCACCGGGCTGGTGTTCGGTCCCGAAACCGGCCTCGTTTCGGCCGATACAGCGCGCTGGCTGGGCGCCTGGCTCGCGCTTCCCGGCCAGCTGTTTCTCGGGCTGATCGCCATGGTCCTCGTGCCGCTCGTCTTCGCCTCGATTATCGGCGGGCTGACCGGCAGCGGATCGGGCGAGGCCTTGCAGCGGATCGGTCTGCGCTTCGCCATATTCGTAGTCGCCACGACTTTCGCCGCCGCGGGCATCGGCATCGCGCTCGCGACGCTGTTCCGCCCCGGGGCGGGGCTTGCCGGTTCGGTCGTGGTGGCGGACCCGGCGGATATTCCCGAGGGCGACCCGGCGTTTTTCGATCTCAGCATGGCGCCGGAAATCATCTCCGGCATCCTGCCCAACAATCCCACCGCGTCGATCGTGCAGGGCGACCTGATGGCGATCGTCGTCTTCGCGCTGCTCATCGGCGTCGCCGCGACGCAGGTTCCGCGCGACAAGATCACGCCGTTTCTCTCGGTCCTCGATGCGCTGCTCTCGATCTGCATGACGATCGTCAAATGGGCGATGTTCCTCGCGCCGCTCGCGGTGTTCGGCATGATGGCACAGCTCGTCATGCGCATCGGGCTCGATACGCTGATCGGCGTGTCCGCCTATGTCGGAACGGTGCTGCTCGGCCTGCTGCTGCTGTTCCTGCTCTACCTCGTCATCCTCGCAGTCTTCGCCCGCACGGGGCCGATGGCTTTCTTCCGGCAGGCCGGGGAAACGCTGTTGCTGGCCTTTTCGACCTCGAGCTCCACCGCGGTCATGCCGAGTACCGTCCAGTCGGCCAGGAAGCTCGGCGTTCCGCGCCAGGTTGCCAATCTCGTCGCGCCGCTCGGCGCCACGATGAACATGGCGGGCACGGCCCTGTATCAGAGCGTCGCGATCCTCTTTCTCGCGCAGATGTCGGGAATCGACCTGAATGCCGGCCAGATCGTGCTGATCACCGTCACGCTCGTCGCCTCCTCGATCGGCGCGCCCGGAACGCCCGGCGTCAGCATCGCGATCCTCGTCAGCGTGGCCGCCGGCTTCGGCATTCCGGCCGACGGCATGGTCATCGTGATGGGCGTCGACCGGCTGCTCGACATGAGCCGTACGACCGTCAACGTCACTGGAGACCTGACCGCGAGCATGCTGCTACGGAACGTGACGGTTCCGGTATCGCCCGAACCGGCGCAGAGCTGAGGCCGCGCAAGACCTAATGCAGCGCGCAGCCTTCGAGCGTGATCCGGTGCATGACGCGGCGTTCGCCCTGATAGTCGTTGAGCGCATAATGCCAGGTCGCGCGATTGTCCCAGAAGGCGATCGAGCCCGGCTTCCATGCGAAGCGCGTCACGAAGCGATCCTGAGCGGCATGGGCGTAGAGCGGCATCAGCAGCTTCATGCTGTCTTTCTGGGACCAGCCCTTGATCCCGACCGTGAAGGCCGCATTGACGTACAGTATCTTCCGGCCGCTCAGCGGGTGGGTGATGACGACCGGATGGACGACGTCGTCGAGCGCGTCGGCCGCATCCGGATTGTGCAGCCGCTCGCCGGCGTCGCTCTGGCTGCGATAGGCCGCCGCGCCGCCGAAGATGTGCTTGCTCGAATGGACGGCTTCGAGGCCTTCCAGCATGGCCTTCGTCTCGTCGTCCAGCGCGTCATAGGCGGCCGCCATGTCGGCGAACAGCGTGTCGCCGCCCTTGGGCGGCAGCTCGCGCGCAACGAGGATCGATCCCATTGCGGGTTCGGCGTCATAGCTGTGATCGGTGTGCCAGCCGCCGCCGATATTGGTCGTCTGGTCGGGTTCCTTGCGGACTTCGGCGATCTCCGGATAGCCCTCGACCGGGGTGAAGAAGCGGTTGATATTGATGGCGCCCCAGCGTTTCGCGAAGGCGATATGCTGCTCGGGCGTGATCCGCTGGTCGCGAAAGAAGATCAGGCCGTGATCGGCGAAAGCCTGGCGGATGAGCGCGAAATCCTCGTCGCCCAGTTCCGTCGACAGGTCGACATTGCCGATTTCGGCGCCCGGTCCGGTACATGGCGTGATGCTGATCCGTCGCATTGTGCTATCCTCCCCGCACTATGGACGATCGGCCAGCTTTACGTGCCCGTCAAGAGCACCTAGCACTGGAACGAACCCGCCGATTCTGGAAGAAGGCCCGATATGAGCGATTATGACGAAGCCGTGGATGGCGATCTGGTGCAGCCACCCGCCAAGATTCCGGTTCCCGACGAGGTGCAGGAGGCGGTCAGGACGCTGATCCGCTGGGCCGGCGACGATCCCGACCGGGAAGGGCTGCTCGACACGCCCCAGCGCGTCGGCCGGGCCTGGAAGGAATATTGCCAGGGCTATGAGGAGGACCCGGGCGTCCACCTGTCGCGGACGTTCGAGGAAGTCGGCGGCTATGACGAGCTGGTGCTGCTCAAGGACATTCCGTTCCAGTCGCATTGCGAGCATCATATGGCGCCGATCATCGGCACGGCGTCGATCGCCTATATGCCGAAGGAGCGCGTCGTCGGCATATCGAAACTCGCGCGCGTGATGAACGGTTTCGCGCGCCGCCTGCAGGTGCAGGAGCGGATGACCGCGGAGATCGCGCAATGCATCTGGGATCATCTCCAGCCGCATGGTGTTGCGGTTGTCATCTGCGCCAGCCATAGCTGCATGACCGCGCGCGGCGTGCGGACGCCGGGCGTGCGGATGATGACATCGCGGTTGCTTGGCTGCTTCCTCGATGACGATAGAAGTCGTAAGGAAGTCCTGTCGCTGATGGGCTATTAGGGAAGCAGACCGACCGATGACTGGTGAAATGGGTATCTCCGGCGGGGGCTGGATCGTCTTGGCGGGCGCGCTGGCGCTCGCAGGCTGTGGCGATGGCCAGCTCGGCGAAACGGAAGTAACGACCAACGGCATGACCGACGGCGCGGTCGAGGATTCGCCGCAATTGCTGACGCCGGTCGATACGCCGCCGCCGGTCGAATTGCCGGTGCTCGCGCCGATCTCCTACGCGGTCATCGAGGCCGAACTCGAAGCCGGAGCGGGTTGCAGTGTGGTGCAAGACGGCAAGGCGCTGCTGGTTGCCGTCGAGGGAGACTCGATCGCCCAGCCCAACGGTACGATGCGCCATTTCGAGTTCGACGGAGAGCCGGACGCGTTGTGGGACGGCGGAACCTTCACCGCCGGTGCCATTTCGATCACCGTCACGCCGGGCGAAGGCGAGGGCGAACAGATCGAAGGCGCGCTGGTCAAGCCGGCGTCCGTCCTCGTCCGCGAGGAGGGGCAGGACGGCGAAACGGAGATGCGCGCCGAATGGCATTGCGGCGCGTAGCGTCCTGGCTGCCGCCTAGCACTCGCCCCAGCGGCGGAAGAGATTCTGCTGCACGGTCTGGATCCGCGTGAAGTTTTCCGCCGACATGTTCGCGCCTTCGAGCGCGGCGACGTCGTTCAGTTCGTAGAGCAGTTCGCGCTTGAACGGATCGGCGATCTGGCTCTCGATGAAAGTGATCCCGACGATGCGCTCGCCTTTCGTGATCTCTTCGACCTCGTGCAGGGTCGTCGACGGATAGACGATCGCCGAGCCCAGTTCGCCCTTGAACCGCATATGCCCGTCGCTCTGTTTGACGTGCAGTGCGCCGCCTTCATACTGGCTGGGGTCCTGCAGGAAGAAGGTGCAGCTGATGTCGGAGCGGACCGGCCCGTCGATCGACTGCATGAAGGCCATGTCCGGGTGCAGGCCGTAGCGCATGCCCTTCTGATACCGGGTGATCAGCGGCGGCGCGATCTTCCGCGGAAAGGCGAAGGCGCGGAATTCCTCGTTGCGCAACAGGGCATTGGTCATGATCGTCGAGGAACGCTCATAGGCCTTCTCGTCGTTCAGGTGCAGATTGTTCTTCACGAGCGAGTGCGGATTGCTGATCTTGCCGTCGACAAAGGTCGCGGTTTCGATGATCTCGCGCAACTCCTTGATATCCTGGCCGTTCAGCAGGCCGTAAATCATCTTGAACATCGTTATGCCCTCGCATGCTCCGTCATCAGTTCGGCTACTGCCGCATGGCGCGCCGCCATGTCCTTGAGCCAGGTCAAGGCCGTGGCGATCCCCTCTTGGTGCGTCGCCCGCGCCTCGGCAAGCAGCTTCTCCCGAATGTCGGCGCTATACCCGTGTTCGGGGGCCTTGGAATATTGGTCCATCAGCGGGCCGGCAGCGAGGGCGGACAGGGCGTCTGCGTTTGTCTCCATCGCGAAGAACGCGGCGATATCGCCGAGCCGGGCCGCCGGGTCCGCGAGGAAAGCGTCGAAGTCCAGCCAGTGGACATGGCCGTCCGGCGCCGCCTTCGCGGCCGCGTCGAGGGCCATCATCTCGCTGAGCCAGCTCATCGCCGCACGCACCGGCTCGGACATGTCCCAGAGCCGCCACTCCGCGCAGCCCAGCCGTTTGTGCAGACGGTGCAGGCGCTGGGAGGCAAGCATGGCCAGTTCCTGCCGCGAATTCTCGCCGGCGAGGATCGTCGCGATATAGCGGTCGGGCGCGACGGTGAGGCACAGCGCCTTGCGGTCGTCGCCGAGCAGCGGCGTCGCGATCTCGCTGACGAAGCTTGTCGCCTTGATGAGCGCGCGATCCGCGGGCGCGAAGGTGCGGGACAGCCAGCCGACCGCCATGTCGAGCCGGTCGCGAAACCGCTCGGGCGACCAGACCGCATGCGGCTGGCCGTCGGTGGCCGCCAGATCGGCGAAGTTGCGCAGGATCTGCGGCTCGCGCAGCGCGAAGACGCCGTCCAGTTCGCCGAGCAGCCTCGCAATCAGCGTCGAACCGACATGGCCGACATGGAAAATGAAGTGCGCGTCGCGTCGCCCGGCCTGATCCGCCGCCTCGAGCTCCGGCCAGTCGGCCCATTGCGGCTGACTCTTCTGTGTCAGCATCCGCTGGTCGAGAAAGCTCGCCTGCCGGTAATCCTCTTCGGCCATGCGGACGAGCAGCACGCGATCGGTCGCGGCATCCATCTGCTGCGGGAACCAGGCGGGACCTTGGGCGAACGCCTGGGCCAATGGGGACGAGAAGGGCGGGCTATTCATGGACGCCCATCCCTAAAAAGGAAGCGGGCGAAGCGCCAGTCCGAAAGGACCAACGGCTTCGCCCGCTCCAACAAGATATCCGGGGGAAATCAGGCTTTTTCTTCGCCGTCTTCCTCGTCCGAGCCGGCGTCTTCGGCGTCGGTTTCCGCGTCGTCGGACGCTTCCTCGACAGCTTCGTCCGCAGCCTCGTCGGCGGCGGTTTCGCCGTCTTCGCTCGCCCCGGCGTCGGCCGCTTCGGTTTCATCCTCGTCGGCAACACCGATTTCGGCGGCTGCGATCTCGGCCTGTTCCTTTTCGAACATTTCGGCGATGACGTCGATGCCCTCCGCCTGACGCTCGGCCTCTTCGGGCGAGCGGGCGACATTGACCTTGATCGTCGCATCGACTTCCGCGTGCAGCGCGATCCGCACCTCGTACATGCCGATC
>NZ_JBQLZM010000044.1:0-18547 GCF_052168275.1 Parasphingopyxis sp. | reverse complement strand
ATGATGCTCGGCGCGCGGGACGGCACGGGTCAGGATGAGATTGCCATGGGCATCGGCTTCGGCCTGCCAGCCCGGCTCGACATAGGTCGTCGCCGTCTCCTCGACGATCATCGCGGGGCCGGTGATCCTTTGGCCGGGAGCAATACCGTCTCGCGCGATCACCTTTCCGTGCTCCTGCGAAGGCAGGGTCCCAGGCCCGCCCCCCTCGGACTGGGCTCCTGCCTTCGCAGGAGCACTGATATCGTTCGTCCGTCCCACCGCTTCGGCGATCAGCGTTTCGACGATCACCTCGGCGTCCCCGTCGACATAGCCGAACCGCGCCTTGTGCAGCGCCTCGAACGCCGCGCGCATCGCATCGGGCCGGTCGCGCGCGACTTCGAGCGCGCTGTCGCTCCCGGCATAGCGCAGCGCGACGCGGCAATCGCTTTCGATGGCCGCCGGATCGACGCCCTGCTCGCGCACGGCCGCGTCCGCTTCCTCGGCCAGCGCCGCGATCTCGGCGTCGAAATCGGCGCCCAGCGCCCGGCCGAACGTCACCTCGCGCAGCACCGTCACATCGGCGAGGCCGATGCCATAGGCGGACAGCACCCCGGCGAGCGGGTGGATCTGGATCCGGTCGATCCCCAGCGCATCGGCGACGAGGCAGGCATGCTGGCCGCCCGCGCCGCCGAAACAGGCGAGCGTGTAGCGCGTCACGTCATGGCCGCGCGCGATCGAGATCTTCTTGATCGCATTGGCCATATTGTCGACCGCGATGCGCAGGAACCCTTCGGCGATTTCGCGCGGCGTCATCCGGTTCCCGGTGGCGGCCTCGATCTCGTCGGCTAGGGCCGCGAGTATCGCCCGCACGATATCGGCGTCGATCGGCTGGTCGGCGCCCGGCCCGAACACGTGGGGGAAATGGGCGGGGTCGATCTTGCCGAGCGCGACGTTGCAATCGGTCACCGTCAGCGGCCCGCCGCGCCGGTAGCAGGCGGGGCCGGGGACGGCGCCGGCGCTGTCCGGCCCCACCCGGAACCGGCTGCCGTCGAAATGGCAGATCGAGCCGCCGCCGGCCGCCACCGTGTGAATCTGGAGCATCGGCGCGCGGATGCGGACCCCGGCGACGACGGTCTCGAGCGTCCGCTCGTACCGGCCGGCATAGTGCGAGACATCGGTCGAGGTGCCGCCCATGTCGAAGCCGATGATCCGCTCGAAACCCGCCTGTTCGGCCGTCTTCGCCATGCCGACGATCCCGCCCGCCGGCCCCGACAGGATCGCGTCCTTGCCGCGAAACGCCTGCGCATCGGCCAGCCCGCCATTGGATTGCATGAACTGGAGACGGACTTCGTCCCCAATTCCATCCACAACCTTATCCACATAGCGGCGCAGCACCGGCGAGAGATAGGCGTCGACCACGGTCGTATCGCCGCGCCCGACCAGCTTGATCAGCGGCGCGACCTCGTGGCTGACGGAAATCTGGGCGAAACCGACTTCGCGCGCGATGGCCGCGAGCCGTTTCTCGTGATCGGGATATTGCCAGCCATGCATGAGCAGGATCGCGATGGCGCGAAAGCCGTCGGCATGGGCCGCCTCGAACGCCGCCCGCGCGGCGGCCTCGTCGAGCGCGGTCTCGACCGTGCTGTCGACCCGCACCCGCTCGTCGATCTCGATCACGCGCTCGTACAACTGGCTCGGCAGCCGGATATGCCGCGCGAAAATCTCGGGCCGCGCCTGGTAGCCGATCCTCAGCGCATCGCCGAACCCGCGCGTCACGGCGAGCGCCACCCGCTCGCCCTTGCGCTCGAGCAGCGCGTTGGTCGCGACGGTCGTGCCCATCTTCACGCTCGCGATGGGGCCTTCGCCATGCCGCGCCCGCAGCCGGTCGATGGCCGCAACCGCCGCATCCTCGTAATGCTCGGGATTTTCGGACAGCAGCTTCTCGACGTGCAGCGACCCGTCCGGCGCGATCGCGACCACATCGGTAAAAGTCCCCCCGCGATCGATCGCGAAACGCCACGCCCTCTCCATCCGCGCGTTCAAACAGGCCGGTGGCGCGAATACAAGCGCCTAACCCCCATAAAGATTGGCGAGCCCGTCGAAAAAGGCCCGGGCCGAAAACCGCTCTTCGGCCTGCTCCCTTGCCTTGCGGCGCGCGGTCGCTCGCCAATCGGCATCGGTCAGCACCGCCCGGCTGCGCTCGACCAGCGCCTCTGTGTCACCTGGTGGGACGAGTATCCCCGTCTCGCCGTCGATGAACGTCTCGCCCGCCCCGCCGACATCGAAACTGGCGACCGGCACGCCCGAAAACTGCGCCTCGATCAGGACGTTGGGCAGTCCCTCGGTTTTCGAGGTCAGCCAGAACAGGTCCATCGCCGCCAGATAGCCGGGTACGGTGTCGACCTGGCCCGGCATCGTGAGCGCCGACGCCAGCCCGGCTTCGGCGAAGCGCGCGGCGACCGCCTCGCGCAGCGGACCGTCGCCGACCATCAGGAACTGCGCATCGGGCATGTCCCGTGCCAGCGCGATCGCGGCATCGGCCCAGAGCAGCGGTTGCTTGACCGGCGCGAAGCGCAGCACAGTCCCGACAACCGGCGCATCGACCGCGAGCCCCAGCGCCGCCCTGGCCTCCGCCGCGTCGATCGCGGGCTGCGCCCAGTCGAAACCGTTGTAGAGGACGCGAAACCGCTCATCCTCTGCGACCCGCCACCAATCGGCATAACCGCGCGCCGCCGCCTCGGCGCAATAGACGGTCGTCACGTCATGCCGCACGCGCAACCGGCGATAGACGGCGGGATAGCAGGCGATCTGCTCGGCCCGGCCCGACCGCGGGACCCCGGGGGCGTGGTGGAAATGCACGACGATCTTCGGGCAGCCGGCGACGAGCCCGGCATAGGCGGCGAGCAGCCCGGTCAGATCGTTCCAGGCATGGATGACCCGCGGCCTTGTGGCGCAAATATGCGCGTAAAGCTTCTGCGCCCGGGCCTTCCAGCTGCCCGGCAGCAACGAAAAGGGCATCGCAGCGTCGCCGTCCCGGTCGAGCAGGAGGATGTCTTCGGCCGTTACACCCGCCTCTTCCGCGTAAAAGGCCGAGGGCGCGCCATCGGCATAGTCCAGCAGCGCGAGATCGACGGCCTCGAAGGCGGCGCCGTCGGAAAAATGCCGATAGGCGCGCGCCAGCATCCGCTCCATGCCGCCGCAGCCGAGCGTGTTGCCGATCATCAGCAGCCGGTTTTCCGGCACATATTTTTCGGTCTCTCCGAGCCCGACATCCAGAAGCCAGTCGAACGCCAGGTCCAGCGGATCGGCGGACGTCGACCCGGGCTGCAACGGCGCGGCGCCCGATCGCGAGCGCACGAGACCGAGCAGCGCCTCGCGCTCCGGCGTGGCGCTATCGAAATCGGAGGCCGAGAGAATCCCGCAATCGTCGAGCCAGCGATCGCGCTCGGCCGCCAGCGCCGCGAGCCGGGGGCGGATCCGCGCGCGGCCGCGGGCGCGGGGAGCCTGGTGCATCGCTTCCAGGAGCCGCAGCCGGGCGAAGGCCGGATAGCCGAGCCCCCGATAGAGGCGTGCGTCTGCCAGCGCCCGCCGGACAGGATCGAGCCGATAACCGGCAAAGGCGGAGGCCAGCGCATCGAAAACCGGATCGCCATGTCCGGCACCGGGAGTGTCGAGGCCGAGCATGGCCCAGTGAAGCGCGTCCGGAGATGCACCGCGCCCGACAAGTTCCGTCGCATAGCGTCGGAGAGCCTCGCCGTCCTGGCGATCGACGAGCGCCGCGACCTCCTGCCGGATCCGGTCGGCGCCCGGAGCGCTCAATCGCCGGAGCAGCGAGGCGCGGAACGGCGCGGCCGGCTGCTCCGAACCCGATCCGTCCGGCATATGGTCGCCCAAGGGATGGGCGGCGCGGAACGCGGCGATCTCCTCGTCCGGGCGGAAGGTGAACGCCGCCAGATCGCTTGACGGCGACGCCAGCGGCATCGCTTCGTCCGCGTTCGGCAGATTCTCAAGAAACTCCGGCGCGGTTTCGAACTGGCCAAGCATCTGATCGGCCAGGCCCTGCTCACCGATGTGCAATGCCGCCTCGGCGATACAGCCGGCCGCCAGCAAGTCATGGGCTCCGTTCCGGAATATGTCGCGCCACAGGGCGATCGCGTCACGCCAGAAGCGGTTGCGGGTCGCGACGACGGCCGCGACGAGCGGGGCATGGGGCGGGAGCGGCCAGCGCGCGGTCATCGGCGCCCGAGGAAGCGGGCCAGGCGCGCCCGCCAGCGCCCCGCCCATCCGGCCGCCCGGTACAGCCGGTCGATCTCCTGCCGCGTCCGTTCCGCCTGGCGCGCGAGATCGCGCTCGTGCCGCGCCCGGAGCGCCGCTTCGCGTCCGGACCGGACCCGCTTCTCACTGCGGAGCCGTTCGATCTCGGACCAGGCCCGCGCCGTCCGGGCGCGCCACAGCGCGGCGTCACGCTCGGCGCCCTGCGGTTCGGGCTGTTCGGCAGGCGTCAGATAATGGGCGCCGACGATGAGCGGGAGCCGCCGGGCGCCCGCATCCCGTATCGGCTTCGCGAGCGCGGAACGGAGCGATGCGCGGTCGTGCGGCCTGTCGGCGGCGATGGCGTTGCGGACATGCTCGGCGGCGATCCACATGTCCTCGAAATCCGCATCGGCTCCCTCGCTTCTCGCTCCGGTCTCGAACCGGCCGATCGCCAGGAGTTGTGCGCCCAGCGCCGCCGGCGCCTCGTCGTCGAGCCGGGCCAGCAGCAGGTCGAGCGCCGGTGCAAAATCGTCGACTGGGCGAAAGGCGAACTGGATATAGCGCGCCTGGTCGCTTTCCAGCTCGCCGGCCAGTGTCGCGCCGAACGCGGCCGGGTCCCGCGCGTCGACGATCCGCAGCCCGCTGTCGTCTTCCGCCGCATCGCCGACCGCTTCGAAGCTTTCGTCATCGAGGCAGAGGACCGTCACCGGAAGATCGCTTGCTCCCCAACGCGGCGGATCTTCCGCCGCGCGGATCGCGGCGAGCGCCGTCGCATCGGCGAGCCAGTAACGCCGTGCGACAGGGCGGACATCCGTCGTCATGCCGCTTCGCCCAGCAGGGCCTGGTGATACAATATGCCGTTGACCGCCGCATCGAAATGCGCGGCCGCGTGATCGAGCGCGCGCGTCCGTTCGGCGGCGAACTGCGCGGGGTCGTCATGCCAGCGCGCGATCGCATTCGCGATGTCCCGCGCGTCCCGTTCGACCAGCGCGACGCCGTCCTCCGCGCCGAAATCCTCGGCAAACAGGCTGTGCGAGAGGATGGCGGGCAGCCCGCAACTCATCGCCTCCATCACGACCTGGGGAAAGCCCTCGGACCGGGCGGGCAGCAGCAGCGCGTGATTGTCGCGATACAAGTCCGGCAACGCGGCATAGTCGTGAAAACCCAGATAATGCCGGTTGCCTTCTTCGAGGGCCTCGAAATCGCCGGCGATGACGAAACGGATGGCCGGCCGCTCTTCGGCAAGGATCGACGCGGCGTCTTCGATCAGGTCGATGCCCTTTTCCGCGCTGTTCCGGCCGACGAACAGGATGCGGTCGCAGCGATCGGGCGCATCCGCGGGCGGCGCGAAATGCGCGCGGTCCACGCCGCGCCGGCAGACCCGGATCTTTCCGGGATCGGACACCAGGCCCTCGGCCCGGGCACGCTCCGTCCCGCCCATGACGATCACCGTCCGGGCGACCTCGGCCGCATAGCGTTCCTGCGCCATGACATTCGCCAGCAACCCGGTGCCGGCAAAGGGACGGCCATCGGCTTCCAGAACCGCCATCTGCGTGGCGATATCGTTCCCGGCAATCCGGTAGACATAATCCACGCCGTTTGCGCGCGCGGCCCGGGCCAATGCATAATTATAGCCGATCGGCCGGCCGTTGAGCGTGCTCACGATGTCGGGGGCTTCGGTGGCGATCACGGCCGCATAATCGTCCGCGAGCATCTCCACCGCATGTTCGCCGGCATCCTCGAGCGTATCGATGGCCAGGAACCGGACGCCGTGATCGGCCTCGAGCCGCTGCCGGTGCGGATCGGTGTCTGGCGGCAGGGTTCGCATGAGCAGCGTCACCGCCGCGCGGCCGTGGAGATCGCCGAGCAGGCTCGGATATTTGTAGCTGCCGCGGATTTCCCAGTCGCGCCGGTTATGCGCGGCATAGGAGGGTTCGAAAAAGGCGATATGCGTCACGATGGCGGGACTGTGCGAAAAAGCGGCGGCGGAGACAAGCGGACGCCCAAATCTAGAGCCCCAGCCGCTCGCGATTGTCGACGAACCAGCGCCAGCTTTCCTCGAGCCCGTCGCGCACCGCAATTTGCGGATCGTAGCCCAGCGTGGCGCGCGCATGGCTGATGTCGCACCAGGTATGGACGATCTCGCCGTCGCGAAACGGCTGATAGTCGACGGCGAAATCCCGGCCGCTGATCTCGCGCAGCATCGCGATGATCGCGTTGAGCGGTGTGCCGACGCCGGTTCCCAGCTGGATCGGTCCGCCTGCATCGGATTGCAGCGCCGAGGCGATGCCGTCGGCCAGGTCCCGGGCATGGACATAATCGCGCGTCTGCTCTCCGTCGCCATAGACGGTCAGGGTCTCTCCCCGGAGAATCTGCTTGATGAACAGGGCGACGACGCTGCCCTTGTGCCAGGAACGGGGCCCGTACACGTTGGAAAAGCGCAGGGACGCGGCCTGGATGCCGTAACAGGCGGAATAGGCCGAACAATAGCCTTCGACCGCCAGTTTCGAGGCGCCATAGGGAGAAACCGGCGACGCGACCATGCCCTCGTGAACCGGCGGATCGGCCTCGCCGATGATCGCGCCGCCGGTCGATGCGCTGACGATCTTCCCGATGCCCAGCCGGCGCATCGCCTCGAGAATGACGAGACTGCCGCCGACATTCACATCGAAATTGAACTTCGGCTCGGAAATCGATGGAATGACGCGTGTATCGGCCGCCAGATGAACGATGGCTTCGACCCCGTCGAGCGCGGCATCCACCGCATCGGCATCGCGGATATCGCCCTTGATAAACGCTGCATCCAGATCGGCGATCGCCTCGCGGGAACCCAGGACTTCGTTGTCGAGTACGACGATCTGGTACCCGCCCAGTGCATTGAGCCGGGCAATCAGGTTGCTGCCGACGAAGCCCGCGCCGCCGGTTACTAGGATTTTCATTCCTCGCCCTTCAGAATCATGGCCGGATCAAGTTGTCATTCGACCGATCGGGCCCTAATCGACGCAGCGCCATGCGTAAACGCCCGATAAGAACCCGCTGATGCAGCGCGACGAATTCACCGTCGATAGTTTTCCGTCGCTGGATCGGTTCCAGAGCGAAGCACCGGGCCGGTTGCGCGTTCTCATCGCCACCGAAGAGATTGTCGGCCCGGTCCGCAATGGCGGCATCGCGTCCACCTATTACCATCTGGCGCGCGGGCTGGCGGCCGACGGCCATGACGTCACCGTCTGCTATCTCAAGGGCCGGGAGGTCGAGAACGAGACGGCCGAGCATTGGGTCGATCATTATGCGAAGTTCGGCATCGCCTTCGTTCCCCTTCCCGATCTTGGCGAGCCGCTGGCCGCCGCCAGTTCCAAATGGCAGGCGCGCTGGCTGTCTTTCTATCGCTGGCTGCGCGACACCGACCGGTTCGACGTCGTCCACAGCTCCGAATGGCGCGGCGGCGCTTTTTATGCGCTCCAGGCCAAGCGGCTCGGTCTTGCCTTTCAGGACACTCTCTTCGTCACCAAAACCTCGTCGCCCTATATCTGGAACCGGCACTACCAGATGCAGCCGATCGACAATGTCGACCTGCTGATCGCCAGTTTTGCCGAGCAGAAATGCGTCGAATGGGCCGACATGGTCGTCGGCGGAAGCGCGCACCTGCTGAGCTTCATGGACCATATCGGCTATGCGCTTCCCGAAGGCCGGACCTTCGTCCAGCCGAATATCGTCGACTTCGCCGAAGTGACGGTCGAGGACAAACGGCCGCAGCGCGCCTTTGGCGACCGTATCGATACCCGCGAACTCGTCTTTTTCGGGCGCCTCGAGCCGCGCAAGGGCCTCGACCTGTTTGTCCTTGCGGTCGACATGCTCCTCGCGCAGGGCGTCGCGATCGACCGCGTGACGTTTCTCGGCAAGCCCGGCGAGCCGCTGGCCACGCAGCAAGGGATGATGCCGCTCGACTTTATCCGCGAGCACGCCAAGCGCTGGCCGTTTCCCGCCGATATCGTCACCGATCTCAACCAGCCCGACGCGCTGTCGCTGATGTGTTCGCGCGACATGATCGCGGTGATGCCGTCGCTGATCGAGAATTCGACGATGGCCGTCTACGAGGCGCTCGTGCACAAGATACCGTTCGTGGCGAGCGAAGTCGGCGGCACGCCCGAGCTGATCGACGAAGCCGATCACGATTTCACGCTCGTTCCGCCCGATACCGAAGCGCTGGCGATCCGCCTGAAGAGCGCGCTCGAAGACGGTCAGCCGCTCGCCCGGCCGGCGTTCGACAATGCGGCCAATCTGGCGACCTGGTACGGCTTTCACCGGTTCGTGGCGGCCGAAGGCGTGGGATCCCTCGCCCCCGCAGTCACCGCGCCCGAGCGGCGCGAGACGATCGCGCTGGTCATTCATGCCGCTGCCGGCGACGCCATCGACCAGGCCATAGACCAGGCCGTGAACGCCCAGGATATCGACTCGGTCATCATCTATGCGGCAACCGCGATCACCGGCGCGCAGCGCACGATGGTCGACGAACTTGGCGGCGGATCGGTGCAGCTGGACGAGGTGATCGGCACCGCGGCGGGCGCGTGCTTCAACCATGCGCTGGAGAATGTCGATCACGATATCCTGCTGTTCCAGGCCGCCGACGCCACCGCGTGCAAGGCGGGGTTGGCGGACGCGTTGCGCCGGGGGTCCGCAGCCTGCCCCGATGCCCTGCTGACGACGATGTTCGCCTTCGCCGCCGAGGGCGGCGATCCCGACACGATCTTCGCGCCGCTCGGGGCCGATCCGGCGAGCCAGGCCCTGACCGGGGCAGCCTATGGGCTGGAGTTCGTGGCCGGCCGGCGGTCGACGTTCCGCGCGCTCGGGCCCTTCGAATCCTATCGCGTGCCCAAGGGCGCGACGCACGAATATGTCACCCGCGCCGCCCAACAGGGCCGCGACCTGCTCGTCGTGCCGGAAACGCTGCTCGACCATGCGGGCGACCATGCCGCGATCACCTCGCAGGCCGGGCATGGCGCCTATCTCGCACAGAAGGCGATGATCGACGCCGTATCGCTGCCGACGAAGAAATTGCTGCTGCACAAGTCCGCGGCCGCCCGTGCGCCCGGCAATAGCGGCCGCATCATGCTCGGCCGCGCCCATCGCGAGGACGGCGAAACAGCCTGGCTGACCAATGTCGAGAAGATGGGCAAGCTTTCCGCGCCGTTGCCGAACCGCCATCATGTGCTGCTCGGCTTCGATCGCGAGGCCGCGCGGCTGGATTTCGCCGTCCTGCATCGGGGCGATCTCGTGATCCGGGCGAATGGCGATCCGGTGCGCGAAGAGTCCGCATTCGGCGCGCGCGGCCTGTTCACGCGGGACAGTATCGATCTCCTGCCGCTGCTCGCGGACAGCGACCGGCTGCGACTGCGGATCGAATTCGCGCGCGGCGGCAAGGAGCGTTTCGCCTCGGTCCTGGCGCAGCGGATCGAGGAGGACATCTATTTCCTGAGCGCCCGCGGCCCGATCTACTGGGACGGCGATTTCGACGAGGTCCTTGCCCTGATCGGCGGCGAGCGCCGGGCGCCGGTTCTGCCGGACCTGCCCCGGATGCCGGAAAACAGGCCGTCGCTCGTCAGTCGCTTGCGCCGTTTGCGCAACTGATCCGGCGCCCGGCCGGCAAGGCCGGGACGCGCCCGCTTCGTTCCCGTTCGCGCCCATCGCTTTCCAACAAGCGCTGGATTCCCCGAACATGGTCGGTATACATGCCCGAGGTCGCATGATTTGGGCGCGCTGCGGTTTTCGGAATTCCCGATCCGTGCGCCGCGATATGCGGAGGGGGTTGCCATGCGCTGGTCTGTCGGTCGAAGCGCTCCGATCTCCCTTTTTCCAGTCCCGCAATCGACCGCTTCGATGACGATACAAAGCTCCGTACGGCACCGTGAATAAGGACAGCGGGCCTCGCCTGGATGCGTCGGGGAGCGATCCGGAACGGCCGAGCCGGTTCGGGCGATGGCGGCGCGAAGTCGGTCCGCTGCGCCTGTCTGCAAGCGCCGTCCTGCTGATCCTCGCGGTGCTGATCGCCCGGCTCAGCTGGGCCCTGCCCTTCACCGACGAAATCGAGCGCGTCCTGTTCGACGTACGGGCCAGTTATGCCATGGAACGCGTCGAGCAGGACGAGCGGATCACCATCGTCACCTATGAGGAGGACACGCTGCTCAACACCGGTGTCCGCTCGCCGCTCGACCGCGAAATCCTCGCCAATGCGTTGCGTTCGCTCGACGCCATGCGGCCGCGCGCGATCGCCATCGACATCCTGATCGACCAGCCGACCGCCGATGACGATCTGCTCGTAGCGGCGCTCAACGATATGCGGACGCCCACATTCCTCGCCTATGTGACGATGGAGAGTAACGAAAACCTGCGCCTGAGGCCGCGCCAGGTCGACTTCATCGCCGACCTGCACCGCCGGATCACCAACGACCTCGTCAAGCCGACGAGCGTGAAGCTTGGCGCGGACAATGACAATGTCCAGCGCAGCTGGCCCGAACAGCCCGCCGACCTCCCGCCGCTCATGGCGAATTCGCTGGTTCCGGGCAACGATGCGTATCGGACGCATCGGGGCAGCATCGCCTATCGGCGGCCCTTTTTCGAAAACGAGCCGCCGTTCCTGAAGATCGCCATCGATTTCTTCGCCAATGACGAGGAAGCGGCCTTCATGTCGGACTTCATCCGCGATCGCTATGTCCTGATCGGCACCGACCTGCCCGATATAGACCGGTTCGAGACCCCGCTTACACGGCTGCAGGGCAACGACCCGATCGCCGGCGTGGAGGTCCATGGCCATCTGCTCGCCCAGATGCTCGACGGCACGATGCTGCGCGGCGTTCCGCCATGGGCGCTGTGGGTGACCGCGCTGCTGGTCGTGCTGTGCGGCGCACTGACCAGTCTGAGCGATCTCAGGCTCTGGAAGCTCGCCCTGCTGATCGCAATCCAGGCGGCGTTCATCATCGTCGCGCCCTTCACCCTGCACCGCTCCGGTATCGATACGCAGAGCCTGCCGGTGTTCGGCTGGCTCGGGGGCTGGATCATCGCGTTCACCACGGTCAGCGCGGCGGCGCGCTCGATCGGCGCGGAAAAGCGCGAATATGTGCAGGGCGCGCTCAACAAATATCTGCCGCCCGATGTGGCGAACCAGATCGTCGCCGATCCCGACCGGCTCTCGCTGCGCGGCGAGAAGCGCGAGATCTATGCCATATTCACAGACCTGGAAGGCTTCACGAAACTGAGCCATGCGATCGAGCCGGAAATGGTGGCAATCCTGCTCAACCGCTATCTCGACAAGATGAGCGAGATCGTCCTCGAATTTGGCGGGACGATCGACAAGTTCGTCGGCGATGCAGTCGTCGCATTCTGGGGCGCGCCGATCGCACGGCCCGACGATGCCGACCGCGCGGCGCAATGCGCGGTGGCCATGTGGCGGTTCGGCGAGGAGTTCCGGCAAAGCACGCCGGACGGCGTACCGCCGATCGGCCGGACGCGGGTGGGCCTGCATTTCGGCGAGGCGATCGTCGGCAATTTCGGCGGCGAGGAGCGCATCCAGTACACCGCCCTTGGCGACGCGATGAACACCGCCGCGCGGCTCGAAAGTGCGAACAAACAGACGGATACGGTGGTGCTGGCCAGCCGCGAGGCCGTCGAGAACGTCACCAAGGTCGATTTCCGGTGCCTCGGGCGCGTTACCCTGTCCGGTCGTGCGACGCCGGTGGAAATCCACGAACCTGTGCTGGAAATCACCGCAGGTTCAGCTGCGATGCTCGATAGTCTGTATCAGGAATTCGAACAGGGAAACGAGCGGGCGCGCGAGAAGATCGCGGAACTGGCGGCAGAGAATGCCGATGACGCGGCATTGCAAAACTTCGCCAAACGCCTGATCAACACGGAACCAGGAGGCAGTTATGTTCTACACGGGAAGTAAATCGGTGCTGTACGCGGCCGCGGGGGTCGCGCTGGCGTCGATGGCAGCGCCGGCGATGGCCGATGCGCTGGTGACCAATTCGAGCGGCGCGATCGCCCGGGAATATCCACGCGGGACGCGGCTCGACGACAATCAGGTGATCCGGCTGCGCGCCGGCGACCGGCTGACCGTGCTGACCAGCAGCGGGACCCGGCAATATAGCCGGCCGGGCCGTTACCGCATCGGCGCCGCACTGCGCGTGGCATCGAGCGGCGTCACGACGAACGGCCGAAACGGCGTCGCGCGAACCGGAGTCAGCCGCGGCGTTCCGCAGATCGCGCCGATCAGCGCGGCGAACCGCACGGTCTGGCAGATGGACATCAACCAGGCCGGCGCCTTTTGCATCGCGGACAACGAACCGGTTTCGCTGTGGCGGTCCAACGCCTCCGAAGCGGCCGAGGTCGTGATAACCCGGACGGCCGACGGCCAGAGCATGACGGTCCGTTTCCCGGTAGGGCAGTTTTCGCACAGCTGGCCCGACAATTTCGCGGCCGGGAGCGGCACCTACATGATCGCCGCTGCGGGCAGCGATGCCCACACGCACATCGATCTCCTCCCGATCGACGTGGACGCCGAGGATCCGCTCGCCCTGGGGTCGGCGCTCCTCTCGAACGAATGCGAAGTGCAGCTGGAAGCGTATACGGCGAACTACGAGACCGTCGAACCCGACGGATCGGGCGGGTAGGAAAGTCAGCGACGGGCAGGCTTGCGGCCCGAAACGATTGACCTTGCCGCGTCGGGCCGCCATCGCTTGCGCCCATGACCGAGAGCCGTTCCGCCCCGCTCACCCTGTTCAACAGCCTGACCCGGCAGCCGGAGGAATTCCGGCCCGTCCATCCGGGCGAGGCGCGGGTCTATACCTGCGGACCGACCGTCTACAACTACCAGCATATCGGCAATATGCGCGCCTATATCTTCGCCGATACGCTGGGGCGGGCGCTGAGCTGGAAAGGCTATGACCTCACCCATATCATCAACATCACCGACGTTGGCCATCTGACGTCGGACGCCGATGCCGGCGACGACAAGATGGAGAAGGCCGCGTCCGAAACCGGCAAGTCGGCCTGGGACATCGCGAAATTCTACACCGAGGCCTATTGGCGCGATATCGAGCGGCTCAATATCCGCCAGCCCGCCAAATGGTCGATCGCGACCGAGCATGTCGAGGCCATGATCGATTTCGCGAAAAGCATAGCCGACAAACATTGCTACGAACTCGAGAGCGGCCTCTATTTCGATACCTCGACCGTGCCCGATTACGGCCGCCTCGCCCGCGCCGCGACCGATGAAGGCGAAAGCCGGATCGATCCCGTGGAAGGCAAGCGCCACACCACCGATTTCGCGATCTGGCGCAAGACGCCCGACGGTGAAACGCGCCAGATGGAATGGGATTCGCCCTGGGGCCGCGGCGCGCCGGGCTGGCATCTCGAATGTTCGGTGATGAGCAAGATGTATCTCGGCGAAACCTTCGACATCCATACCGGCGGCATCGACCATCGCGAGATCCACCACCCCAACGAGATCGCGCAGAACCAGGCGCACAGCTGCTCGGCGGACACCGGCGCGAACATCTGGATGCACAACAATTTCCTCGTGGATCGCGGCGGCAAGATGAGCAAGTCGGCGGGCGAGTTCCTGACGTTGCAGCTGCTCGTGGACCGGGGCGTCCATCCCCTCGCCTATCGGCTGATGTGCCTCCAGGCCCATTATCGCAGCGAGCTGGAATTCAGCTGGGAGAATCTGCTCGCCGCGCTGACGCGGCTGAAGCGGATGGTCATCGCGGTGGAACAGCTGCGCGCCCAGGCCGAGCCGGCCGAACGGTGCACCCATCCGCGATTGCGCGAAATGCTCGCGGCCTTCGACACGGCGATTTCGGACGATCTCAACACGCCGAAGGCGCTCACCCATCTCGACGAGATGCTGGCGCAAAAGAAAACCGATCGCGGCGAGAAGCTCGCGGCAATCGGCGAGGCCGATGTGGTGCTCGGACTGGATCTGCTCACGCTCGATCGGTCCGATTTGCGTGTGCGCCCGGTATCGGCCGAGATCGCGGAGGATGAAATCGAACGCCAGCTCGACCTGCGTGCCGAGGCCAAGGCCAACAAGGATTTCCCGGCCGCGGACGCCATCCGCAACGAACTTTCCGAGAAGGGAGTCGAGATCATGGACGGCGATCCACTGCGCTGGGAGTGGAGAATCGATCTGTCATGACCGTTCAGTCCTTTCCGTCATTGCGAGGAGGCCCGAACTTGTTTCGGGGCAGAGCCTGTCCTGAGCGGCTGGCTTGGCCAGCCAGCCGAAGGGCGGCAATCCAGAGCTGCAAGCGCTACGTATGCGGCTCTGGATTGCTTCCCCCGGCTCAAGGCCGGGGTCGCAATGACGCCCTGCACTGTTTGCAAGGAGAATCCCTGTGAGCGAACAGCCTCGTGCCGCCATCGCCGCGCTGATCCGCCCGCTCGTCGAGCCGCATATCGAAGGACTCGATGTCACCTGGTTCGAGAGCGCCGAGCAGGCGATGGAGATCGCCGACAGCGTCGAGATCGGCTGGTTCGACATGTACGACAAGGCGAAGATGGCCGAGATCGTCACCGCGGCGACGAACCTCAAATGGCTGAACTCCATCTATGCCGGCATCGAGCATTTCCCGGTCGATGCCCTCAAGCAGCGCGGCACGATCGTCACCAACGGCACCGGGATCAACGCGATTCCGATCGCCGAATATGTGGTGATGGGGATGCTCGCGGCGGCCAAGCGCGTGGACAAGCTGCTCGAATCGCAGGCCCGCAAGGAATGGCTGAACGGCCCGCCCGGCAATACCGAGCTGTTCGAGAGCAAGATACTGATCATCGGCTATGGCGCGATCGGCCGGCAGGTCGCGAAGGCGCTCTCCGGTTTCGACGCGGAGATCATCGCCGTCCGCCGGACGCCGGTTTCCGACGGGAGCGCGATCGGCCCCGATGACTGGCGCCCCCGGCTCGGCGAATTCGACTGGGTGATCCTCGCCGCTCCGGCGACCGCCGAAACGCAGCACATGATCGGCGCGGAGGAACTCGCCGCGATGAAGGACAGCGCCTGGCTCGTGAACATCGCCCGCGGCTCGCTCGTCGACCAGCCCGCGCTGATCGCGGCGCTCGAAAACAAGGCGATCGGCGGCGCGGTGCTCGACACCGTCAGCCCCGAGCCGCTGCCCGCGGACGACCCGCTGTGGAATGCGCCCAACCTGTTCATCACCTCGCACATGTCGGGCAATGCGACGACCCGGATGTTCGAGCGCGCGGCGCAGCGATTCATCGGGAATCTGGAACGGTACCGCAAGGGCGAAGACATGATCTCGGTCGTCGATCTCGATCTGGGATACTGAGTCCTGCGATGCATGAAATCGTCATTGCGAGGAGCCGTAAGGCGACGCGGCAATCCAGAGCCGCCAGCGACATCGCCGGCCGCTCTGGATTGCTTCACTGCGCTCGCAATGACGAAATGCGCAGGTGACGCGCGCCGTTCCCGCGTGTAACCTCCTGCCGGGTCTGCCGGAATAAGTTGCTGACAGGGGATAAGCACGATGACGAAGGCGTCCGATCTTTTTGTCCAATGCCTGGAAGAGGAAGGCGTCGAATATGTGTTCGGCGTACCGGGCGAGGAAAATCTCGATTTTCTCGAAAGCCTGTCCAATTCGAGCATAAAGCTCATCCTGACGCGCCACGAACAGGGCGCCGGTTTCATGGCGGCGACCTATGGCCGGCATACCGGCAAGGTCGGCGTCTGCCTCGCAACGCTCGGGCCCGGCGCGACCAATTTCGTGACCGCTGCCGCCTATGCGCAGCTCGGCGGGATGCCGATCCTTATGATTACCGGGCAGAAGCCGATCAAGAGTTCGAAACAGGGGCGGTTCCAGATCCTCGATGTGGTCGACATGATGGGGCCGATCACGAAGTTCACGCATCAGCTCGCATCGGGCGACAATATCCCCTCGCGCGTCCGCGAAGCCTTCCGCATCGCGACAACCGAGAAACCGGGTGCGACGCACCTCGAATTTCCCGAGGATATCGCGGAGGAAGAGAGCGATTCGACGCCGATCCCGCCGAGCCTGAGCCGCCGGCCGATCGCCGAGGCCAAGGCCATCCGCGCCGCGACCAAGCGTCTCGAAGCCGCAAAGTCTCCGATTCTCGTGATCGGCGGCGGCGCGAACCGGACCATGTCGAGCCGGATGCTGACGCAGTTCGTCGAGAAGACCGGCATCCCGTTCGTCACGACGCAGCTCGGCAAGGGCGTGATCGACGAAACCAGCGACAAGTATCTGGGCTGCGCCGCGCTCTCGGCGGGGGACTTCGTACACCGGGCGATCGATTCCGCCGACCTGATCGTCAATATCGGCCATGACGTGATCGAGAAGCCGCCCTTCTTCATGAAGCGCGGCGGCGCCGAGGTCATCCATGTCAGCTGCATCCCGGCCGAGGTCGATCCCGTCTATTTCCCGCAGGTCGAGGTGATCGGCGACATCGCCAACGCGGTCTGGCAGATCAAGGAGGACATCCTCCCGCAGGGCCACTGGAATTTCGACAAGATGATGAAGGCGCGCACCGCCGAGGAAGAGCACACCGACAGCCTCGACGACGATATGCGCTTTCCCATCTATCCGCCGCATCTGGTGAAAGCCGTACGCGAGGCGATGCCGGCCGACGGAATCATCGCGCTCGACAATGGCGTCTACAAGATCTGGTTCGCCCGGAACTACAACGCCCGCCAGCCGAATACCGTTTTGCTCGACAACGCGCTGGCGACGATGGGCGCGGGCCTGCCCTCGGCCATGGGATCGGCAATGGTCTATCCCGATCGCAAGATCATGGCGATCTGCGGCGATGGCGGGTTCATGATGAACAGCCAGGAAATGGAAACCGCGGTGCGGCTCGGGCTCAACATCACCGTGCTGATCCTGCGCGACGACGCCTATGGCATGATCCGCTGGAAGCAGGCCAATATGGGCTTCAAGGATTACGGGCTGACCTTCGGCAATCCGGATTTCGTCAAATATGCCGGAAGCTACGGCGCGCACGGCCACAGGGTCGAAAGCGCGAGCCATCTGGGCGAGCTGCTCGAACATTGCCTCGGCAGCGACGGCGTCCACCTGATCGATTGCCCGGTGGATTATTCGGACAATGATCGAATCCTCAATCACGAAATCAAGGAATTAAGCGCGAAATTAACGCTGTAAGTCGCAAAAACCGGGTCTTCCGCGCTTGCCAGCGTGGATAAAGAAGAACATAAGTTTTCCAGAGGTTGGGGGTCGCAGAAAATTTGGAACGGGCGCAGCGGCGCCTGGTCTTGGTCGGACACCACGCCAGGGGAGGGTTATGGCGCGGAAAACGAATTGGGCGATCGGTTTGGCGGCTCTCATGGCTGCCATCGGCTTTTCGGTGGGGATCGGCCAGTCGAACGATGCGACCGCTGCGGCGGCGCAGGCCACATCCAACACGCATGTCGGGGTCGCCAGCTGTGGCGGCACGACCTGTCACGGCCGGCAGGAGGCCGATGGCGCGGTCGTCCGGCAGGACGAGCTCATGCGCTGGCAGGAACCCTCGAGCGCAACCGGTTCTCACAGCCGCGCCTATGCAGTCCTCACCAATCCGCGTTCACAGCGCATCGCGAACGAACTCGGCATCGGCAATCCGGCAAGCGCCGAAATGTGCCTCGGCTGTCACAGCGATTATGTACCCGCGGCGCGGCGCGGTCCGCGCTTCCAGCTGTCCGACGGCGTCGGTTGCGAAAGCTGCCATGGCGGCGCCGGCGGGCGGGATTCCGGCTGGCTGGCGAGTCACTACGCCGTGGGCAACACGCATGGCGCCAATGTCGCGCGCGGCCTGTATCCGCTCGACAATCCGCGGGCGCGCGCATCGCTCTGCCTGAACTGCCATTTCGGCAGCACCGGCGCGGGGCAGTTCGTGAACCACCGGATCATGGCAGCCGGCCATCCGCGCCTCGTGTTCGAACTCGATCTCTTCTCGACCCTCCAACAGCATCACGACGAAGACGGCGACTATGCGCGGCGCAAGGGGCGCACCAACCATGTCCGCATGTGGGCCGTCGGACAGGCGACGGCGCTCGAACGCTCGCTGACCCTGTTCCAGAATCAGCGGCTGGGGACGGAGGGCCTGTTCCCCGAATTCTATTTCTTCGACTGCCATACCTGCCATCGGCGGATCTACGACGATCCCAATGCCCGTCCGACCGGGATCGCCAACCCGGCGCGCCCGATCCCCAACGGCTTCCCCTCCTATCAGGACGAGAACATGATCATGCTGTCGGCGGCCGCGCGCGTTGTCGCGCCGGGCCTCGCCGACC
>NZ_JBQLZM010000043.1:0-15695 GCF_052168275.1 Parasphingopyxis sp. | reverse complement strand
GGCTTCGATGACGCATTCCTGCGGCTCGCCGGCGCTTCGGCCTTTCTCACGGCGATAACGACCTTTTTCCTCTGGTATCTCGCCCGCCAGGTGCCCGGCGCCGAAACCTTCGACGATGCGGCACGGCTTCACGCCAATGGCCCGTTCATGGCGCGCCAGTGGGTGAACCTGTTCCATATCCCGCTCGCGCTGCTCGGCTATATCGGCATAACGCGCGCCGTATCGCCGCACGCGCGCGGATGGGCGCTGGCGGGCCTTGTCTTTTTCGTCATCTGGGGCGTCGTCGAGATGGCGGGCGTGGCGATCAATATCTTCGCCGTAAACGGGACATTGCGGCCGGCCTATCTGGCGGCCGAGCCCGATAGCGCCGCGATTCTGGCGGCGAACATCACAACGCTGACCGCCGTGTGGAACGCGCTGTTCTTCGTTATCCTGATCGGCTTTCTGTTCGGGACGGTCTTGCAAGGCATTGCGCTGCTCGCCGATGCCGGCCGTTTCCAGCAGATCATCGCATGGCTGATGCTGGCCGCCGTGCCGTTGACGCTGGTCATCATCCTGTCCGGCTATTTCGGCATGACCGATCTCGATCCCCTGATCTCGGCGGTCTACCCGATCCTCCAGCCGATCAGCCGCGCCGCGCTCGGCATCTGGCTCTGGCGCATGGCTTCGGCGGCCCTGACGGCCGAAAAGCGGCAGGCCGTGCCGGCGATTTGATCGAAGTCATTTTCGCCTGCGCCTCTCGCGGGTTAGACTGTTCCTAAACGCGCACAGGAGAGTCGCCATGGCCCGCACCCCCGATCTCGATCCCGAGGGCAAACGCCTGCCCGTCAAGTTCGACGGCACGTCGAACGGGGAATTCTTTCCGCGGCCGCCGACCGTCAACCAGCACCTTGCGAACCGGCTCGCGCATGAGACCGCGACCGAGAATGCGAAAAAGCTCGGCATGGGGCGGCGGGCCTTTCTCGTTTCCTCGATGGGCGCGGCGACGACCCTGGCGGCGTGCAACCGGGCCAATCCCGGCGCGGGCGGCTATTATGCGATGGCGCAGGAAGCGGCGTTCGAGCCGGCGGCGGCCGATGCCGCGATCGGCGGCGACGAGTTCATCTTCGACGTGCAGACCCATTGCGTCGATCCGTCCGCGGCTTGGGCGACGGGGCGCGACGGCGAGATCTGGGAAGCGGCGCTTTCGCGCGCCTTCGGCCAGTCGACCCAGTGCGCGGACGGCAGTTACGACTGCTATTCGGCGCAGACCCTGGCCCGCGAAGTCTATCTCGACAGCGATACCGATGTCGCGGTCGTCTCCGCGCTCTGGGGCACGGCCGAGAGCAACCCGACGCCGATCGAGTACGCGGCCGAGGCGCGCGGGATCATCGAGCAGATCGGCGGCGACGGCGCGCGCTGCCTGATCCATGGCGGCGTGCTGCCCAACGATCCGGGCGAGCTCGAGGCGATGGACGAAAAGGCCGAGCTGCATGGCGTGGACGCCTGGAAAATGTATCCGCAATGGGGGCCGGACGCCGAAGGCTTCTTCCTCGACGAAAGCGACTATGCCGAACGGACCTTCGCCAATGCGCGGCGGCTCGGCAAGACGATCATCGCGGTGCACAAGGGCATCTCGCTCTACGGGCTCGATCCGCTCTATTCGAGCCCGCGCGACATGGGCAACGCGGCGGTCGCCAATCCGGACCTCACCTTCCTCGTCTATCATTCGGGGTTCCAGCCGGGCGTGACCGAGGGCGAATATCGCGAAGACGGCGGGGGCGTCGACCGGCTGGTCAAGGCCTATCGCGATGCGGGGCTGCGGCCCAACGAAGGCAATCTCTATGCCGAGATGGGCTCGCTCTGGCGCTATTTCATGGGCCGGCCGGACGAGGCCGCGCATGTGATGGGCAAGCTGCTCGCAACCTTCGGTGAGGAGCGGATCATCTGGGGCACGGATTCGATCTGGTACGGCAGCCCGCAGGACCAGATCCAGGCCTTCCGCGCCTTCGAGATCGCGGAAGACTATCAGGAACGGTTCGGCTATCCGGCGCTGACCGCCGAGGCGAAACGCAAGATTTTCGGGCTCAACGGCGCGGCGGTCTACGGGCTCGATCTCGACGCGGTGGCGGCGGACGCGACGCTGCTCGAACGCCGGACCGGCTACCGCGCCGATCCCAATCCGAGCTTCGCCACCTACGGTCCCAAGACGCGGCGCGAGTTCATGGCGAACTGGGCCGCGCATGGCGGCCGGCCGGGATAGGGGGGTTTGCTTGTCAGACCTTCGGCTTCGCCTCAGGCGCCGCACCGGGATCCAATTTCGTCAGAAACTTCCTGACGGAAGTTCGCCGCACCGGCCCGCTCCCCCTCCCGGCCTCCCACTGAGTGTATCCTATGGGAGGCCGGGAGGGGGAGCGGGCCGGTGCCGCGATTTCCCGATAGGGAAATTCTGACAAACAATGACCTCGACCCAACCTCGCTTGATATCCCGCCATTTCCTCCCCATTGATAGGTACACAGAATCCCTGGGAGAAACCCGTGCGTCCGATATTGTTCGTCGTCCTGCCCGCGCTTGTGCTGACCGCCTGCGCGCGTACCGAAACGCCCGAAGAGGCGCGCGCCGCGGCCCAGGCGGCCCAGGCCGAATATGAGCGGCTCGCCGACGAGGCGCGCGCCGGAAGCGAAGAGGAGGAGGTGCTGTCCGGCACCTCGCCGGGCCAGATCGATACGAACCTGACCGGCAGCCTCACGCCCGGCGCCTGGAGCGTTTCGACGGTCGATGGCGAGCGGATGGCCGTTTTCAGCGAGGAGGGCCAGTCGCCCGTCATCACCATTTCCTGCGAGCTGGGCGGCGGGATCGACGTCCGGCTGATCGGCATGCCGCCCCAGGGCGGGTCGGGCACCGTCTATATCAGCACGCCCCAGGGCGGATCGACCTTCACCGCGTCCGAAGCGGTCGGCGATACGGCGGCCGCCTATATCTCGGTCCCGGCGGCCGATCCCTTCATCGCGCGGCTGATCGGCGGCAACGGACCCTATTCGGTTCGCCTCGGCGGCGGCCAGCGGATCACCTTTCCGGCCGACGACGTCCTGACCAGCATCGTCAGCGCCTGCGACCGGCGCGACGCATCCGGCGAGATCGCCGATCTCGAGGCCGCGGCGCCATCGGTCGCAGCCGAGGAAGGGACCGGAGAATGAGCCTGTTCGGCCTCAACCCGGTCACCGCGGCGACTGCGATCTTCGTCGCGCTCGGCGCCTGTTCGGCGGCGCCGACACCCGCACCGGCGCAGACGCAGACCGACTGGCGCGATGTTCCGCTCGCCCCGGGCACCTGGGTCTATCGGCAGGACGAGCGCGGCTCGGTGGCGCTGTACGGCGAGCCGGACAGCGAGGCGCTGTTCCTCGTGCGCTGCAACGCGGACGATCGCCGCATCTATTTCTCGTTCGGGGGAAGCCTGCCGTCCGACAGCGGCACGATGGCCTTTCAGGCGACGCATGGCGAGGCGAGCTATGCCGCGCGCAACAGCCCGGGCGCGCAGCCCTATATCGTCGCCGCGACCGAGGCCTCGGACGACTATCTCGACACGATCGCCTTCAGCCGCGGCCGGATCGCCGTCACCGTGACCGGCCGGACGCTCGCCGCCATTCCCAACTGGCCCGAAATGACCCGGGTGTTCGAGGATTGCCGGGGCTGACCGCCGCCCGCCCGGACGCGACTGCCGCAAAACCGTAATATTGGCGTGCCATGCGCGCGGCTTCGACATTTGCCCCGAAGGAGCTGCATAACATGACAATGCGTGTGCGGAGCGCGATGGCGCTCGCCCCGATCCTCCTCCTGGCCGCCTGTTCCGGCGCGGCCGGCGACGGCAACCCGGCCGAGCCCGCCGCGCTGACGCTGACCCCCGGCGCCTGGGCCGCCGACGGCGAGCGGGCAAGCTATGCCGACGAGGACGGCACGCTCCTCGCCTCGTTCCGCTGCGACGCCGAAACCGCCGAGCTCGTGCTCGAGATGCCCGGCGGCTTTGCCGACGGCGCGCGTCCGGCGATGCTGCTGCGGGCGGGCGATTTCATGCATGGCGTCGATCCGGTCGAGGTCCGCGCCGGCGCGGACGGCCCGGTCCGGCTGGCGCGGTTGCCGGCCGGCGGTCCGCTGACGGACGCGATCCGGGGCTTTCCCGTACCGCTGACGATCGAGAGCGATGGCGGCGAGCCGGTGATGATCGAGACCGACGCCGTGCTCCAGGGCTATTTCGAGCGCTGCGCCGCGGCGGCCGGCGGGCCGGAAGGCGGGCAATAAAAAGGCCGCGAAGTCCGTTCGCGGCGAGCGGCGGATAATCGCTGAAAAAAATGTGGAAAACAAGGGTTGATCCACGAGTCGCAATGATTCATTCCTGCACATGAGTTCAACAATGCGAAAGGAGGTGATCCGATGTCTCATGGTTCAGTAGTGAGGTCGGTTCAGTCGTTTCGGAGGATGCGGGGCTAAAACCCCGCCTGAGTTCTCCGGCCGGCACTCCGGCCGCTGACCATGTTTAGGGCTGCCAGGCATTGTGCCTGGCAGCCTTTTTCATGTGGGCGGAGTTTTGTCAGACCTTCGGCTTCGCCTCAGGCGCCGCACCGGCCCTCACCCGTAACGGACCAGCCCGATCCGGCCGCGCAGCATCCAGCGGGCGACCATCAGGACGGCGACGACGGCGAGGCCGGCGGCAAGGCCGATCCAGATGCCGACGCCCTGCATGCCGCCCGGAAAACCGAGCCATATCGCGAGCCCGAGCCCGACGATCCAGTAGCCGAACGCCGCGAACAGCATCGGTATCCGCGTGTCGTGCAGCCCGCGCAGGATGCCCGCGCCGACCGCCTGCGCGCCGTCGACGAGCTGGAACAGCGCCGCGATCACGAGGAAGGAGATCGCCAGCCGGAAGACCGGCGCGCTCTCCGGATCGGTCCGGTCGACGAACAGCCCGACCAGCTCGTCCGGAATCGCCACCATCGTCGCCGAGAGGAGCAGCGCCGCGCCGACGCCGAGCCCGAGCGCAACGAAGCCGGCGCGCGATACCCCGGTCGCATCCTGCCGTCCGTGCCACAGGCCGACGCGCACCGTCGCCGCCTGGGCGAGGCCGAGCGGGATCATGAAGGCGAGGCTGGCGATCTGGATCGCGATCGCGTGCGCGGCCAGCGATGCCCGGTCGATCAGTCCCATCAGGAACACCGCGGCGTTGAACACCGTGACCTCGAGCGCCAGGGTTACCGCGATCGGCAGGCCGAGGCCCAATATGCCGAAGAAGCGCGGCCAGTCGCTCTGCCAGAAGCGGCCGAGCAGATGGTAGCGGCGGAAGGACGGCACCGTATAGACGACGAGGATCATGCCGAGCATCAGCACGCCATTCGCGACGAGGCTGGCGATCGCCGCGCCGATCAGGCCGAGCTCGGGAAAGCCGAACAGGCCGAAGACGAGGATCCAGTCCGCGATCGCGTTGAACGCGACGCCGATCACGGTGACGATCACGCCCCAGATCGGCCGTTCGAGCGCGGCGACATAATAGCGCAGCACCATGAAGATGAGGAAGGGGAACAGGCCCCACATCATCACGCGGACATAGCGCGCGGCGGCTTCCGACAGGGCGGGGTCCTGGCCGAGCAGGAGCATGATCGCCTCGGTGTTCCACAATATCGCCCAGCTCGGGAGGCAGACGGCGAGCGACGCCCAGCAGGCCTGGCGCACCGTGCGCCGGACGTCGCGGACCGAATGCGGCATCCGGCCGCGCTCGGTCGCGATCATCGGCGAGGCGGCGGTCACCAGCCCCATCGCGAACACGGCAAAGGCGAAGAACAGGTTCACGCCGAGCGCCGAGGCGGCGAGCGCGTCGACATCGTAGCGGCCGAGGATCAGGACGTCGGTGGTGTTGATCGCGGCCTGCGCGAAATTCCCGACGATTAGGGGAAGGGCGAGCGCAAGGGTGGCGCGAATCTCCGCGCGCAAAGGCGTCCGATGGCCGTCAAGGGCAGGATTGCTGGCCATTTGGGCACGGTTAGAGGCGACTCGGCTGTTTCATCGTTCCGCCCGTGTAACTGAATCGCGAAGCAGGGCGAAGGGCGGCGTTGGCAAAAAAGCGACCGTGTGGCGGATGGGGTACATCATTGGTCTGGAAATCGCGCATAAGCTTGTTCGAATGACTGGGTGCCGTCAGCCGGTGTCGAAGTCGAACCAGAAACGGTCATTGCAACAGCGAGCAATACACCGCCCATAATAAAGCACACGAGTGCAGCGCTTGCTAACCAAACTACCAAGTTGCGCTCCGCACGTTGATAACGCCGAGCTATGCGGCGAAATAGTGCTAGAGGTGGAAGGACTGGACCCTCCCGGTCTGCCGCGATCGCTGATGCCGCGCGTGTATACGCGCCCCAGCGGCGTGCCAAGGACAGCCCGAGCCAGAGACTCAATATTGCGCCAGCAATGAAGCAACCTGCTGCAATAATATGCCAAGCCGTCAACTGGTCCCGGCTAATGCTGGCAACGCCGCCGCCGCTATTTACAAGAAATAGCGATGTGACAATCCAACGGAGAAGAGTCAGATGATGATCAAGATAAAGTTGTCCTTGCCGATCTAAAATCTCGGCGGCTGTTTGATGTGGACGCATATCGGTTACCGGGCGACGAACCATCGTCCCATTTACCTCCACCTATTACAAACACAAAATACTTAAAATATAAGCGACTTCTAATACGCCCGCGCCACCGCGAATTCGACGGCCTCGGTCAGCGCCGCCTTGGCCTGGCCCTTGGCGAACGGCCCGAGCGCGTCGATCGCGCGCTGGCCGTAATGGCGCGCCCGGGCCATCGTATCGGCGATCGCGTTGTGATGGATCAGCAGGTCTTTCGCGCGGGCGAGATCCTCGTCGCCGATGCGCCGGCCTTCGATCGCGTCGCGCCAGAAGGTCTTCTCCTCGTCGCTCCCGCGCGCGAAAGCGAGGATCACGGGCAGCGTCACCTTGCCGTCGCGGAAATCGTCGCCGACATCCTTGCCCATCGTCTCCCCGTCCGAGACATAGTCGATCGCATCGTCGACGAGCTGGAAGGCGATGCCGAGATTGCGGCCATAGGCGTCCAATGCCTCCTCGACCTCCTCGTCGCGCTCGGCGACGACGGCGGCGATCCGGCAGGCTGCGGCGAACAGCGCGGCGGTCTTCGCCCCGATAATGTCGAGATAGCGATCCTCGCCGGTATCGATGCGGCGCTGCGCGGTGAGCTGGTTGACCTCGCCCTCCGCGATCACCGCCGAGGCGTTGGAGAGGATGCGCAGCACCTTCAGGCTGCCGTCCTCGACCATCAGTTCGAAGGAGCGCGAGAAGAGGAAATCGCCGACCAGCACGCTCGCCGGATTGCCCCAGATGATATTGGCGGTCTTCTTGCCGCGCCGCTGGTCGGAAACGTCGACGACATCGTCGTGCAGCAGCGTCGCGGTGTGAATGAACTCGACGCACGCGGCGAGCTTGTGATGCCGGTCGCCGGGATAGTCGAGCAGCTTGGCCGAGGCCAGCGTCAGCATCGGCCGCATCCGCTTGCCGCCGCCCGCGATCAGGTGGCCGGCCAGCTCGGGAATCAGCGGGACGTCCGACTGCATGCGGTCGAGAATCACCTGGTTGACGCGGTTCATGTCCGCCGCGACCAGCGCGATCATCGGATCGAGCGACGGCGGCGCGTCCTGGCCGCGGATCGGGGTAACGGTGGCGCTCATGGCGCAAAGGCCTTGGGACGAAACCGGCCGAAAGGCAAGACTTCGGAGCCTCAGGGATTGTCCTTGCGATAGGCGATGATGGCGCGGGCCAGAGCCTCGCCCGCCCGGTGCGACCAGACGGTCATTTCCTGGGGCGGCGGGTTGGGCGGGTCCTGCTCGTGCATGAAATACATCTCGGCGAGGATCGAAACCGGCACGCCGGCATCTTCCGCGCCCGAGAGCACCGAGAGCATCCGCGGCTTCGCGCCGCGATCCTTGATGCCGAGTTCCTTCGCCATTTCGGCGGAGGCCAGCTTGGCGAGCGCGAGGTCCGCCGCGTCGCCCTTGGCGCCATGATAGAGGGCTTCGGCGCCCTGCGCGGGCGCGCCGTGCGAATTGTGATGGATCGAGACGAAGATGTCCGATCCCTTGGCCGCCATGCCCGCCGAATAATTGTGGCGGGAAAGATCGTCGATCGTCACCTCGAAACCGGCTTCGAGCAATCGCGATTCGCACGCCTTGGCCGCCACGGTGTTGAGGCTGTGCTCGCTGATATCCGATCCCTTGTGCACGGCGCCGGGATCGAACCGGTCCGGCTTCTGGCCATGGCCGATATCGATATAGACAAGCATCCTGCTGTCCGTATCGGTCGCCCCGAGCGGCGACGGGACATCCACCGGCCCGCCGAGATGCGCGAGGACGGCCTGCAGCGTTTCGCTCTCGTCCCAGAATGTCGGCGGCCCCAGATCGCCATCGACGGCGATGTCGAAGCCAAGTTCGCGCAGCCGCTTCTGGATATGCCAGACGGTTTCGTTGTTTTCGGGGCGGTCGGACATGGTCGCTCTCCTCATCAAGAAGGAGAACGATCCGACATCAGTTTTTCCAACATTGCCAGCCGAAAAGAGTCCGTTTCGATCCGGCTTACGGCGCCCTGAAGCTGACCGGCAGTTCGGTGATCGCGTGCACGAAATTGTTGGGCGCGCAGACCATTTCCCCGTCCATGTGCATGTCCGGGAAGCGCGCGAGCAGCTGGCGATAGGCGCTTTCGAGCTGCATCAGCGCGATCTGGCGGCCGAGACACACATGCTTGCCGAAGCCGAAGGCGAGATTCTTGTCGGCGTTTTTCCGCCCGATATCGAATGTGTGCGGATCCTCGAACATGGCCGGATCGCGATTGGCGGCGCCGTACCACATGACGACCTTTTCGCCCTCGGCGATCGGCTGGCCGCCGATCTCGGTATCCTGGGTCGCGGTGCGCTTCATGTGGATGACCGGGCTGATCAGCCGCACCGCCTCCTGGATCGCGTTGGGCAGCAGGTCGGGATCGTCGATGAGCTTCGCCTTCTGGTCCGGATTCTCGGTCAGCAGCTTCATCATGCCGGAAATCGAGTTGCGCGTCGTGTCGTTGCCGGCGATGAAGATCAGTTCCCAGGCGCCGTTCAGATACATTTCCGGCATCGGATCGCCGTCGACGATGGCGTTGGCGATCGCGCTCATCAGATCCTCGCGCGGTTCGTCCTGCCGGGCCCGGATCTCGCGCATCCCGTAATCGAAAAATTCGCGGATCCGGTCTTCCCAGCCATTGTAGATCTGGATCATCTCGGGCGTCGGCTGGAGCAGCCCTTCGCGGATCGCGCCGAAATAGGGCGCCATTTCGAGATCGGTCATCCACTGGACGAGTCGCGGTCGGTCCGCCTGATCGACGCCGAGCAGCTCGGCAAGCGTGAAGAGCGGCAGCTGGGCGGCGAACTCGTCGACCAGGTTGCAGTGGGGGGCCTTGTCCGCCAGCTCGTCGAGCAGTTCGCTGACCTTGACGTCGACCTTCTCCTTGAGCTGCTTGATATAGGCGGGCGTGAAAAACGGCATGTGCTGGCGGCGCAGCTCGAGATGCGGCTCGCCGTCCAGCGCGATCATGTTGTCGAGCGCGGCCGGCGAGAGCAGCGGGTGCATATTGTCGGGATCGCCGTAGGAGATGTTCACCCCGCCCTTCTGGCTCGAGAAGATTTCGGGCTTTTTCGAGATCGTCTTCACATCGGCATAGCGGGTGAACGCCCAATAGCCGGGTTCGCCCTGCATCGGCTCGTCCTGCCAATAGACCGGCGCCTCTTCGAGCAGCCGGGTATAGCCGTCGATCGGGTGGCCCTCGCGGAAAAGATCGATGTCCGAGAGATTGACGATCTCGCCGGCATCATGGACCGGCGGGTTGCGCGGCCCGACCCAGCCGGGGCGGCGATACTGTTCGTGATTGAGCTCGAGCATCAGGCATCCTCCTACTGACATCGATGATAGCAAGGGCTTACGTTCACGTTAAGGGGAATCGTCGGGAAGATCCGGTTCGTCAGAGCGGCTAAGCCGCGTCCGGCGAATAAAAGGGCCGGTCACCGCTGATCGTCGCCCGCTCCATCACGCGGCGGGCGGGGAAATAATCGGAGGCGGCGAAATGCTGGCAGGCGCGATTGTCCCAGAAGGCGATCGAGCCCGGCGCCCAGCGGAAGCGGCACTGGATCTCGGGATCGGCGGCCTGCGCATAGAGATGGCGGAGCAGGTCGGCGCTCTCCTGATCGGACAGGCCGTTGATATGGCTCGTGAAGGCACCGTTGACATAGAGGCAGGGGAGCCCGGTTTCGGGATGGGTGCGGACGACCGGATGCTCCATCGGCGGATATCTGTCGTGCAGTTCCTCGGGCGGCTTGCCGAGCCGCTTCGCGAAGACGCGGGCGATATCGTGGACGGCGGTGAGCCCGGCGACGAAGCCGCGCATCCCGTCGGACAGGCGCATATAGGCCGCGTGCATGTCGGCGAACAGCGTATCGCCGCCGACCTCCGGGATTTCGATCGCGCGCAGGATCGATCCGAGCGAGGGCTCGGCGCGCCAGGTCACGTCCGAATGCCACATATTTTCCTGGCCGCGGCTCTTGGGCCCGTGCTCGATCCGCAGGATTTCCGGACATTCCTGGTCCTTGGGCGTCGCCGGATGGATTTCGAGTTCGCCGAACATCCGCGCGAAGGCGAGATGCTGTTCGCGGGTGATGTCCTGGTCGCGGAAGAAGATCACCTTGTGATCGAGCAGCGCCTGGCGGATCGCCGGGACCGCATCGCCGATATCGGGCGCGCCGAGATCGATATCGAGCAGCTCCGCGCCGATCGCCGGCGTCAGCGGCCGGACGGCGAACGGCGTGCCGGCGGACGCCTTCATTTCGGTGGCGGCATCGATATCGGCCATGGCCCGACTCTCCCTCGTTGCGGCGCGCAGCCTGAACCCAAAGCGATATGGCCGCAAGGACAGCTTTAAACCTTTCGGTAAACGCGCTTTTATACCGACCATTGTCAATCGGGCGGTTAAAACTGCGGACAAGCGAGCCGATATCAAATCGAGCCGGATAGACGGGACGCAAGGCAACGGCCCGACAAGGGGAAGGATTGCGGATGCGGATGTTGGTCGGTTCGATGCTGGCGCTGGCGGCCTTCGCGTCGCTCGGATCGCCGCTCGACGCGCGATCCGCGAATCCCCGCATTCCCTTCGATTTCGCCGATACGGGCGGCCCTGTATCGCAGATCGCGATCGACGGGGTGACCCGCTACGATCCCGACCATCTGCTGACCTTCGCCGCCGCCCATGCCCGCGCATCGCATGGCGCGCTGACCGCATCGGGCACAGCGGAGGCGATCGCGCTGATCTATCGCGAAGACGGCTATCCGCTCGCCGAAGCCTATCATCGGTACGAAGCGGCGAGCGGCACGCTGACCTTCCGCATCCTCGAAGGCTTTGTCGAGCGCGTTTCGGTAGAGGGCTTTTCGGACGGCGTCGCCGCGCGGGTCGCCGGCTACACGGACCGGCTCATCGGCCGCGCGCCGCTGACCCAGGCCGAGCTCGAGCGGACGATCATGCTCGCCTCCGACCTTTCCGGCGTGACGCTCGTCTCCGAGCTCGACCACGAACCAGGCGACGCCGGAACGCACCTGCGCATCGCCGGATCGGAGCGGCGTCATTCGGGCGCGATCGGCATCGAAGCCATACCGTTGCGGCCGGACGCGGCGGTCCGCCTTTTCGCTGTCGAGGAGATTTACAGCCTTGCCACGGGCGGCGACATGCTGCGCCTGCTCGGCCAGGCGACGCTGGATCGCGGCGACGACTGGTCGGTTGCGGGGACGCTCGTCTACCGGACGCCGGTCGGCGCGTCGGGCAGCTATGTCGAGGCGTTCGCCGGCAATGTCATCGCGCGCCGCGATCTCGGCGCCGTGGCGACCGACGATCGGCTGCGCGGCTATAATGCGGCGCTGATATTCGGTCATCCGGTGCGCCGCAGCGTCCACCGTTTCACCTATCTGCTCGGCGAATATGAATTTGTCGAAGCCCGGTCGCGCTTCGACGGGCGGCGGCTGTCGAGCACCAGCCATTCGCTGCGCGCCCATGGGATCACCGGCGTCAATCTCGACAATGGCGGGATCGTCCAGGCCGGGCTGACGCTGAGCGCCGGCCGCCGTCCCGAAACCGACGCGGGCGAGCCGCGGGACGGGGCGCGCAGCTTCGCGCATATCCGCGGCGAGTTCGGCCTCGTCGTTCCGGTCGATCGCCGCAACGCCACCTATTTCCGGCTCGAGGCCCGCGGCCAATGGGCGGACACGAGGCTTCCCGAGGTCGAGCGGTTCGCGCTCGGCCATGCGCCCTTTCTTCGCGGCTATGCGCCGGCCGAAATCGAAGGCGATAGCGGTTACGGAGCGAGCATCGAGTTCGACCATGTGATCGAGACCGGCTCGTCCGCGATCCCTTCGGTCGTGCCGACGGTGTTTTTCGATATCGGCGCCGTCGATGTCCGCGACCGGCGGATCGGAGAAACCGGCGATCGCTGGCTGGCTTCGACCGGTATCGGCGCGGAGATACGGTTCGGCGGCGCCATCTCGATCGCCGGCTGGGCCGCCATGCCGCTGCGCGACGGCCCCCAGAGCCGGTCGGGCAACCCGGCTTTCCATGTCAGCCTGTCCAAGGGGTGGTGAGATGATCGCGATCCGTCTTGTCGGTGGAATGGCCCTTGGCATCGCGCTGCTCGCGGCAGCCCCGGCGATGGCGGCGGGTAATCACTATGGCTGGTGCCGCGGCGTCGGCAACCCGCATCAGGGCACCGCCTGTGTCGCGGGGCCCGTCAACACGCCGCCGGGCGGAACGACGCAGACGCCGGTCGCCAACCAAAATCCGCCCACGGACCCGGGTTTGCCGCAAACGCCGGATCAGCATGTCGTCCCGCCACAACCGCCGGCGCAGCAGGTGCCGCCGACGCCCGTCCAGCAGGCCCCGCAGCCGGTGCTGCCGCCCCAGCGCACGCCGCCCATGGTCCCGCCGCAGCCGCCCGCGCAGCAGGTGCCGCCGACGCCCGTCCAGCAGGTGCCTCAACCCGTCCTCCCTCCCCAGCGGACACCGCCCATGGTCCCGCCCCAGCCGCCTGCACAACAGGCCCCGCCCACGCCCGTCCAGCAGGTCCCCCAACCGGTGCTGCCGCCGCAGCGCACGCCGCCCATGGTCCCGCCACAGCCGCCTACGCAACAGGTCCCGCCGACGCCCGTCCAGCAGGTCCCGCAGCCCGTGCTGCCGCCCCAGCGCACGCCGCCGATGATCCCGCCCCAGCCGCCCGCGCAACAGGTGCCGCCGGCGCCCGTCCAGCAGGTGCCGCAGCCGGTACTGCCGCCCCAGCGCACACCGCCGATGATCCCGCCCCAGCCGCCCGCGCAACAGGTGCCACCGCTCCCAGTCC
The DNA here is from genome assembly GCF_052168275.1 of Parasphingopyxis sp. Classification (GTDB taxonomy): domain Bacteria; phylum Pseudomonadota; class Alphaproteobacteria; order Sphingomonadales; family Sphingomonadaceae; genus Parasphingopyxis. Next base: position 2,254 of record NZ_JBQLZM010000043.1, on the reverse strand, counting down.
AGCAGGTCCCGCAACCGGTGCTGCCGCCCCAGCGGACGCCCGGCGCGGTAACGGTCACGGTGCGGCCCGATATGCGCCCCCCCGTCCCGGTGCAGACGGGGCCGGTCGCGATCACCCGGCCAAGACCCGTCACCGGACAGGCCTTGATGGTGCCGGTCCAACGCCCCGATACCCTGGTGGGGCCGATCACCGATGTTCCGCCGCATCGCGGCTTCGTGGCTGTCGAGCCCGGTCGGCACGATCCCCACGCCCTGCCCGGCTTCGCGGACGATCACGGGATGCACCAATGCCTGGCCAGCGGTTTCGGCCGACGGCATGTGCCGGGCGACGGCGATCGGGTGCGGTCGTCCGGCGTGGTTCCGATATTGCGGACTCCCGACATGGTGATGCGGGACATTCCGGCGCTGCGCCATCGCGGCGCGGAATGCGTGATCCTGATCCGGCGGCGTAACGCCGAACGATGAGAACCGCGCGGCGGGACGGGGAACTTTGTCCGCCGTTCATGCGCTTGTCTGTTGCCCCGGCGCGCTTCGGCGCGTCCCGAATCGATGGAGTATCCCTATGAAAACCCTCGCAATCCTCGCCGCCGCGCTGACCTTCACGGCCACCGCCGCCTGCAACACGGTCGCCGGAGTCGGCGAAGACGTCGAATCGGTCGGCGAAACCGTCCAGGACGCCGCCGAATAAACCCGGCGCCGCCCGGCCGCCAACCGGCGGCCGGGCTACCCGAACCCGTAACGGGCATCGCGCATTTGCCCGTCCGCCCCGACCGTCCTATCGATGAGACTCGATTGTTCGGGGCTATAACGGGGACTCACATCATGCGCACATCATTACTGGCTCTTGCAGCGACACTCATGCTGCCGGCGCCGGCCAGCGGCCAGAGCGATATCTCGGCCAATGTCGACGCCGATTACGAGGCGTTCCTCGAAGAACTCTTCCTCGATTTCCATCGCAATCCCGAACTCAGCTACATGGAGACCCGGACCGCCGGGATCATCGCGGCGCAGCTGCGCGCGGCCGGCGCCGAGGTGACCGAGGGGGTCGGCGGCACCGGCGTCGTCGGCATCATGCGCAACGGCGAGGGGCCGACGGTGCTCGTGCGCGCAGACATGGACGGGCTGCCGGTCGAGGAAGACAGCGGCCTCGACTATGCGTCGACCGCCCGCCAGGTCGGGATCGACGGCGTCGAGGCGCCGGTCATGCATGCCTGCGGCCATGACGTGCATATCACCTCGCTCGTCGGCACGGCGCGGCAGCTCGCCCGCCTCCGCGACAGCTGGAACGGCACGGTCGTCCTCATCGCCCAGCCCGCCGAAGAACGGATCGGCGGGGCGCGGGCGATGATGGAGGACGGGCTCTACGACCGTTTCCCGAAACCCGATTACGCGCTGGCCTTCCATGTATCCGCGGCCCTGCCCACCGGCACCATCGCGATGCAGCCGGGCCTCGTCGCCTCGTCGTCGGACAGCGTCGACATCACGATCCACGGCGTCGGCGCGCACGGCGCCTATCCGCATATGGGCGTCGATCCGATCGTGATGGGCGCGCAAATCATCACGGCGCTGCAGACGCTGGTCAGCCGCACCGTGTCGCCGCTCGATCCGGCCGTCATCACGGTCGGCGCGTTCCAGGGCGGCATCAAGCACAACATCATCTCGGACCGCGCGACGATGCAGCTCACCGTGCGCTCGAACGAGCAGTCGGTGCGCGAGACCCTGCTCGAAGGCATCGCCCGGATCGCCGAGAATGTGGGCCGGATGAACGGCATGCCGGAGGACCGGTTGCCCGAGGTCGCGGTGTCGACCGAATCGACGCCGCCGACGATCAACGACGAGGCGCTTTCCAGCCGGTTGCGCGGCGTCTTCGCCGGGAATTTCGGCGACGGCGTGTTGCTCGACCCGATGGAGCAGACCGGCATGGGCGCGGAGGATTTCGCCTATTTCGTCCAGCCCGATACCGGCGTGCGCGGCGCCTATTTCAGCGTCGGCGGAACGCCGCAGGCCGCGTTCGACGCGGCCGAGGCGGGCGGCCCGCCCGTCCCCTCGCACCACAGCCCCTTCTTCCGGATCGATCCCGAACCCGCGGTGACGCTCGGCACCGAAGCGATGGTGATCGCGGTACTCGACCTGCTGGCGCCGGCCGGCGAAGCGGACGACTAGCTTTTACGGGTTTGTCAGAATTTCCCTGCCGGGAAATCGCGGCACCGGCCCGCACCCCCTCCCGGCCTCCCAATAGAATACACTGAATGGGA
>NZ_JBQLZM010000042.1:0-9353 GCF_052168275.1 Parasphingopyxis sp. | reverse complement strand
GTTGGCGAAGCGCCGGACGGCGTTGGCGACCGCCGTCTTGTCCTCGTCGACCACCAGATCGCCGGGATAGACGGGCTGGGCATCGTCGGCGAGGCCGGCCGCGCGGCGGAACGCCGAGTTGATATAGAGGAACCGGCCGTCGCGTTCGGCGAGCGCCAGGCCCAGCGGCAACATGCCGAGCAGCGCGTGAATGTCCGCGCTGTCCGTCGCCCTACCGGACCCCGGAATTTCGTCGAGCAGGAAGAAGAGCAGCGGATCGCCCTCCTCGGACCCGGTCGGGATCGGCACCTGGACGAGCCGGAGCGGCGGTCCGCCCCCGCCTTCCCCCGCTATCCGGAGCGTGCCGTCCTCGCCGGTTTCGAGACAGTCGGTAAAGTCCCGCCCGCGCAGCCGTTCCTGGGTCGATCCGAGCGCCCGCTGGCGGAAGACCGGATTCGCCGCGATCATCCGTCCGCCGCCATCGACCAACACGCTCATCACCCCGGCGATGCCGAGCGCGCCGCCGGCCGTGCCTTCCAGCAGCCGCCGCGCCTCGCCGACCATGTCGGTCCCGGCCGCCGGCGTGAAGCGCCAGATCAGGTAATCGTCCTGCTCGCCGCCGCGTTCGACGATCGCATCATAGACGCCCTGCGGCGTCTTGAGCGCCGCGGCCGTGCCCCGGCCATCGCGCCAGGCGGTCCGTCCGGCGGTCGTCAGCCGCTCGATGCCCTCCGCACCGAACGGGAGCGCGGGCGGGGTCGGCGCGCCGCGAAAATCCTTCTCGAAAAGGCTGTTCGCGACGACGAGCAGCCCCTGCCGGTCGGTGACGGCCACCGGCGTCCCGGCGCCCTCGATCGCCGCGCGAATGAGCGCCCGGTCGGGCCCGCGCGCGGCGGCGGCGTCCGCCGGCCGGCGCCGGGTCGCGACGAGCGCGACGCCCAGCGCCGCGACGAACAAGGCGCCGAAACCGGCGGCGAACAGCGGGCTTTCGAGGAGAAACATCAGCAGGACCGCCGATCCGATGCCCGCCAGGACCACGATCGCGAGGAGCGTGCCGTCGATCAGCCGGCGCGCGGCGGGATGCCGGTCCCGGCTGTCGGGGGCGAGACTGGCCATCAGCCGATTTCCTCGCCATCGCCGCGCCCGTGCCGCCGCTTCCAGCGCCGCGAAACCCGATAGCGCCAGAACCAGTCGGCCAGCAGATAGGCGACGACGGCGCTGATCAGCGCGATGACGAGCAGTCCGCCGAGCAGCGCGGGCGCCGCGTCGGTCGCGAACCATGCGAACCATTCGGAAAGGCCGGCCTGGCGTTCGACGAGCGTCTGGAAATGGCTGGTATCGGCTTCGAGGCCGAACACCGAATTGCCGACGAATATCGCACCGATCAGGATGAACGGGGTGGTGACCGGGTTGCTCGTGAAGGTCGTCGCGGCGGCGACCGGGATATTGGCGCGGAACGGCAGGGCGAGGAGCGCCGAGGCGATCATCTGGATGCCCGGAACCATGACGAGAATGCCGACCACCATGCCTAGCGCCGCGCCGCGCGGCACCGAACGCCGGTTGAAGCGCCACAGATAGCTGTGCATGATCCGCGAGGCGAATGGCCGGATCAGCCGGTTGCGCGCCAACTCCTCGCGGCTCGGCGAATGCCGCCGCACCCAGCGCATGAAAGGTCCGCCCTCGCGTTTCGCGTTAGCCACGTTCGCGCAGCAGGCGGCCCTGTTCCCTCTTCCAGTCGCGCGCCTTTTCGGTGGCCCGCTTGTCATGCTGTTTCTTGCCCCTGGCCAGCGCCAGTTCGACCTTCGCCTTGCCTTTCGAATTGAAATAGATGGAGAGCGGCACGAGCGTCATGCCCTTGCGTTCCACCGCGCCGCGTATCTTGTTGATCTCGTGCGCGTTGAGCAGCAGCTTGCGCGGCCGCTTGGCTTCGTGGTTGAACCGGTTTCCATGGCTGAATTCGGGGATGTTGGAGTTGATCAGCCAGACCTCGCCGTCCTCGATATCGGCATAGCTTTCCGCGATCGCCCCCTCGCCGAACCGGAGCGATTTCACCTCGGTCCCGGTCAGCGCGACGCCCGCCTCGAATTTGTCCTCCAGCGCATAGTCGTAGCGCGCGCGCCGGTTCTCGGCGACGGTCTTGACCTTGTCGAACGTAGCGGGTTGCGGGCGCGCCATGGATCAGTCCTCTAGCAGCCCCGCATGACCGAGCGCTGAATCGACCGCGGCCTGCGCGTCCTCGGACGGCCAGGTCATCGGCAGGCGCAATTCGCCGGGAAAGCCGGGTCGCACCTTGGTCAGCGCATATTTGGCCGGTCCGGGCGAGGCGTCGGCGAACATCGCGCCATGCAATGGATAGAGACGGTCGTTGATCGCCAGCGCCTCCTGCGCATCGCCGCGCGCCCAGGCTGCCTCGAATTCGGCGCACAGCCGCGGCGCGACGTTGGCGGTCACCGAGATGCAGCCCGCGCCGCCCATCGCGAGATAGCCGAGCGTCAGATAGTCGTTGCCCGAAAGCTGGCAGAAATCGTCGCCGCAGGCCGCGCGCTGGGCGCTGATCCGGTCCATGTCGGCGGTTGCGTCCTTCACGCCGATCACCGACGGGAACTTGCGCAGCCGCCGCATCGTCTCGACCGAGATGTCCGATGCCGTGCGCCCCGGCACATTGTAAAGGACGATCGGCAGGTCGCAGGCGGCGATGATCGCCTCGAAATGGCGATAAATGCCTTCCTGGCTCGGCTTGTTGTAATAGGGCGGGACGACGAGACCGGCGGTCGCCCCGAGTTCCTGCGCCTTGCTCAAATTCTTGATCGCCGATCGCGTGTCGTTCGATCCGCAGCCCGCGATCACGGGCACCCGGCCGCCGGCCTGATCGACGCAGACACGCACGACCTCGAAATGCTCGTCGAAGCTCAGGGTCGCCGCTTCGCCGGTCGTTCCGCAGGGAACGAGGGCGCTGCTCCCTTCCTCGATCTGCCAGTCGATGAAGCTCCGATAGGCCGCTTCGTCGAACGTTCCGTCGCGAAAGGGTGTCACCAGAGCCGGAATCGACCCGCTGAACATAGATTTCTCCTTCACCTCCACATGTTTGCGCGGCATAGCACCTGCAAATCAGTGGGGTTCCATTCATCGCCAGATAAGGATTGTGCGCGCACTATGTCCAGCATGTTGAAAAAGACCTTTGCGCTCATGGTGATGGGCGCCGCCGCCCTGGCCGGATCGAGCATCGCTTCCGCCCAATCCCTGACGTCGGACCAGCGCGCCTGGTATGCGAGCCGGCTCGGCGTTTCGGGCGCCGGTTCGGTGGGCGCCGTACCGCGCGCCCACCCGCTCGGCGAGGCCATCCTGCAGTGGAACCGGCTCCAGCAGAGCGATTCCCTGCCCTTCAACGATTATGCGAGCTTCCTCGTGTCGCATCCCGGCTGGCCCGGCGAAGCGCGGATGCGGCGCATCGCCGAGAGCCAGATACCGGCCACCGGCGTCTCGCCGCGCTCGCTGACGGCATTCTTCGAACGGTTCGAGCCGCTTACGGCATCGGGCGCGCTGCGCTACGCCGAGGCCCTTTCGGCTTCGGGGCGCAACGACGAAGCGGCGCGTTTCGCGCGCCAGGCCTGGCGGCTGGGCTCGTTCGACCGGGATACCGCCTCTTCCGACGAAGCCGTGATCCTCTCGCGGTTCGCGGGCGCGCTGTCACCGGCCGATCATGACGCGCGGTTCGATCTCCTGCTCTGGCAGGACGATGTGTCCGCCGCCGCCCGGACATTGTCGCTGACCTCGAGCGCCCGCCGGGACGCGCATTCGGCCCGTTTGCGGCTGGCGACCGGCGCGGATGCCGAGGCCGGCGGTTCCGCCATGGGCGATCCGGGCTATGTCGCCGAGCGTGCGATGTGGCTGCGCAACAACGGCCGGTCTCTCGAGGCCCGTAACCTGCTGGCCAACCGGCCGGCGCTCCAGCACCGGCCGACGGACGCGGAGGAATGGTTCGAGGTGCTGCTGCTCAATGCGCGTGCCGCGGAGAACGACCGGCAATGGTCGCTCGCCTTCGCGATCGCCAGCAAGGTCGACGACGCGTTCGAGCCGGGCACCGATATCAGCGGCGAAGATCTGGGCGTGCGCGACGATTATACGAGCCTGACCTGGCTCGCCGGGACGACGGCGCTCTGGCAGCAGAACCGGCCGGCGGAGGCGATCGGCATGTTCGAACGCTATGGCCGCGCCGCGCGGACGCCGCAGACCCGCTCCAAGGGCCTGTACTGGGCCGGACGGGCGGCCGAGGCCGCCGGACGCCGGGACGAGGCGAACCGCTTCTACGAGGAAGCGGCCGTCTATTATGATTATTTCTACGGTCAGCTGGCGACCGAGCGGCTGGGCCGCGAATTGCGGCTGCCGCAGGTGACGCGCCAGGACTATGCGGCGCGTGCCGGCAACAGCCGGTTCGCCGAAAGCGATCTGGTCCGCGCGATCCGCATGCTCGGCGAACTCGGTGCCTGGGATACGCAGAGCCGTTTCCTGCGCGAGCTTACGGCGCAGATCGAAACCGAGGACGATCACCATTTCGCCGCCCAGCTCTCGGGCCAGATCGGCCGTCGGGACCTCGCCGTGATGACTCACCGCAGCGCGCGGGTGAACGGGTTCCATGCGACGGCCTATGGCTATCCGACGGTACCGATGCCGCGCGGCGCCGAGCGCTTCTTCACGCCGGTCCATGCGATCGCGCGGCAGGAAAGCCAGTTCGATCCGCGCGCGGTGAGCCATGCCGGCGCCCGCGGGCTCATGCAGTTCATGCCGGGAACGGCGCGCGAGGTCTCGCGCTGGATCGGGCGCGGCTACAGCCAGTCGGCGCTGACCAACGATCCCCAATATTCGATCCTGCTCGGCCGGGCCTATTATGAGAGCCTGCTCGAGCGCTGGCGCAACCATGTGCTGGCGGCCGCGAGCTACAATGCGGGGCCCGGAAACGCCAATCGCTGGATCCGCGCCAATGGCGACCCGCGCACGCCCGGCGTCGACATCGTTCGCTGGATCGAGGAGATCCCGATTTTCGAGACGAAGAATTACGTCCAGCGCGTGCTCGAAAACGCCGTGATGTACGATCTTCTCCATCCCGACCGCGCCTTCATGCCGCGCTCGAACATGCCGCTGTCGCGCTATCTCGGGAAATCCACCCCGGGATAATGCCGACCCGCGTCAATTACATCACGCCGGACGGTTTCGCCGCGCTGAAGTCCGAATATGAGCGGCTGTTCGGCACGGAGCGCCCGGAGCTGGTCGAGATAATCAGCTGGGCCGCGGGCAATGGCGACCGCAGCGAGAATGGCGACTATATCTACGGCCGGAAAAAGCTGCGCGAGATCGACCGGCGGCTGAGCTTCCTGTCGCGCCGCATGAAGGCGGCGCAGATCGTCGATCCCGCCGAACAGCCCGACAAGAGCCGCATCTATTTCGGCGCGACCGTGACCCTGGTCGACGAGGATGACGAGGAGCGGGTCGTCACTCTGGTCGGCGAGGACGAGGCCGATGCGTCGGCGGGCCGGATCAGCTGGGTGTCGCCGCTTGCCAATGCGCTCAAACGCGCGGCCGTCGGCGACAGCCGGACGGTCCGGCTGCCGGCCGGCCCCAAGGACTATGAAATTCTCGCCATCCGCTATCCGGAGCCGGCGCGCTAGAAGGCGATCCGTCCGTAGCGGTTGCGGGTGTGGACGAGCGCGGTCCGGATTTCGGCGTCGGTCAGGCGATAGTCGCGATCGGTGTCGGCCCAGCGCCGGAAGAAGATGTTGGCGCTGTCCGCATCGCCGCTGCGGATCTCGCCGCGCGGCCCGACCGGATAGTGATCGGTCACGAACTGCTGCCCCTCGCGCGTTTCCGACAGCCAGGGATCGAGCCGGCGCGCGCCGCTGCCGCGAAAGACGCTGGCGTAGCGCTCGGCATAGCCGTGATCGCCGCGATAGCCGTTGCCGCTGCGGTAATCGCGTCCGTAATAGCCGGAATCGGCGGAGGCCGACCGGTAGCCGCGGTCGTAATAGCCGTCATGGGCGCAGCCCGCGACGAGCAAGGCCGCCCCGAGCGATGCCGCGATTGTCTGAACTGCCCGGATCATGCTGTGTCTCCCGTTTCGGGGAATATCGCACAGGGCACCCGGCAATCGCAAACCGGGTGCATTCAGTCCTTCGGCTCTGTCCCCAAATGGGACGCCGCGAGATCGACGATCTGTTGGCGGGGTTCGGGCGGCTCCATCGACACATTCTCCGCCAGCCGGTCGGCGATATGGGTCAGCGCGGCGATCCGCGCCGCCCTCTTGTCGTTGCCGTCGATCGCCGCCCAGGGCGCCCAGCGCGTATCGGTCCGCGCGAACATGTCGTGGATCGCTTCCAGATAGTCCTTGCGCTTCGCCCGGTTGCGGAAATCGTCCTCGGTCAGTTTCCAGCGCTTCCAGGGATTGTCGAGCCGCTTGCGGAAGCGCTCGTCCTGCTCAGCCTGCGTCACATGCATGAACAGCTTGATGATCGGCGTGCCGCTGTCCTTCTGCTGCGCCTCGAACTCGTTGATCTCGTCATAGCCGCGGCGCCATTCCGATTCCGTGCAATAGCCCTCGACGCGCTCGACGAGCACCCGGCCGTACCATGTCCGGTCGAATATGTTGATCTCGCGATTGCCGGGCAGCTTGTTCCAGAAGCGCCAGAGGAAATGGCGCGCCCTGGCCTCGGCCGTCGGCGCGCCGATCGGCCAGACCTCGAAGAAACGCGGATCCCAGCGGCCCGTGAGGCGGCGGATCGTGCCCCCCTTGCCCGACGCGTCCCAGCCTTCGACCGCGATCACGGCGCGTTTGTCATTGGCGATATAGGCGGCCTGTATCTGCGCGAGCCGCTCCTGCAGCGCGACCAGCGTTTCGTCGTAATCGCCGTCGAATTCGGCGCCGGTTTCATAATCGGCGAGATTGATGGCCATGGAGTCCCCTCGTTCGATGCCCTGCCGCGGTTCCGCGCAGGAACCTTACACGGCGTTACGATATTGGCGAAGTGTTAAGGATTTCACGAGCGATCCGGGCCGGGTCCTGCATCGGCATGAAATGGGTGAATTCGGGCAGATAGACGTCGCGGGCGTCGGCGAACCGCTCGACGAGTCCCGGCCAGGTCGGCGAGCGGGTGAAATCGATCGTGCCGTCCCGGGTCCCCGGCGGCGCGCGCAATATGGCGACCGGAACCGCCACCTTCGCGACCACCGGATAGGGGTCGGCGCACAGCGACCCGGCATAGACCGACGCCTCGAGGATCGGCGGGCAGGCCAGCGCGAATCCCGCGCCATCGGTCCGGGGCAGCAGGCCATGCCGGCAATAGTCCATCAGGACGTCCGCCTGCCAGATCGCATAGGAGGGATGCTCCCTGAGCCGCTCGAACATCTGCTCGGGCGAATCCCAGACCGCCCGCCGCCGCGATACCGGATTGGCCGACGGATCGATCTCTTCGAGCTTCGGCGCATGTGCGTAGAGCGCGGGATCCATGATCACCGGATCGATCAGCACGAGCCGCGCGAAGCGGTCGTTCATCCGCGCGGCCATGCGGACGAGACAGTGCCCGCCCATCGAATGGCCGGCGCCGATCACGTTGCGCAGGTCGAGCCCCTCGACCAGCGCGATCAGCGGTTCGGCCGTGCGCGACCAGTCGGCCAGCGTATCGGGCTTGGCGCTCCGCCCATGCCCGGGAAGATCGACCGCGACGACCCGGTGTCCCGCCGGAAACGCCGCGACGACCCTGTCCCAGCAGCGCGCATGGAAGCCGGTCGCGTGCAGAAGCAGGATCGCCTGCCCCGCCGGATCGCCCCATTCGAACCAGCAGAGCCGGGAATCGCCCTCGCCGAAATAGTGCTCGGCCGGTTCGCTCATCCCTCTTTCGGCGGCTCAACGACGCGCAGGTTCAGCTCGCGCAGCTGCTTGAGGGTCACGTCGCTCGGCGCGCCCATCATCAGGTCTTCGGCCTTCTGGTTCATCGGGAACAGCACGACCTCGCGGATGTTCGGCTCGCCGGCGAGCAGCATCACGATCCGGTCGATGCCGGGCGCGGAGCCGCCATGGGGCGGCGCGCCGAACTTGAACGCGTTGATCATGCCCGAGAAATTCGCGTCGACCTCGTCCTTGCTATAGCCGGCGATCTCGAACGCCTTGTACATGATGTCCGGCCGGTGGTTCCGGATCGCGCCGGAGCTCAGCTCCACGCCGTTGCAGACGATGTCATACTGCCAGGCGAGGATGTCGAGCGGATCCTTGGTTTCCAACGCTTCCATCTCGCCCTGCGGCATCGAGAAGGGATTGTGGCTGAAGTCGATCTTCTTCAGTTCCTCGTCATATTCGAACATCGGGAAATCGACGATCCAGCAGAATTTGAAGACGTTTTCGTCGATCAGGCCGAGTTCCTCGCCGAGCCGGGTGCGCGCGCCGCCGGCGAGACGCACCGCTTCGGCTTCCTTGCCCGCCGCGAAGAAGACGCTGTCATCCTCGCCGAGCCCGAGTTCCTCGAGCAGTTTCGCCGTCTTTTCCTCGCCGTGATTGTTGGCGATCGGCCCGGAGGGCGCGCCGTCCTTGCGGTTGATATAGCCGAGGCCGGCGAAACCTTCGCCGCGCGCCCATTCGTTCATGCCGTCGAACCAGCGGCGGCCCTTGTCGCCGGTCTTCGGCGCCGGGATCGCGCGGACCACGCCGCCCGAGCCGACGATATTGGCGAACAGGCCGAAATCGGACCCCTCGAAATGCTCCGAGACGTCGCTGATTTCGATCGGATTGCGGAGATCGGGCTTGTCCGAGCCATATTTGAGCATCGCTTCGGCGAAGGGGATGCGGACGAAATCGGGATCGACCGTCCGCCCCTTCCCGTCCCAGTCGGCGAATTCCTCGAACACGCCGCGCAGCACGGGTTCGATCGCCTGGAACACGTCTTCCTGCGTCACGAAGCTCATCTCGAAATCGAGCTGATAGAATTCGCCGGGACTGCGGTCGGCGCGGGCATCCTCGTCGCGGAAGCAGGGCGCGATCTGGAAATAGCGGTCGAACCCGGCAACCATGATCAGCTGTTTGAACATCTGCGGCGCCTGGGGCAGCGCATAGAATTTGCCGGGGTGCACGCGGCTCGGCACCAGATAGTCGCGCGCGCCCTCGGGCGAAGAGGCGGTCAGGATCGGCGTCTGGAACTCGGTGAAATTCTGCTCGATCATGCGCTTGCGGATCGAGGAGATGACGGCCGAGCGGAGCAGGATATTCCTGTGCATGCTCTCGCGGCGCAGGTCGAGATAGCGGTATTTGAGGCGGATATCCTCCGGGTAGTCCGCCTCGCCGGCCACCGGCATCGGCAGCTCCTCGGCCGCCGATTGCACGTCCACCGCCTGAGCGC
>NZ_JBQLZM010000041.1:0-8866 GCF_052168275.1 Parasphingopyxis sp. | reverse complement strand
GGCCTCCCATTGAGTGTACCCTGTTGGGAGGCCGGGAGGGGGTGCGGGCCGGTGCGGCGCTCGACCGACAGGTCGAGTCTGACAAACGAATCCCGCTGCGGCGATTCCCCGCCGGACCTTCCCCCGAACAAAGCCTTGCGCCGAACCATCCGGACAATTGCGGCCTGCGACGCTACCGCCTAGCATGGGTCCATGACCATATTCATTCGCACGGCGCTCGCCGCCTGCCTTGCCGGATTGACCGCCTGCGCCATGCCCCAGCAAAGCTCCGAACCCCCTGCCCCGCCGCCGGCGGCTGCGGACACGGAGATCATGGCCTGGGACGACCTGTTCGCACAGGCCAAGCCCGAAACCGATATCCGCATTCCCTATGGCGAGGGCGATCTGCAGTTTTCGGAACTCTGGCTGCCCGCGGGCGACGGTCCGCATCCGACCGTGCTGATGATCCATGGCGGCTGCTGGCAGACCGATATCGCCGAGCGCGACATCATGAACTGGATCGCCGGCGATCTGCGCGGGCGCGGCATCGCGGTCTGGAACATCGAATATCGCGGCGTCGACCGCGAGGGCGGCGGCTATCCCGGCACCTATGAGGATGTGCTGGCGGCGAGCGATTCGCTGATGGCGAATTGGGAGCGCTACGATCTCGACGTCGAAAATATCGTCGCGATCGGCCATTCGGCGGGCGGCCATCTGGCGCTGTGGCTGGCGGCGCGGCAATCGGCCTTTACCGGCCAGCCGCTGACCAATCGCCACCGGCTGCCGATCGGAACCGTCATCAGCCAGGGCGGCCTGCCCGATCTCGAGGCGGGGATCCGGCGCGAGGGCCATCCCTGCGGCACCGAGGCGCCGCGCCTGATGATGGGCGATCGCCCCGATCTGACCTCGCCGCAACGCATGCCGGCCGCGATGGCGCGCCAGATCCTCGTCAACGCCGAGCGCGACCGGATCGCGCCGCCCGCCTATGCCGAGTCCTATCGCAACGCCAATCTCGCGCGCGATGCGACCGATATCGAGCTGGTCGTGATCCCCGGCGAAGGCCATGTCGAACTCGTGTCGCCCGGCACCGCGAGCTGGGAACGGCAGGTCGACTTGATCGAGATCGCGCTCGGCATCCGGGATGCGGGTTAGGACGGCGGTCATGACCCATTCGCTCGACGATGCCCGCGCCCTCGATGCCGCCGATCCGCTCGCCGGACTGCGCGACGCATTCAGCCTGCCCGACGGCGTCATCTATCTCGACGGCAATTCGCTGGGCGCGCTGCCCAAGGCGACGGTCGCCGCGCAGCGCGACGCGGTCGAGCGGCAATGGGGCGCGGACCTCATCCGGAGCTGGAACGCCAATGACTGGATCGGGGCGCCGCAGCGGATCGGCGCGAAGATCGCGGCGCTGATCGGCGCACGTCCGCATGAGGTGATCGTCACCGACTCGGTCTCGGTCAACCTGTTCAAGCTGATCGTCGCGGCGGCGCGGATACAGAAGGATCGCGCCCAGATCCTGACCGAGCCCGGCAACTTCCCGACCGATCTCTACACCGCCGGCGGCGCGGCGGACATTCTTCCCGACCATGCCGTCCATACCGAGCAGGCCGGCGATCTCGTCGATGCGCTCGGCCCCGACACCGCGCTGATGATGCTGACCCATGTCCATTACAAGACGGGGGCGCGGCACGACATGGCGCTGCTGACCGAGGAAGCGCACGAGGCGGGCGCGCTGGCGCTCTGGGATCTCAGCCACAGCGTCGGCGCGATCCCGGTCGATCTCAACGGCTGCGAAGTCGATCTCGCCGTCGGCTGCGGCTACAAATATCTGAACGGTGGCCCGGGTGCGCCGGCCTTTCTCTACGTTCACGAGGATCTGCAGGAGCAGCTGCGCTCGCCGCTCGCCGGCTGGATGGGCCATGAAGCGCCGTTCGCGTTTCGCGACGATTACGCGCCGGCGCCCGGCGTAACCCGCTTCCTGTGCGGCACGCCGCCGATCCTCAGCCTGCTGGCGCTCGAAAGCGGCGTCGACCTGTTCGCCGCTATCGACATGGAGTCGGTCGCGGCGAAATCGGCGGCGCTGTTCGACCTGTTCGCGGACCGCGTGGAGGAGCGCTGCGCGGGGCACGGCCTCGAACGGATCACGACGCGCAACGCCGCGCATCGCGGCAGCCATATCTCCTACCGCCATCCCGATGGCTGGCCGATCAGCCAGGCGCTGATCGAACGCGGCGTGATCGGCGACTTCCGCGCGCCCGACATTCTCCGCTTCGGCCTGACGCCGCTCTATCTGCGCTTCGAAGACGTCTGGCAGGCGGTCGAGATATTGGGCGACATTCTCGACAGCGGCGTCTGGCGCGAGGACCGGTTCGCGGAAAAGGCCGCGGTTACCTAGGGCGTGATCGGTTCAGATAGGGTCGTCATTGCGAGCGACCGCAGGGCGCGCGGCAATCCAGAGCCGTAGACGCCATCGCATGCGGCTCTGGATTGCTTCGTCGCCCCGAAACAAGTTCGGGGCTTCTCGCAATGACGGTGGCATGCGATCAAGGACGATCGCGCTCTAGGCGGCCGGGCGTTCCAGCACGATCGTCTCCTCGCCTTTGAACTCCGCCCGCCGCGTTTCCACGAACCCGAATTTCCGGGCCAGCGCCAGCGACGGCGCATTGTCGGGCGAGATGATGCAGCAATAGCCGCGCCGGGGCAGATGGGCGTCGGCCCATGCCAGGGCGGCCGCCAGCGCCTCGCTCGCATAGCCCTTGCCGTGCGCCCATCGATCGAAGACCCAGGCGCCCTCGGGCACGTCGGGCAGCGGCGGATCGATCGCGCGCTGGAAATTGCCGAAGCCGAGATTGCCGGCGATCCGCCCGCTCGCCTTCTCCTCGATCATCCACATGCCGTAACCGAGCAGTGCCCAGAACCCCGGCGCGCGGCAGAATTTCTCCCAGGCCACGGCACGGTCCGTCACCACCCCGCCGATGAAATGGCCGACATCCGGTTTCGCGAGCATCTCCGCAAATGCCTCGAAATCCTCGAGGCGGAATGCGCGCAAGATCAGCCTTTCGGTTTCGATGCGCGGCGCGACGATCGCCCTGTCGGTCATGTTCGGCCTCCCTCGCGGGCCGCTTTAGCGACCATGCCGCGCCGGTCCATAGAAAAACCCGCACCGGCCGAGGGGAAGGCCGGTGCGGGTCGAGGTCCAAATCGCGAAGGTTCAGGAGATCGCGATTCAGGGGAGCGGGTCGGTCGCGTTATGCGGCCCGGCGGTTCGCGTCGCGATTGTCGCGCAGCCAGGCGAGTACATTGTCCGGCGTCGATTCGACATACGGATCTTCATCGGTCCCGTCGTCGTTGATGCCGGGCTCTTCGAACCAGGCGACGATCTCGCCGTCTTCGACCACCATCGCATAGCGCCAGCTGCGATCGCCGAAGCCGAGATGGTCCTTCTTGATCAGCATGCCCATGCGGCGGGTAAAGTCGCCCGAACCGTCCGGGAGCATCTTGACCTTTTCAAGGCCGAGATCCTGCGACCATTTGTACATGACGAAGGCGTCATTGACCGAGATGCAATAAACGTCGTCGACGCCGAGCGCCTTGAAGTCGTCATAATAGCGTTCGAACGCCGGGCACTGTTCGTTCGAGCAGGTCGGCGTGAACGCGCCGGGCAGCGAAAAGACCACCGAACGCTTGCCGGCGAACAGATCGCCGGTCTTCACGTCCTGCCAGCGGAACGGATTGGCACCGCCGACGCTCTCGTCGCGCACGCGGGTTTTCAGGGTTACGTCAGGAACATTGCGTCCAAGCATTATTCGGTATCTCCATTATCGGAATTATTGACTGTCTGACGGATCAATGGCCGGACAGGGCAATCGGTTCCAACGGATTTACCGATAGATAGTTAGTGGCAAAATCGATGATTAGTCCATTTTTGATCGAAAACGCGATTTATCGACCGGACATGGGATCGATCAGTCGATCGGCCCGTCCGCCTTGCCCATAACGAACTGGTCGACATGCACGTCGCCCGAATGGCGCAGATCGGCGACCGGACCCGTCCAGATGATCGCGCCCTCGTAGAGCATCGCCACCCGGTCCGAGATTTTCTCGACCGATCCCATGTCGTGCGTAATCGTCAGCGCGGTAATGCCCAGATCGCGCACCAGCTCGGTGATCAGCCGGTTGATCACGTCGGTGCGGATCGGATCGAGGCCGGTCGTCGGTTCGTCGAAGAAGATGATCTCGGGCCGGGGCGCGATGGCGCGGGCCAGCGCGACGCGTTTCTGCATCCCGCCCGACAATTCGCTCGGCCGGAGATCGAGGACGTCCTCGCCGAGCCCGACCCGTTCGAGATTGTCGAGCGCGGTCCGCCGCATCTCGGCCGCCTTGCGAAAACGCCCGCGGGTCAGCGCGAAGGTGACGTTGCGCCAGACCGGCAGCGAATCGAACAGCGCCCCGCCCTGGAACAGCATCCCGAACTTGGCCCGCACGCGATCGCGATCCGCCGCGTTCATGGCGCACACATCCTCGCCGTCGACGAAAATCTGCCCGGAATCGACTTCCATCAGGCCGAGAACGCATTTCAGCATGACCGACTTGCCGCTCCCCGATCCGCCGATGACGGTCACCGATTCGCCGGTTTCGACCGTGAGGTCGACGTCGCGCAGCACATGGTTGCTGCCGAAGCTCTTCACGACGTTGCGCAGCTCGA
This sequence comes from Parasphingopyxis sp., assembly GCF_052168275.1. Lineage (GTDB taxonomy): Bacteria > Pseudomonadota > Alphaproteobacteria > Sphingomonadales > Sphingomonadaceae > Parasphingopyxis. The sequence continues at coordinate 4,179 of NZ_JBQLZM010000041.1, read as the reverse complement.
TCTTGGGATGTCCGCTCATCAGCCGAACGCCGTCAGCGTGATGAGGAGGTTGGAGAGCAGGATCAGGACGAACGCCCCGACCACCGCATTGGTCGTCGCCCGGCCGACGCCGGCCGCGCCGCCCCGCGTCCGGAGGCCCGCATAACAGCCCGACAGCGCGATGAAGAAGCCGAACACCGCCGCCTTGACCAGCGACATCAGGATATCGTCGGTTTCCAATATGTCCTTGGTCATCGCGAGATAGCCGGCCGGATTGAAGCCGAGCTTGTAGATCGACAGCATATAGCCGCCGAAAATCCCGATCACATTGGCGATGCAGACCAGGATCGGCAGCGTAATCACGCTGGCGAACAGGCGCGGGGCGATCAGATAGCGGAAGGGATCGGTCCGCAACGTCACCATCGCGTCGATCTGTTCGGTCACCCGCATCGTGCCGATTTCGGCGGCCATCGACGAGGACACCCGGCCCGCGACCATCAGCCCGACGAGCACCGGACCGAGCTCGCGCACCATCGCGATCACGACGATCGCGGGCACCGTCGATTCGGCGTTGAAGCGCTGCCCGCCGGTATAGATCTGCTGGGCCAGCGCGGCGCCGGTGAAGATCGCGGTCAGCGCCACGACCGGCAGCGAGTTCCAGCCGATCTGGAACATCTGGTCGAGCAGCCGGAGCGGATACCAGGGCGGGGTCAGCGCCCGCTGGATCGTGCGCAGCGCAAACAGCGCGACCCGGCCGACCGACGCGAAGCCGCCGACAACCGGTCGCCCGATTGCCGCGAATATCGCCACTAGCGAGCCGATTGCGCCGGTTTCACTCATTCCAGCTGCGCTGATAGCGGCGGCCGAGGGTCGTAAGCAACTCATATTGCGAGAGACCCGATTGCGCGGCGGCCGCCGGAAGGTCGAAATCGATGGCCAGCCAGTCGCCCTCCGCCACGTCCGGCGCGGCGTCGACGGACACCGCGACAAGGTCCATCGAGACCCGGCCGACCAGCGGACAGGCCGCATCGCCGAAGCGCGCGCCGCCGGTGCCCGAAAAGCCGCGCAGATAGCCGTCGGCATAGCCGATATGGAGGATCGCCAGCTCCATCTCCCGGGCGGCGGTGAAGGTCGCGTTGTAGCCGACCGTATCGCCGGGGCCGATCGTGCGCCGCTGGATCACCTGCGCCTCGGGAAAGGCGACCTGGCGGATGTGCGGGACGAGCGCATCGACCTGCACGCCGCCATAGAGCGAGATGCCGGGCCGGGTGAGATCGAAATGATATTTCTTGCCGAGCACGATGCCCGCCGAATTGGCGAGGCTCGTGCGCATCGCGTCGGTGTAGTCGGACAGCGACGCGAGCGCCGCGTGCTGGTCGTCATTCTTCGGATCGCCCGGCTCGTCGGCACAGGCGAGATGGCTCATCAGCGTGTCGATCCGGAGGCCGTCGAGCAGACCGTCCCTCACCTCGCGCACCGAGACGCCGAGCCGGTTCATCCCGGTATCGACCATCACGTCGCAGGCGCCGCCGCCCGCCTCGCGCCAGCGCATGATCTGCGCCGCCGAATTGAGACAGGGCCGGGCGCGGCTGTCGATCGCCACCGCCATGTCCTCGCGCCGGACGCCGTGGAACACGCTCAGCGAGCGCCCCGTGCACAGATCGGCGATCTCGGCCGCCTCGGCCCAGGTCGCAACGTAGAGGTCGCGGCATCCGGCCGCGATCAGCCGCGCCGTCACGTCGCGCGCGCCGAGCCCGTAGCCGTTCGCCTTGACCGCCGCGCCGCACGCCGCAGTGCCGCTCAGCCGGTCGAGCGCGCGCCAATTGTCGGCGAGCGCCGCGCCGTCGAGGCGCAGGCGCAGCGGGGCGTTATCCGTCATCGGCGAAATCGCGCGGCGGCCCGGAAGGGAGGCCCCACCAGGCGACTATGACGCCGAACGCCACGATCGCCCATGTGTACCAGAGCCCGGCATAGATATCCCCGGTGCGCGCGACGATGATCCCGGCGATCAGCGGCAGGAACCCGCCCAGATAGCCGGCGCCGATATGATAGGGGATCGACATCGAGCTGTAGCGGATCTTCGGCGGGAACATTTCCGACAGCAGCGCGGCGACCGAACCGTAGGTCAGCGCCGAGAGCATCGCCGATACGAGCAGCAGCCCGAATATGCCGAGAATGTTGAGGAAGGGCGGCGACTGGCGCGAAAAATCGAAGCCGCGCGCGCCCAGCGCCGCCTGCACGCCGTCGCGCCGCGCCATCCCGTCGGCCAGCCATTCCGGCGCGATCGCTATCGCTTCGCCGCCGACGCTCAGCGCCAGCGTGTCCGCCGGTTCGATGGTGTAGCGGACGCCGCTCGACGTCAGCGTTTCGAGAATGCGGCCGCACTCGCTCTGCTCGTCCCCGAACAGTTCGGCGAAGGGATCGGTCGTGCATTCGGGGCCGGTGACGACGACCGGATTTTCCGCGGCCGCGCGCGCGAGGCCGGGATTGGCGAGGCTGCCCATGCCCCAGAAAATCGGGAACAGCAGCGCCAGCGCCGCGAGCGCGCCGACCATGATCGGCTTCTTGCGGCCCACCCGGTCCGACCATTTGCCGACCATCACGTAGAATATCATCGAAACGAACCCGGCGGAAAAGAGGATCAGCTCGACGGTGAGCTCGTCGACACGCATCGGCCCGCGCAGGAAGGACAGGCCCGAGAAGAAGGCCGTGTACCAGATCGTCGTCAGCACGCCGGTGACGCCGAACAGCGCGACGAAAATCCGCTTCTTGTTGCCGGGATAGCGGAAGCTTTCGGTGAACGGGTTGGCCGAGGTTTCGCCCGCCTCCTTCATCGCCCGGAACACCGGGCTTTCGGAGAGTTTGAGCCGCATCCAGAGCGAGATGAACAGCAGGATGATCGACAGCAGGAACGGGATGCGCCAGCCCCAGGCGGCGAAATCGTCGGCCGGGATCAGGAAGCGGCAGGCGAGGACGACCGCGATGCTGAGCACGAAGCCGCCGACCACGCTCGCCTGGATGAAGGAGGTGTAGAAGCCGCGCTTCTCGGGCGGCGCATGTTCGGCGACATAGATCGCGGCGCCGCCATATTCGCCGCCGAGCGCCAGCCCCTGCAGGATGCGGAGCAGGATCACGATGATCGGCGCGGCGAGCCCGATGGTCGCCGCCGAGGGAATCATGCCGACCCCCGCCGTCGCGACGCCCATCAGGGTGACGGTGACCAGAAACGTATATTTGCGGCCGAGCCGGTCGCCGAGAAAGCCGAACAGGATCGCGCCGAGCGGCCGGAAGCCGAAGCCGACCGCGAAGCCCGCCCAGACGAGCAGCAATTGCAGCGTTTCGTTCCCGGCCGGGAAGAAGGCCTGGCCGATCAGCGCCGCGAGCGTGCCGTAGATGAAGAAATCATACCATTCGAAAACGGTGCCCGCGGACGAGGCCGCGATGACGAGCCGGACCTCTTTCGCGCTCGGTTCGTGCGACGCCGCGTCCAGTGCTGCGCAGGCCATGGAGCCTCCCCTCTCTGTTCGGCGGCCTTCTTGGGAGAAAGAAACCGCAACGGCAAGCGCGCTTTTCACGTCGCCGGCCGGCCGGAAAAAGCCGCGAAAGCCGTTTGCTTTGCTTTCCTTATCCGCTGAACTGCAGCATAGTTGGCAACGTCTTCATCCCACAACAGGGTTCCGCCAATGCGTCCTTTCCTCCTCGCCCTTGCCGCCCTCTCCCTCGCCGCCGCGCCCGCCGCCGCGCAGACCGCGCCCGAACGGACGATCGGCAGCGCCACCCTCCAGAACGTGCCCGAAATCCCGGCCGATGTGGATGCCGCGGTCCAGCGGTTCCAGAACTATCGCAGCGCGGATTTCGAGGACTGGCTCGCCGACGGATCGATCCTCGTCACCACGCGCTTCGGGACGACCGACCAGGTGCACCGCGTGACCGAACCGCTCGGCACGCGCAGCCAGCTGAGCTTCTTCGCCGAGCCGGTCCAGTCGGTCACGGCCATACCGGGCGGCAACCGCTTCGTGCTCGTCCGCGATACCGGCGGCGACGAATGGTTCCAGATCGACGCGATGGGCCTGTCGGGCGAAACCGTGCGCCTTACCGAACCCGTCACGCGCAACCTGTCGCCGGTGTTCACCGACGACGGCAGCCTGATGGTCTGGACGAGCGCCGGACAGGGCACGACCTACACGATCTACGCCGCCA
>NZ_JBQLZM010000040.1:0-12507 GCF_052168275.1 Parasphingopyxis sp. | reverse complement strand
TCGCCACGGCCACATGATAGGCGAGCAGCTGCACGGGAATCGCATAGACGAGCGGAGCGATCAGCGGGTGGACCTTGGGCATCTCGATCGTCGCGATCGTCCCCTCGCCCGCCTTGGCGATGCCGTCCGCATCGGAAATCAGCACGACCTGCGCCCCGCGCGCCTGGGCCTCCTGCATGTTGGACACCGTCTTTTCGAACAGCGGCCCCGACGGCGCGATCACGATCAGCGGCACGGCGTCGTCGATCAGCGCGATCGGCCCGTGCTTCATCTCGCCCGACGCATAGCCTTCGGCGTGGATATAGCTGATTTCCTTGAGCTTCAGCGCGCCTTCGAGCGCCATCGGATAGTCGGGACCGCGGCCGAGATAGAGCACGTCGCGCGCCTCGGCGATCGTTCCGGCCATCGCGGCGATATCCTCGTCATGGTCGAGCGCCGCGTTCATCGCCTCGGGCGCCTCGGACAGGTGGCGGACGATCTCGCGCTCGGCATCGGGATCGAGCTTGCCCTTGGCGCGCGCCAGGTTGGTGGCGAAGGCCGCCATCACGGCCAGCTGGCAGGTGAACGCCTTGGTCGAGGCGACGCCGATCTCGGGACCGGCATGGGTCGAGAGCAGCAGGTCCACCTCGCGCGCCATCGAACTGGTCGGGACGTTGATGATCCCGGCCGTCTTCACGCCCGCCTTCTTGCAATGTTTGAGCGCCGCCAGGGTGTCCGCAGTCTCGCCCGATTGCGAGATGAACAGCGCCAGCTGGTTTTCGGTGAGAACAGGCTCGCGGTAACGGAATTCGGAGGCGACATCGACCTCGACCGGCACGCGTGCGAACTGCTCGATCCAGTATTTGCCGATCATCGCGACATAGCTGCTCGTCCCGCAGGCGACGATGGAAATCCGGTCGAACCCGGCTAGATCGAACTGCATGTCGGGCAGCGCGACCTGCTCCTCGAGCGGCCGCAGATAGCTCTGGAGGGTCTGGGCGACGACGATCGGCTGTTCGAAGATTTCCTTCTGCATGAAATGGGCGTGATTGCCCTTTTCGTTCGCCGCGGCCGACGCCCCCGACAGCGCCACGGGACGGGCGACGAGCTCGTCCCGTTCGTCGTAGATCAGCGTCGAGTCCCGCGTGATGACGACCATGTCGCCCTCCTCGAGATAGCTGATCTTCTGCGTGAAGGGCGCGAGCGCCAGCGCATCGGACCCGAAAAAGCTTTCGCCGTCGCCATGGCCGACGACCAGCGGCGAACCGAGCCGGGCGCCGATCAGCAGGTCCGGATCGCTCCGGAACATGATCGCCAGCGCGAAGGCGCCATGCAGCCGGTCGAGCGTCTTGCGGACCGCCTCGCGCGGGGCGACGCCGGCCTCGATCTGTTCGGAAATCAGGTGCGCGACGACCTCGGTATCGGTCTCGCTTTCGAACGTCCGGCCGCGCGCGAGCAGTTCGTCGCGCAGCTCCTTGAAATTCTCGATGATGCCGTTGTGGACGAGCGCGACCTCGCCGGTCGCATGGGGATGCGCATTGTCGGTGGTCGGCGCGCCATGCGTCGCCCAGCGGGTATGGGCGATACCGGTGACGCCGTCGACCGGATCCTCGGCGAGGACGGCGACGAGATTGTCGAGCTTGCCCTCGGCGCGGCGGCGTTCGATCCGTCCGCCGGACAGGGTCGCGACGCCGGCGCTGTCATAGCCCCGATATTCGAGCCGGCGCAGCCCCTCGACCAGCCGGTCGGTGACATTGTCCTTGCCGAGTATCCCGATGATTCCACACATATGGTCTTGTTTCCTTCACGCCCGCGCACGCGGGATTGCCCGCGTGTTTAGACGGAAAACGGAAAGCATCAAGTGAATGGAACGGGTTCCCTCGCCGGATTCGCCGTCTGCGCCCGCGATCGCCCCTGCGGCCGTCGCCTGTCTGGGCAGCGATGCGGCGGAGCCCGCCGCGCCGCCACTGCCGAAATGTCGCAGACACGGCCATGGCCGTGCCGCGCCATGGCCGCACAGAAAGCCTGCCAACGCGTCGGTTCGCGCCGCTCAGGCATAGCTGACGACCTCGAACTCGATCCCGTTCCAGTCGAAAAAGTAGAAGCGTTCGCCCGGATCGTATTTTTCGCGGGAGAAGGGCTCGAGCCCCGCGGCGATCACCTTGCGCTCGACCGCGTCGAGATCGTCGACGACGACGCCGACATGGTTGAACGGCTTGCCCTTGTCGAAATGCGGGTCGGCATTGCGGACGGCGTTGTTCGTGTAGAGCGCGAGATAGTCCTCGTCGCTGCCGACATGGATCGTATGACCGCCGGCCATCGCCGGCCCTTCCCAGCGGATCTCCCAGCCGAACAGTTCGTGCATCAGGTCGGCCGACCGGTGGGGGTCGGTCACCGTGATATTCACATGTTCGATACGTGCGTTCGTCATTGCTGCGCCTCCTTCGCGTTCCGGGCAGGCGTGCTGTCGGATTTTTCCCGACGCATCGCTGCCCCGGTTGCCTGATCTACAACCTCAAGCTAAGTTGAGATCAACCTCGATATTGAACGAAAAAGGCGATCACAGTCATGGCGCAAACGGCTTTGCTCTCGATCGGCGATCTGGCGGCGCGGACCGGCCTCTCGGTATCCGCGATCCGCTTCTACGAGGAGAAAGGGCTCGTCCATCCGCTGCGGAGCCGGGGCGGCCAGCGCCGGTTCCTGCGCTCCGACATCCGCCGCCTCTCCTTCGTGCTGATCGCGCAGCAGCTCGGCCTGTCGATCGGCGAGATCGAGGCCCAGCTCGCGAAACTGCCCCAGGGCCGCGCCCCGACCCAGCGCGACTGGACCCGGATCAGCAAGGCGATTCGCGGCACGATCGACGCCCGCATCGCCGAACTCGAGCGCACGCGCGACCGGCTCGACGGCTGTATCGGCTGCGGCTGCCTGAGCCTGAAAAAATGCCGGCTTTACAATCCGGAAGACCGGGCGGGCATCCGGGGGCCGGGTCCCCGCCACCTGATCGACGGCTGATCCGCCTCCGCCGCCGCGTGACTCGGCCCGCGCGATCTATCATACCGTCGCCCAAAAAGACCGATTGGAGACGACCGATGAAGCGGCCCTTCCTTTCCCTCGCCTTCGCCCTGATCGCCGTCCCGGCGCTGGCGCAGCCGGCCGAGCTGCGCGAACCGCCCGCCCCCGGCACCGCCACCGAAGCGACGCGCGCGGCCAATGCGGCGGTCGCGACGCGGCTGCCGCTCGGGGACCGGAGCGATTTCGAAGACGCGGCGCGCGGCCGCATCGCGCAGATCGACGCCGACGCCATCCGCGCCGCGGACGGTTCGATCGTCTGGCCGATCGCGGCACAGGCGTTTCTCGCCGGCGACGCCCCGGATACCGCCAATCCCTCGCTCTGGCGCCAATCGGCGCTGGCGGCCGAACACGGGCTGTTCGAGGTGACCGAGGGGATCTGGCAGGTGCGCGGCTACGACCTCTCGGTGATGACGGTCATCGCGGGCGAGACGGGCTGGATCATCGTCGATCCGCTGACCACGACCGAAACCGCCGCCGCCGCGCTCGCGCTGGTGCAGGACACGCTCGGCGAGCGCCCGGTCACCGGCATGATCTACACCCATTCGCATGCCGACCATTTCGGCGGCGCGCGCGGCATCATCGACGAGGCGGAGATTGCGGCGCGCACCGTGCCCGTGCTCGCGCCGATCGGCTTTTCCGAAACCGCGGTCGCCGAAAACCTGCTCGCCGGACCGCATATGAGCCGGCGCGCGACGCTGATGTTCGGCCAGATCATTCCCCCCTCGCCCGCCTCGCATATCGGCTCCGGGCTCGGGCCCGGCGTCCCGCGCGGAACCGTCAGCCTGATCCCGCCGACCGAGGAAATCGAGGGCCGGGGCACGCGCCGGACGATCGACGGCATCGCGTTCGAGTTCGTCGATGCCGCGGGAACCGAGGCGCCGGCCGAGTTCATGTTCTACCTGCCCGCGCACCGGGCGCTGCACACGGCGGAAGTCGCCACCGGCACGCTGCATAATGTGCTCACCATGCGCGGCGCGCGGGTCCGCGACGCGCTCGCCTGGAGCCGGGCGATCGACCATGTGCTGATCGAATATGGCGACCGGTCCGACGTCGTCCTCGCCTCGCATCACTGGCCGAGCTGGGGCGCCGACAACGTGACCGCCTTTCTCACCGGACAGCGGGATATCTACCGGTACATCCACGACCAGACGCTGCGGCGTGCGAATAGCGGCGCGACGATGGTCGAGGCGGCCGAGGCGATTCCCGAACCGGCGTTCACGCGGGACGCGTTCGACACGCGCGGCTATTACGGAACGCTCAACCACAATGCCAAAGCCGTCTACCAGCATTATTTCGGCTGGTGGGGCGGCGTGATGGCCGACTATCATCGCCTGCCGCACGAACAATCGGCGGCGCGCTATGTCGAGGCGATGGGCGGGCGCGAGGCGGTGCTGGCGCGGGGCATCGCGGCGTTCGATGCCGGCGACTATCGCTGGGCGTCCGAGATCCTCAACCATCTCGTCTTCGCCGCGCCCGCGGACGGACAGGGCCGGGCCTGGCTCGCCGCCGCCTATGAGCAGCTCGGTTTCCAGGCCGAGAGCGGCCCCTGGCGCAGCTATTACCTGACCGCCGCGAGCGAATTGCGCGACGGCGTGCCGCAGACGGGGGGCACGCGGCTCGGCAATGCCGATTTCCTCCGCGCGGTGCCGACGCTCGACCTGTTCGACATGCTCGCCGCCCGCTACGCGCCGGAGCGGCTGCAGGGCGAACCGTTCACGTTGAACTTCCTGTTCTCCGACACCGGCGAGACGGTCGCGCTCGAGATCGGCGCGGCGGTGCTGGTGCCGCGGTTGCGCGCCACCGAGAATCCGACGGCGACGGTCACGCTGGACCGGCCGGACTTCGAAGCCCTGCTGCTGGGCGCCACGACGCCGCCGGCCATGGTCGAATCCGGCGCACTGCGGATCGGCGGCGACCCGTCCGCGCTGGCCGCCTTTCTCGGCCTTCTCGAGCAACCCGAATTCTGGTTCGCGACGCAGACGCCCTGACGGTTCGAGCCGATTTTCAGGTTATCATGACACAGGCGTAACGATTTGCTACCCTGTCCGGGCGAGCCGAGCGACCGTGGCGTTTCTCGAGCGGTCCGTGTCCGGGCGACATCCGCCGGACAACGATAACATTGGGAGAGAAAAATGTGGAAATCCGTGGGGGGCGGCATGCTTGCCGCCGCACTATGCTGTGCGAGCGCGGCCAGTGCCGAGAATTTCACCTATGAAATCACCTGGGGCGATGTCTCCATGGTCGGCGGCATCGGTCCGGACGGCACATGGGGCCGGGGCGGAACCGTTTCGGGAACCTATGTCACCACGCTGGCGGACGGCAGCACGATCAACGGCGCGGTCCAATGCGTCGGCATGGATCAACCGCCCTCGGCCGGCGTCTTCGCCGTGACGATGGCGTGCGACGCCGTCCGCGACGGCGCGACCGACGCGACCGCGATCGCCTATGGCTGCAACTATCTCGGCGAACCGGGGCCGGACACCGCGCTCGGATGCGTCGGGGGGATCCGCAGCCAGACCGGCACGGTGGGCGCCGTGCGCACCGGCTCGGTGACGATGCACTGGCATAGCCAGAACGCCTCGTCCGGCACGGGCCAGTGGTACGAATAGAGGCCGCATGATGACTTCGACCGGCGCGCGCATCGACCGCGCGCCGGTCGTCGATCAGTGTTTCGCAGCCGATGTGCCCATTTGCCGCGCCCGTTCGATCCAGCCGTCGATTTTGTCAGGTTTCGACGTCTTGACCGGGCCGAGCTGGACGATCTTTCTCGCCTTCACGCCGCAAAAGCCGAGCACCTGGTTTTTGAGCACCCTGCGGCCCGGTTTCCGGTAGATCAGCGTGTCGATCAGCGGCGGCGTGTCGGAGGTGATGATCGCATCGGCGGTCTTGCCCGCGAGCAGCTTGTCCCAGCCCAGGCCCTTGGCGTGATATTTGAACCCGAAGCCCGACAGCAACGCGCGATCCAGCACCGCCTTGGCCTCGCCCGGCATGGCGCCCCACCAATAGGGATGGACGAAGAAGAGATGATCGGCCCAGGCGATGGCGTCCTGCCAGGCCTTCAGGTCCGGCTCCAGCTCGGGCATCGGGCGCACATAGCCCTCGAAATGCGCGTCGAAATCCATCGCGCTGAGCTTCTGGACCCGCACGTCCGCCCCGCCCTGCTCCGCGCCCGCCGCATAGGCATCGGCCAGTCCGTCGCTGAGCGATCCTGCGCGCGGGTGCGCCGACCAGACAAATATTCGGTTCGCCATGTCTTTCCTATTTCCCGGCCTTCTTCCGGCCCATCACTTCGCGGAACTTCTTCGCCCAGCCGGGCTTGGCGCTCTGCTCGCCCCGCGCGACGCCGAGCGCGTCCGCCGCGACGTCCTTCGTCACCACCGAACCCGCGCCGACGATCGCGCCGGCGCCGATCTTCACGGGGGCCACCAGCGCGCTGTTCGAACCGATGAAAGCCCCTTCCCCGATTTCGGTCCGGTATTTGAAGAAGCCGTCATAATTGCAGGTGATCGTGCCGGCGCCGATATTGGCATTCGCGCCCACCGTCGCGTCGCCGAGATAGGTCAGGTGATTGGCCTTGGCGCCTGGGCCCAGCACGGCCTTTTTCATCTCGACGAAATTGCCGACCTTCGATCCTTCTTCCATCACCGCACCGGGGCGGAGCCGCGCATAGGGGCCGACCGCGCAATTCTTCCCGATGCTGGCGCCCTCGATATGGCTGAAGGCATGGATCGTCGCGCCGTCGGCGACCGTCGCGCCGGGGCCGAACCGGACCTGCGGCTCGATCGTCACGTCGCGGCCGATCTCGGTATCGTGGCTGAACCAGACGGTGGAGGGGTCGACCAGGGTCGCGCCGTCCGCCATCGCCCGTGCGCGCCGCCGATCCTGCCATTCGCGCTCGACCGCGGCGAGTTCGGCGCGGCTGTTGACCCCGGCCACCTCCCACGGCTCGGCCTCGATCACCGCGCTGTGCCGCCCGTCCGCCTGCGCGACCATCACCATGTCCGGCAGATAATATTCGCCCTGCGCATTGGCGTTGCCGACCCGGTCGAGCAGCGCGAACATGTCCAGCGCCCGCGCCGCGATCAGCCCGGAATTGCAGAGCGTTACCGCGCGCTCTTCGTCGCTCGCATCCTTATATTCGACCATCTTTTCGATCCGGCCCGACGCATCGGCGACAATCCGGCCATAGGCGAGCGGATCGTCGGGCCGGAAGCCGAGCACGACGCACGCCGGCTCGTCCGCCTGCAGCCGGTGCAGCATCAGCGCGACCGTCCGCGCGCGCACCATCGGCACGTCGCCGAAACAGGCGAGGACCATGCCGTCTAAACCCGCCAGCGCATCGCGCGCCTGGAGCACCGCATGACCGGTCCCGAGCTGCTGCTCCTGCAGTGCGACGACCGCGCCGCGCGCCTCGACATAGGGTTCGACTTCCTCGCGCCCCGCGCCGAGCACGACCACCGTCTTTTCGGGACCCAGCAGCTCCAGCTCGTCCATCAGATGGCCGAGCATCGGCTTGCCGGCGATCGGATGCAGCACCTTGTGGCGCCCGGATTTCATGCGGGTGCCCTTGCCCGCGGCAAGGATGATCGCGGCGAAAGGGCCCGGCGGCGAGATGTCGGTATGATCGGTCATGGCGCCGCGCGGTCTGCCAGCAAATGCTTGCCATTTCCATAGGGCAGACGGCATGGCGCGGGGATGACGCTATCCCCCTTCCCGTTCGACCTGGTCGGCTTCGACCTCGACGGCACGCTGCTCGACACCAGCGACGAGCTGACCGTTTCGCTCAACCATGCCCTCGCCCAGGCCGGGCGTCCGCCGCTGTCGCAGGAAAAGGTCCGCCCGATGATCGGTCTCGGCGCGAAGCATATGCTGGACATGGGTCTGCAAGCATCAGGTGAGAGCAACGAGGCTCTGGTCGATGAACTGCTGCCGATACTCGTCGACCATTACGGCTCCCATCTGGGAACGGGCTCGCCGCCCTTCCCCGGATTGCTCGACGCGATGGACGCGCTCGCCAATAGGGGCGCGCGCTTTGCGGTGGTCACCAACAAATATGAGCGGCTCGCGGTAAAGCTTCTGAAGGCGAAGGGTTTCGACCATCGCTTCGCGGCGATCATCGGCGGCGATACGCTTCCGGGCGGCCAGCGCAAGCCGGACCGCGCCCCGATCGACGAGATGATCCGGCGGACAGGCGGCACCCGCGCCGCCTTTGTCGGCGACTCGATTTACGACGTGGATGCGGCGAAGGGCGCGGGCATCCCCGCCGTCGCCGTCAGCTTCGGCTTCCTCCACCAACCGGTCGACGAGCTAGGCGCGGATGCCGTCATCGACCACTATAGTGAATTGGTGCCGACGCTGGACCGACTGGGCTAGCCCTTCCGCCATTTCGTCCACAGATGCCGCGCGAGCATCGGGGGCGGCATGCGCAGCCAGTGCGAGCGGATGTAGAAGGCGAGGCGCAGGCCCTTGCGCGTTTCCCGGCCCCAGCCGTCGCGGGCGAGCAGGCGGCGGACGTAGAGTGCGTCGCCCGCCCTGCCACGACCGGCAACATCGCCGTCGACCGGCGTATCGTAGAGCGTTTCGGCGAGGCGCAGCGCGCGGGCGACGGGCCTTACCAGCTGATGGCGGTCCGCGCGCGCCCCCAGCGCCGGCCAGAACCCGTTCCGTTCGCCGAAATCGCGGAGCAGCCGGTCGATGTCCCAGAGGTTGCGCAGTCCGCCCGCCAGATCGCCGTCGGCGAAGAGGTGGGCGGCGGCATGGCAGATCATGTCCGGCGGCGAGAGCAGGCGCAGGCCCCCTGAATCTGCAGATACGTCCAGCGCCTCGCTCTCGGCGATCATCGACGCGGCGTCGGGCGTCGGCCTGGCGGTCAGCGGCAGCACCGTGTGGTGCACGTCGATCATCCGGTCGCGCTCCTTGTGGATCAGCGGCGGCAGCTCGTGCATGTGATCGCGGTAATAAGCGTCGTCATAGGCATCCTCCTTCACCCATTCCCAGCCGCCCCGCCCGGTCAGCGCGCGCTCCACCGCATCGAGCGCGTCGCGGCGGACCAGGATGTCGAGATCGCCGATCGACCGGCCGATTCCCGCCGACAGGCCCGCCGCGACATAGGCGGTGCCCTTCAGCAGCACGACCGGCTCGCCGAGCGGCGCGAGCGCCCGGCGCGCCATCTCGGCCTCCCACAGCGCCTGGCGGCGCGCATGGTCGGCGGAGCGGCGGGCGGCCGCGCAGAGCTCCGCCGCCTTGGGCGGCAGGTCGAGCCCGTCGAGACGGCACGCGAGCGTGCCCATCAGCTGCTCGGCCCGGGCCATGGCGATCAGCGCGGTCCAGCCCTCCGCATCGAGACCGGCGGTCGACGCCGGATCGGCCAGCGCACGGGTCAGGACGCGGGCGTCGGTCATGCCGCCAGCTCCGCCCAGAGCCGTTCGACGCTGGCGATCGCGCTTTCGGTGTCGGGATAGTCGACCGCCCGGGTCGGAACCGTCCGCACGAGCGCGGACAGCGCATCGAAACCCGTCTCGCCCAGCGCGACATAGTTGGTCGAGGCCTGGGTCAGCCGGACGAAGACCTCCGCTTCGCCGATCTCGCGGACATCGGGCGCATGGCCGAAACGCGGGAAGAGCAGCAGCGCGGGTTTCGCCGGCTCGGCCATCCTCGCGATCGCCGCTTCCGGCGGGCGCAGATGGCGGATATCGCCCTTGGGGGTATCGCGCATCAACGGGCCGAGCCGGTTCGCATCGACATCGCCGTCGAACAGCCCGATCGCCTCGTTCTTCAGGCTGACCAGCCGCGGAAAGGCGTGGAGGAGCCCGGTTTCGGGATCGATCAGCGCGAACTCGTCGCCCATGAAGCGCCAGCCGCGCTCGCCGAGCAGCGCGGAGAGCGTCGATTTGCCAGCCCCCGATTCACCGGTCATCAGCAGCGCCCTGCCGTCGCGCTCGACCGCCGAGGCGTGGAGCAGCAGGTAGCGGCGCTGGCCGAGCGCCATCTGGAGGTTCATCCCCATCTCCGCCGCGAGCATGCCATGGGCGAGCGAGAGCGGCGCGGCGTCCGGCAGCATATAGTCGCCGCCGATCATCACCGAGGGCCGCAGGAACCGCCGCCATGGCCGCGGGGCGAACAGCCGGACCGTGAAATCCGGTATATCGGGCGCCGGATAGCCCCGATAGAGCGCCGCCAGCCGGTCGAGCGGCTGCCGCCAGTCCGACCCGATGCGGAAACCGGCCGGGCCGACCGTCACGCGCAATTCGTGCCTCATGCCCGCCACACCAGTCCGGCCGTCTCCAGCTCGGCGAGACGCGCCTCCAGCGCCGCTTCGAGATCCTCGCCGTCGCCGAAGTCGAAATCGCGCTTCAGCCGGTCGAGCAGCGTCTGCGGCCCAGCCTCCCCCTCGCCCAGGGCGTCGAGAATCTGGAGCGCGGGCGGCGCGACGATATGGGTGAGGCCCGAAGGCCGGTGGAAGATCAGCGCCACGCCGTCCAGCGCGATCACGCGCCGGGCCTCGGGCGGATCGGCGCGATAGGCGGCTTCGGTCATGGCGGAAAGCGGCGGGAGCGTCAGCTCCGCGTCATCTGGATCGACGCGTAGCAGGTAAAGCCGCTCATGCCGGTCTGAAGCCGGCGGATATAATTGGTATAGGCCTGGCTCTGCTCATAGCCGTAGCCGGGGATCGTGCGGCCGGCCTGTAACGCACCGCGCACTTCCTCGCCGACCAGGTTGCGGCCCGGCGGCGGAAAGGCGCCCGGCGTTCCCGGCGGCACGACCGAACCGTCCGCCGCGATATAATTGCCCATCCGGCCGGGATCGGGAATCGGAATTTCGCAGGCCATGATCGAGGCCTGGGTCTGGGCGAGCGCGGGACGCACGGTCACGACCGTCGACGCCGCGGCGGCGCCGAGCGCCAATACCTGGCGCCGGCCCGGCTTCGCCATGCCCTGCCCGGCGTCGCCGCCGTCCGTATCCTTGCGTCCTTCGCTCATGCCGTCCTTCCCGCGTTTTCGTCCGTTCGGCCCAGTCACAGCTTACCCTGCCGCCTACTGGCGAGTGTAACAATAGCGCTGTATCACGGCGCCGAATGGCCCAGATAACGCCTCTTCGCGCCATTGTCGCGCTATTAACCACCTTTGGCATCGGCATCGCCGCCTATGCGCTGGGCGCGCCGCCGCTGCCGGTCGCGCTCGCCTGTCTCGGCGGCCTGGTCGGCGGCGTTGTGCTGGCCGGTTACCGGGAACCCGAGCCGGCCGACGCCGAAGACGAGCCCGAGGCGGACGAACAACCGCCCGACGAATCGCTGTTTCCGACGCTCGAGGAGCTGATGAACGCGATCGACGATCCCAGCCTGCTAATCGTCGGCCGCCGCGTCGTGCGGGCGAATCCGGCGGCCCAGGCCCTGCTCGGCACGCATATCGTCGGCGAGGATGTCCGGCTCGCGATCCGCCATCCGGCGGCGGCCGAACGGCTGACCGGAGAGGCCGGCGCGGAGGAATCGCGCGTCGCGATAGAGCTGGTCGGGATCGGCGAACGCGAACGGCCCTGGGAACTCGTCATCCACGAGCTCAAGGGCAATGCCCGGTTCGTCCGGCTCGCCGACCGCAGCAGCGCCCATGCGGCGGAAAAGATGCGCGCCGATTTCGTCGCCAATGCCAGCCACGAGCTGCGCACCCCGCTCGCCTCGCTGCTCGGCTATATCGAAACGCTGCAGGACGGCGCGGCCAAGGACAAGAAGACGCGCAACCGCTTCCTCAAGATCATGCAAGGCGAGGCGAGCCGGATGCAGCGGCTGATCGGCGATCTCATGTCGCTGTCGCGCATCGAGGCCGAGAAATACCGGGCGCCGGCCGAGGAAATCGAGCTCGGCCCGCTGATCAGCGAAGCCTGTCTCTCGACCTGCGCGGCCCAGGGCGTCGACAGCGCGCGCGTCGTTATCACGTCGGCGTCGGGCAGCGTGCGGATCGCCGGGGACCGGGTCCAGATCGCGCAGCTGGTCAGCAACCTCGTCGGCAACGCGCTGAAATACAGCGAAGGCGAAGATCCGGTCGAGGTCCATTACGGCCCGATCTCCGACACGATGATCCGGCTGAGCGTCGAGGATCATGGCGAAGGGATCGCGTCCGAACATCTGCCGCGGCTCACCGAGCGTTTCTACCGCGTCGATCCGGGCCGCAGCCGGTCGCTCGGCGGCACGGGGCTGGGCCTTGCGATCGTCAAACATATCGTCGAGCGCCACCGCGGAAGGCTGAATATCGAGAGCGAAGCCGGCCGGGGCACGAAGGTCAGTGTCGATTTACCGAAAAAACGGCCGGCGATGTCATCTTCCCGTAATGAGAATGTCACAAAGGCTGACGGGCCGTCGCTGATGGCGACACGCGATTCGCGATGACGGATTCGATGCCGAAACTCTAGCGCTGCAAAGGCATCGCGGAATGCCAGTTGAAGGAATATCGATGCAGTCGGGGG
>NZ_JBQLZM010000039.1:0-13137 GCF_052168275.1 Parasphingopyxis sp. | reverse complement strand
CGCCAAAGCCGCCGACGGTTTCGGTGATGCGGCCGAGCACGTCGTACGTGTTGCGCGTGATCCGGTCCGGCCCTTGCGAGCCCTCGGTATCGAGCGTGCAGGCCGAGGACGGGAGCGAGGCGAACTGGGCCGGGTTCATCCGCACCGTGCTGCAATCGAGCAGGTTGCGCGCGTCATAGCTGAACTGGCTGACGGCGTAGGTCGTGCCGCCTTCGGACGCAGCGGTCCGGGTGCGCAGGCGGCGGCTGTTGTAGCTATGGGTGAGCGTCTGGTCGACATCCAGCGTCGTATCGGTCGGGCTCGTCACCGTGCCGGACTGGACGGTCAGCGGCTGGTTGTCGGCGTCGCGATAGGTGGTGCGCGTCGCCGCCCGTTCGGTTCCCGCCGCGCCGAGCGGAGCGATTTCCCATGTCCGGCGGTTTATCGTGTCGTAGCGGTAATAGGCGGTATCGTCCGCGCCGCCCAACGGCCCGTTTTCCGAGAGCAGGTTGCCGTGGGAATCATAGCTGTAGCTGGTCGTGGCGACCGGCGTTCCCGCGCCGTTGGTCCGCGACATGGTAGCGGGCAGCATCGTGTTGGCCCAATAGGTATAGCGGGTAACCTGGGTCGTCGTATTCCCCGGGCAGGTGGCGGACGCGATCGGGGTGCTCGCGGGAACCCCGCATATCTGCTCGCTCGACAGCCGGGTGATCCCCCCGGCCGTCGCATAGAACCTGCGGGTCAGCCGCCGCTGACCGTTGGCGCCGGCCGGCTCGAGCATCTTCTCCATGCCGCCATGTGCGTACCAAGTGTAGTCGGTCCAGTATCCGGCCGCGTCGCGCGTCCGGGTGGGAAGGAAGCAGGTGACGTTCGCACAGGCCCCGCCGCCGGGGCCGGGCGGGGCGCCGGGCGTCGGAAACTCCGCCCGCTGGATCAGGTCGGTGCCGGTCGTGGGATGATCGCGCCGCTCGACGACATTGCCGAAATCGTCATAATCGACCTCCACACCGTTGCCGCGCGGATATGTTATACCGATCAGCCTTCGTTGAAGATCATAGCTGTAGTTGGTGGTTTGATTGAGTCCGTTGACCACGCTGGTCGTGACGGTCGCGAGGCGCGGATTGGGGTCAACATCGTTGTTGACCGTGCGCTGATACCCGTTGGGCCCGGTGAGGACGACCTGGGTGAGATCGCAGCTCAGCCCGTTGCATTTGCCGGTGGTGCTGGGATTGCTCTCGGTAGCGGTATAGGTCCAGGTGACGCCGTCATTGACGACCTGGCCGACCCGCGGCGCCGTCGCGCCCGAGGCCTGGGTCGCGACGAAGCTGTCTGTGCTCATCCCGGGCAGTCGCATCGTCACGGAGCTGGTGAATATCGCCACGTCCATAGCGTCGGAACAGCAGCTCCATTGGCGTCCCGCCAGATCGGTGATCGTGCCGCTGGTTCCGTAGGTGTGGCGCGCCAGAGGCGTCGTCGTGTCGCTGGAACTGTAAATCGTTGCCTGTGCCAGAGTGCTCCACTGCGCCGTGCCGGGCGCCGTGTTCGACTGATAAGACAAAAGCATCACATAGCCGAGATTGCTGACAATCGATGCCGGCCGCGTATAAGTCGTTCCACCGGAATCCGCTTGCGAATAGTTGAAAGTGAGTGTCTCGCCATTCGGGTACGCGATCTCAGTCCCATAGAAGCTGTAGAACCGCCCGAACGTCCCCAATGTGTCGTTTCCGAGGAGGCCGTAGGTTACCC
The DNA here is from genome assembly GCF_052168275.1 of Parasphingopyxis sp. Taxonomy (GTDB): domain Bacteria; phylum Pseudomonadota; class Alphaproteobacteria; order Sphingomonadales; family Sphingomonadaceae; genus Parasphingopyxis. The sequence goes on along the minus strand of NZ_JBQLZM010000039.1, from coordinate 11,412 downwards.
GTACGCCGTTGCCGCCCTGCATGAAGCCGTAGCCAAGGGAACTGCCGGAGAGAGTGGATCCGTTGAACGTATTCGGCCAGCATTGGAACTCGAAGCATTGGAAGCCCTCCGACGTTCCGTCGCCGGTGTTGACCTGAGCGTTGCCGAAGGAAAATTCATCGATCGGCACGAAGCTGGTCATGACCGGCACCGTCAGCTGCAGCCGTTGCAGCCTCAGATTGGGGGCCGCGGGGATCGAGAGAGTCGGGACGGGGCGCGCTACATTGCCGCGGATCATGTCCACGCCATTGGCGTCGGGCTCGACATTGAGCGGGTCGATAAGAACGTCGTTCGGTTGCGCTGCGGCGGGAACAGCCAAGCAGGCCAGCAGAGCCAGACAGATCGTCTTGATGAAAGCGGTGATGGCAACTCCAGCTTTTGTCATCTTTCGGCCTTCCTTGCGGATAAGAGCGACGTGCGTCCCGGGCGACGGAACGCTCATGGTATGGCGATCACGATCGGCCGGCCGCCGATGATCACGACGACGAGGCCCGCCCTCCCGGCGGTTTCGGTGCGGCTGACGCGGTTGCCGGCAGCGTCATAGGAGATCGTGGCGCTCGCGCTGTCGCTGCGCCTCTGTTCGATCAGGCGGCCGAGCGCATCGTAACAGTAAATCTCGACGCTGCCCGGGCCGCTGGGTTCGGGGCAGGCCTGCTGCGCCCGGGCCTCTTCGCCGGCAAGCGGCGAAAGGAGGAGCACGGCAGCGGCGAGCACTGCCCTGGCGCCGGTTCGCGCCCGCGCGGCAATGGCGATGCGCGCGCTCATTGTTCTTGAAACATGTAGTTGATCGTGCATTCGCCCGTGCCGCCGACCATCCGGAATGTTATCGGCGCCTGCTGGACATAGGCCGTGAGGACCATGGCGTACCATTCGGAATAGGCCGAGACCGTGGTCGCAAATCGCAGGTACAGGCTGGATCCGGGATCGCAGTCCAGCTGCGTTTCGTCGCCCGACGTCCTCAACGCAATGTCGCCGGTGCCACTGACGAATAGCCTATCGATCGTAACATCGTTACAAAACACGCCGGAACAATCGGCCAGTGCTTTTCCGGGCATCAGAATAAAGACCAGGGCGGCGATCAAGGCAGAATAGCGCATTTGTTTCCTTTCCGATTTCACCGGATGCCGATCATCGGCCGACGACCGAATCCCGGCGTGCGACTCGGGATAGAGGTCGATTTCCTATTTTGGAACAAAAAGTGAACAATGCTGATTTGGAAACGCGAAAAGGGCCGCCTGCAACGCTGCAAAAAGAGCCGGCTGAAATACGCGGACACAGGGAAAGATCGATCCGCTTCCTGGACCATCGCGCGACCTCCCTTCGCGTTTTCCGATGTATCACAATTCGTTACGGCAGCAAAGCGATCTCGGGTTCGTCGGGCAGGATCGCCGATCGGACGATCATGGGCCGCCGTTCGCGGTGCCCGTCATGCGGTCGGTTACGCCCGAGAGCGCTTCGCCGTCGTTGCGACGATCCAGGGAAACGCCATCATGGAGCGGTCGGGTTACTCGATCACGACGACCACCCGATCCCCGCCGATCGCGATGACGCGCAATTCGGCCGGAGAAGCGGAGGCTCCAACTACGTCGTACTCGACACGGTTGCCGGCATCGTCATACTGGAACGTGCTGTGAACGGGACCGAGCGGACCTTGCTCCTGCTCGACCTCAATGAGCCGGCCAAGCGCGTCATAGGTATAGTTGGTGCTGTCCTGCGCCTGCAGAGAGGAGCCGGCCGCGAACAATGTTGCGGTCAGCGTTATCCGGGCAACCGCCGAAGAGGCTCGAGCCGGTCCGGGCGACATATGGCTGGATCGCAGACGATAGCCGGTCTCCGCAGTCTTGTGCATCAGGGCACGTCGACCAGATACATGCCGGTCCAGTTATCGGCGGGCAGGTTGGGATAGGTGAACAGCTGGCTGCAACTCGTCCAGCTTCCGGGAAAATAAAAGGAGAGGTCGCTGCCGGTGCCCAACGCCGTCAGCGCGGTCGCGTGAATGCGCTGGCAGTCCGTGGGCGTGTAGGTCGTGCCGCCATAAGTCACGTTCCCATCGAGCGAGCACAGATAGACATAGCCATGACCGAAATCGATAATGAGGCGACCGTCAGGATCGTAGAGGATGACATTGACAGGACCGCTGCAAGAAATCCCGGCCTGGGCAATGCTGGACAATGACAGTCCGCAAAGGGCGCCCAAGATCCCCAGAATGCGCCGGCCGCTCCGCTTGGTTTTCTTCGCCAAAGCTTTCCTCCCTCGCGGTTGAATGTTCAGGCTGCACGACATTCTTATTGCTGCTACAATATGCTAAGTTGAGTCGATGAACAAGAACTGCCCCCCTTGGAATTCGCCGTGATCGGATGGCTGCTGTTATCGATCGTGCAGGTCGCCGAACCGGCTCAGCCGGTTGCCGGGGGACCAGGCGGTCCTTCGATCGTGCGCGATCGCAGCCTTGAGCGCGCCGCAAATCCGGAACCGGGACCGGCCGACCGATCGACCAGACGCGCCGCTCTCCCGCATGGCGATCCGGTCGAACGCTCTACAGCTCGCGCTCCCCTGCCGCTGCCACGTGGCGAGCGACTTGAACGCTCGACCGAAGCGGCGCCGATATTGGCGGGAGAAGAGACGGAACGTTCGACAACCGCTGCGCCGGTTCCAATCCCCAGCGAGTCGCCTGGACCGGGCGATCGCATTTGAGAACCCGGCCGGCACGCACAAAGGAAGATAGCCACCGGACCCCTAGGATCTACGACTTTCTCTCGAAGGCGAAGACATGATCGATCGAAAATCAGTCGGTCCGTTCGCGCGTGTGGCGGCAACGGTCGGAGTGATATCGCTTATGATGCCGACGGCAACGCTCGCCAGAATCCGTTGCCCAGCACCGGAAGCGATACACGCCCGAACAGACTGACCTGCCCCATTAAGGTGGTCCACCGGCTAAGTTAGAGTTCGGGCGGTTTCGGCCAAAACTCTTCAGTAGTTATCGATCTTCGGCAAGGCGCATCTCACCCGGATGGCGCGGTTATCGTTCCTGGCACCTGATATCGTCTCTGCCATTCTCGAAGGAAGGCAGCCGGTTGATTTGACAACGCGTCGACTCTTGCGCGCGACGAATATCCCGCTCGATTGGGCCGAACAGCGCAAATTTCTCGGTTTTTCCTGAATTTCTCCACATCGTCGAAAGTGCATCTGCGATCCGGCTTTTGGGGGTTGAGAGACGGGGCTGGGAAATCGTTGTCATCATCGAAGACAAAGCGTCTCTTGGCTTCTGTTCTAGATCATGCATGGCGCGTAAAGCACGGAAATTGCGCGATAATATCAAAGGTTCGGCCAATACTGCCGAGCAGTATCGTGAGCCGGGAACTGCGTGGTGCCGGATGTCCGACTCGAACGGACGACCTACCGCTTACAAGGCGGTTGCTCTACCAGCTGAGCTAATCCGGCGCGCCATGTGCAGGCGCTCCCATGCCCGCAAAGACCGCAGACGTCCAGCCCCGTTTCGGGCGCGCTTCCGCCTTAGTGAATTCCGATCAGCCGCTCCGGCGAAGCGCGCCGGCGCAGCCCGGTCCCGTTCGGCGCCTGGCGTTTCTCGTTCGGGAACATCGCCGTCCCGTCATTCGGCGCGCCGGCGGCACCGTTTATGTCGGTGGCCTGAAATCGGCCGACCTCCATGTCATCGACATGCTGTCCTCAGGCGACGCCGAAGGTCCATCCCTCGGTGCGGGCCAGCCTCTCGTCGAGATCCTCGGGCTGCCAAAGCACCGGATCGTCGGCCGCCCGTCTCAGCCAGGCGCTGGCCAGTATCGCGTCCGTGCTGTGATCGTCATAGCGGTCCAGTGGCACATGGGGATCGCTGTCGAGCACCGCCAAGGCCAGGTCGAGACGACCGGCCTCGCGCAGCTTGGTGGGGCCGGTGAGCCCGGCGGACCGGGCGGCGATGCCGGTATAGATTTCGACGAGCAATGGCCCGGCAGCCGGCACCGGGTCGAAGGGCCAGACGGGTATCCGGGTGCGGATGCGGTTGAGAATGCGCATTCCGGTGAGGCTGGATTTGCCGACCTGCGCGGCGCCGACCAGGTTGAAACAGGAGACGGCATTGCCGCGCTTCTGTTCGCGGCAACGTCGCTCGGTCACCCGCAATCGTCCGAGCGGCGCTTCGAACCGGTTGCCGGTGATCGTGTCGCGGCCGGCCTGGTACCGGAAATGCGGTGCGAAAGACGGGTCCTCGAGCAGGGCGGAGGCGGACAGATGGGGTTCGTCCGCGCACAGCGAGTCGATCTTTGCCCACAGTGCGCGGGCATCGGCCGGGCTCTCCGCCGCGCCGGGGAAATAGGTCCCGTGATCGGCAAAGGGGAGGGCGGCGGAAAAATCGAAGCCGATGAGCATATCCGCGCGCTCGGCCGCCCGGTGTTCCAGCCATCCCAGCGCATCGGCCCGCGACCAGCCGGCGCCGGATGCGACGAGGGCGGGCGCTTGCGCGTCCGCCCCTGCAACCGCCAGGGCGATGCCCTTGGGCCTTGCCACCGCCTGTCCCGACCAGTCGAAACAGGCGAATTGGGCAAAGCGGCGCATAGTGTGTCAGACCTTCGGATTTGCCTCAGGCGTGGCACCGGCCCAGTCCCCCTCCCGGCCACCCGACCACTCGGCGGGTAGCGGGAGGCCGGGGGAGTGGGCCGGTGCCGAACAGATCAGATACCCGGAGGCGTCTTGTCCCCCGGATTGGTCTGGCTGGCTTTGCCCTCCGTCCAGCGTTCGAGCAGCTTGTGGGCCGTCGGCCGGCCGCCGAGCCCGAAGGCGATGGCTGCCGCGACCGCGGCCGAGCCGAGAATGGCGGCGAAGGCGATCACGACGATCTCGTCGGCAATCTGCATGAATTTGAGGCCCATGGCCGCAAACAGCGCGATGATCAGCCATTTGAGGATCGTCGGCAGCATGCCGGCCGTTTCCCCCGTCGAGCTCGCCATCAGGCCGGAGAGCAGGCGGGCGAGCAGGATGCCGACCGCGATGATGACCAATCCGAAGATCACCCGGCTGCCGAGCGCGACCACTTCGGTGACCATCGCCTGGACCGACTGGATTTCGAGCACTTCGATGGCCGCCACGGCGGACACGAGCATGATCGCGGTGAGGGCGATCGTGCCGATCACGCGGCTGGCCTTGACGCTCGCGGGCAACAGCCCGGAACCGGACGCCGCGTTATCGACGCCCAGAGCCTCGAGCAGCTGCTCGAGCCAGGCCTTGACCCAGCGGCCGATGAAATAGGCGATGCCGAGGATCAGCGCCGCGGCGATGATCCGCGGGATGAAGAAGGCCACATCGTTGAGGATCGCCACCAGCGGATCGGAGATCGATCGGAGCTGCATCGCCTCGAGCGAGGCCGTGGCGAACGGGATGATGATCAGGACGAAGACGATGATGCCGATCGCGGTGCTCAGCGTCGTGCGCCCATCCGCTGCCGGCTTCGGGATGTCGTCGCCCCCCGTGATCTCGCCGGCTCCCGCGCGGGCCAGCCATTCGTCGGCGTTCACCGCCTTGAGCGCGGTTTCGACGATCCGCCGGACCACATTGGCGATGATGACGCCGAGGAAGAGGAGGAGCCCCGCGCCGATCAGGTTCGGCAGGAAGCCGAATATGTCCGTCGTCAGTTCGCGCACGGGATCGAGAACCCCGCTGAGCTGAAGCGGCTGCAGCGCGACGACGAGACCGACGAGCCAGACGATCCAATAGGCGAGCGTGCCGATCTGGCTGCCCACGGTTTCACCGGGTTCGGCTGTGCTGTGCTTCTGAAGCGCGGGTATCTTGTCGACCATGCGGGCGATCGCCCATTTGACGGCCTTGGCGATGAAGTGCGTGATCAGAAGGATCAGCAGCGCGGCGCCGATCTTGAGCACCCACTCCCACACCATCGGCCAGTCTATGTCGCGATTGAGATCGAATTCCATCAGATTTCCCCTGTTCGGCAAAAGAGACTTGCTGAATTCAGGATACCCGTTTTCACCTGCCTTGCCTAATCAATCCGGCGTTCGGCGCGCAATTTCGCCCAGAAAGCAAGGCGTTCCGCGATTTTCGCTTCGAATCCACGGGGCGACGGCTTGTAGAAATCGAGCGGTTCCATCTCCTCGGGCCAGTAATCGTCGCCCGAAAAGGCGTCGTCGCGCTCATGGTCATAGGCATAGCCCTTACCATAGCCGACATCCTTCATCAGCCGGGTCGGGGCGTTGAGGATGTTCTTCGGCGGCATCAGCGAGCCGGTATCCTTGGCGGACTTCCACGCGGCCTTCTGCGCCTTGTAGGCGGCGTTCGATTTCGGCGCGGTCGCGCAATAGAGACAGGCCTGGACGATCGCGAGCTCGCCTTCGGGACTGCCGAGAAACTGATAGGCATCCTTCGCGGCGAGGCACTGGACCAGCGCCTGCGGATCGGCAAGGCCGATATCCTCGCTGGCGAAGCGGGTAATCCGCCGCAGCACGTAGAGCGGCTCTTCGCCCGCGATCAGCATCCGCGCGAGATAGTAGAGCGAGGCTTGCGGATCCGAACCGCGCATCGCCTTGTGCAGCGCGGAGATCAGATTGTAATGGCCCTCGCGGTCCTTGTCGTAGACCGGAACGCGCCGGTGCAGCATCTCGGCGAGCCCGGCCGGATCGAGCGGCTCGGGGAGATCGACGGAGAAGAGCGTCTCGGCTTGGTTGAGCAGGAAGCGGCCGTCGCCATCGGCCGAGGCGATCAGCGCGTCGCGCGCGGCATCGGTCAGCGGCAGCGGCCGGCCCTCATGCGCTTCCGCGCGCTCCAGCAGCGTGCCCAGCGCGTCGGCGTCGAGCCGGTTGAGGATCAGCACCTGGGCGCGGCTCAGCAGCGCGGAATTCAGCTCGAAGGACGGGTTTTCGGTCGTCGCCCCGACCAGCGTCACCGTGCCGTCCTCGACATAGGGGAGGAAGCCGTCCTGCTGCGCCCGGTTGAACCGGTGGATCTCGTCCACGAAGAGCAGGGTGCGCCTTCCCGCGCCCGCCATCTGCCGTGCCTCGGCAAAGGCCTTCTTGAGATCGGCGACGCCGGAAAAGACCGCCGAGATCGCCACGAAGCGCAGGCCCACGGCATCGGCCAGAAGCCGTGCGATCGTCGTCTTGCCGGTGCCGGGCGGTCCCCAGAAGATGATCGAGGCCAGTTTTCCGGCCGCCACCATCCGTCCGATCGGTCCGTCGGGACCGGTCAGATGCTCCTGTCCCACCACGTCGGACAGTTGTTTGGGGCGCAGGAGATCGGCCAGCGGCGCGGCTTCAGCCGCGCCGTTCCCGGCGTCGTCACGGGCGAACAGGTCAGCCATGGCCGAACCCTAAACCAATTTGCGGGGCATTCCAGCCGTCGCGATACAAGGCCCTTGACAACATATCTAAGATATATTTTAGATAGATCGAAGAGTCCAAGGTTCAGGAGGCATATGATGACCTATCGATATTGGCGCAGTTGCGGCTCGCGGCGCGGAATGGGACTGCCCGAAGCGCTGCTGGCGATGCAGTTCGGCGGCTGGAACGGCGATTTCGGCGACTGGGGCACGCGCGGCCGCGGCCGCCGCCGGCGCCGCCGGATGTTCGATTCCGGCGAACTCAGGCTCGTCCTGCTCAAGCTGATCGAGGAGGAGCCGCGCCACGGCTATGATCTGATCCGCGCCATCGAAGACATGACCGACGGCCAATATGTGCCGAGCGCGGGCGTGATCTATCCGACGTTGAGCCTGCTCGAAGATAGCGGCCTGATCGACGCGCTGGAGAGCGACGGCGCGCGCAAGGCCTTCGCGATCACCGATGAGGGAAGCGCCGAGCTCGAACGGAAGGCCGACGAAGTCGAGGCACTGATGGCGCGTCTCTCGCGGCACGGCGAGCGCGCCCGGAACGGCGACAGCGCGACGGTGAAGCGGGCGATGGGCAATCTGTTCGCCGTGCTCGGTCACCGGCTGTCGGAAAAGGGCATCGACGAAGCGCTGGTCCGCGAGGTGACCGATATCCTCGACGAGGCGGCGCAGCGGATCGAGCGTCTCTGACCGGACCGTTCAGTCGCTCTCGAGGCGGGCTTCCAGATCCTCGCGAATCTGTTCGGGCGTCGCATGGCGCTTGAAAAACCAGGTCGCGATCATCGTCCCGATCCCCGAAATCAGGAGAAACGCCGCGAATCCGACGGCGTCGAAACGGATCAGTAAAACCGCCATTCCCGATGCGAGGAAGGCGAAACCGATCAGGAATTTCAGCCACGGTACCATCGTCAGGCTGATAACAGCTGATGGTTTCGCGCGGGTAAAGCTGCGACGGGCCTAGGGAACCGGGCTGCGCGGCGGACCGCTCACCCCATCGCCGCGCTGGCGCAGGACGCGCAGATAGCCGTCGACGAGCGCCTGGTTCACCTGGTCCCAGCCATAGCGCTCGCTGGCCGCGCAACCGGCGGCACCCGCGGCCTTGCGGGCCTCTTCATCCTCGCAATAATGCCGCAGCGCGTCGGCAAAGGCCTCGATCGCGCCCGGGCGGACGAGCCGGCCGGTGACGCCGTCATCGACAAGGCTTTGGCTCCCCGTGGCCCTGGCGGCGACGACCGGCAGGCCCGCCGCCATCGCCTCGAGCGTCACATTGCCGAAGGTTTCGGTGATGCTCGGATTGAACAGCATGTCGAGTGAGGCCACGGCCCGCCCCAGATCGGCGCCTTTCTGGAATCCGACGAAGAGGCCGTTGGACAGCCGCCGCTCGAACCATTCGCGCGCCGGGCCTTCGCCGATGACCAGCACCCGATGCGCGACGCCCCGCCGTTCGAGCTGGTCGATCACGTCGGAATAGACGTCGAGGCCCTTTTCCATGACGAGCCGGCCGACGAAACCGATCACGACCTCGTCGTCTCCGATGCCGTGGCTTCGCCGCCAGGCCAGGTCGCGACGTCCGGGATGGAATATCTCGCGGTCGATGCCGCGAGACCAGATGCCGACATCGTAGCTCATCCGCTGTTCGCGCAGAATCTGGGCCATGGATTCGGACGGCGCGAAGATCGCGTCGCAGCGGCGGTAGAAACGGCGGAGCAGGGCGACCACCAACGGCTCGAGAAAGGTCAGGCCGTAATAGCGCGGATAGGTTTCGAAGCGCGTGTGGACCGACGCGACGGCCGGGATGTCCCAGCGCCGCGCGAGGCTGAGCGCGCGATGGCCGAGGATTTCCGGGCTGGCGATGTGGAAGATGTTCGGCGCGAAATCGGCGATGTCCCGTCGCACATTGCCGGGCAGGCGCAGCGGCGCCCGATATTCGGCCCGGCCGGGCAGCGCGAGGGCAGGGACATGGACGAGGTCACCGGTCGCCTCGAAATCGGGTTCCTCGACCGTCGGCGAATAGACGCGCACGGCGGCGCCCTTGCTCAGCAGATAGCCGACCAGGCGGTTGAGCGCCTGGTTCGCGCCGTCGCGGACATAATTATAGTTGCCGCTGAACAGGGCGATGCGGAGATCGGTAACGTCCATCATGGGGGGATAATCGCTTGCGCTCGAAAGGCCAATGCCGGGCGAGTGCGCCCGGTGCGGCGTGAAAAAGCCCCGCCGGATCGCGCCGGCGGGGCTGTTTTCCTTCGCAGGACCGGGCAAGGCTTAGCTCTCGCTGGCCTCGGTTTCGGTCGCGACGTCTTCCTCCGCCGGTGGGGCGGCGGCTTCCTGAGCGGCAAGCATCGCTTCCTGCAGCTTCTTCTGCTGCGCGCGAAGCGCCGCATCGCGCGAGGATGCCGTCACCCGGACGCGGTTCATGCCCGCGCCCGTGCCCGCCGGAATCAGCCGGCCGACGATGACGTTTTCCTTCAGGCCCTGCAGCGTATCGATCTTGCCCTGGACGGCGGCCTCGGTGAGGACGCGCGTCGTTTCCTGGAACGAGGCGGCCGAGATGAAGCTGCGGGTCTGCAGCGACGCCTTGGTGATGCCGAGCAGCACGGGCTTGCCCTGGGCCTTCTTCTTGCCCTTGCCGAGCCGGTCGTTGATCTCGTCCATCTCCGCTTCGTCGAGCTGTTCGCCGGCGAGCAGCGTGGTATCGCCGCCATCGGTGATTTCGACCTTCTGAAGCATCTGACGAACGATCGTCTCGATATGCTTGTCGTTGATCTTCACGCCCTGCAGGCGATAGACCTCCTGGATCTCCGAGACGAGATATTCCGCCAGCGCCTCGACGCCGAGGACCTCGAGGATGTCGTGCGGATCGGGCGAACCGGCGACGAGATCGTCGCCCTTCTTCACGAAGTCGCCTTCCTGCACGTCGATGATCTTGGTCTTCGGGATCAGATATTCGACCGGATCGCCTTCTTCCGGGACGATCGCGATCTTGCGCTTCGCCTTGTAATCGCGGACGAATTCGATGCGGCCGTCGATCTTGGCGATGACCGCATTATCCTTCGGCACCCGGGCTTCGAAAAGCTCGGCAACCCGCGGCAGACCGCCGGTGATGTCACGCGTCTTGGCGGCTTCGCGCGGCAGGCGGGCGACGATATCGCCTTCCTGCAGCTCCTGGCCGTCCTCGACCGAGATCACCGCGCCGGGGATCAGGCGGTAGACGCCCGCTTCGCCGCTATCGGCGTCGAGCAGCGTGATGCGCGGCTTGAGATCGTCCTTCTTGGTCTTCGCCTGGTCTTCGGTAACGACGCGCTGGGTGATGCCCGTCGCTTCGTCGGTCTCTTCCTTGACCGTGCGGCCGTCGACAATGTCCTGGAACTTCGCCGTACCGCCCTTTTCGGTGATGACCGGAGCGTAGCTCGGATCCCATTCGGCAATCCGGTCGCCCTTGGCGACGGTCTCGCCGTCCTTCTGGAGCAGACGCGCACCATAGGGAACGCGGAACACGCCGAGTTCGCGGCCTTCCTCGTCGAGGATCGCCAGTTCGCCGGATCGCGACAGCGCGAGCGTGCGCTTCTTGCTGTCGACGATGGCGTTGAGCTCGCGATATTCCAGCTTGCCGTCGGCCGGCGATTCCAGGTTCGACTGCTCGTTGAGCTGGGCGGCGCCGCCGATGTGGAAGGTCCGCATCGTCAGCTGGGTGCCGGGCTCGCCGATCGACTGGGCGGCGATCACGCCGACCGCTTCGCCGATATTCACCGGCGTACCGCGGGCGAGATCGCGACCATAGCATTTGCCGCAGACGCCGACCTTGGATTCGCAGGTCAGCGGCGAACGGATCTGGACCGACTGCACGCCGGATTCCTCGACGGCAAGCGCCATCTGCTCGTCCATCATCTCGCCGGCCTTGACGATCACCTCGTCGGTCTTGCCGTCGATGATGTCTTCGGCCGCCGTGCGGCCGAGGATACGCTCGCTGAGCGTGGCGATCGTCGAACCGCCCTGGACGATGGCTTTCATCTCCAGGCTGTTCTTCGTCTTGC
>NZ_JBQLZM010000038.1:0-8662 GCF_052168275.1 Parasphingopyxis sp. | reverse complement strand
GGGACGACGAGCTTCATCGCCGGACGGCCGACCTTCGGCACGCTGATCGCGCTGATGCAGGACGGCTGGCCGTTGCTGGGCGCCATCGACCAGCCGATTTCGGGCGAACGGTGGATCGGCGCCATCGGCGGCACCACGCAGTTCGGGAACAAGCCGGCCGCGACGCGCCGATGCGCGGGCCTCGACAGCGCCACGGTCGCGACCACGAGCCCGCACTGTTTCAACGAGGAGGAAGGCGAGGCCTTTCTGCGGCTGGTCGCCAAGTGCCACGCCAATCGGCGGCAAGGCCCGATCTATGGCGGCGACTGTTACAATTACGGCCTGCTGGCGTCGGGCCATATCGATATCGTCGTCGAGGCGGGCCTCGCGCTCCATGATTTCGCGGCGCTGATCCCGGTAGTCGAGGCGGCCGGCGGCCAGATGTGCGACTGGGAGGGCCATCCGCTGACGGCCGAAAGCGACGGCCGCGTCATCGCGCTCGGCGACTCCGCCCGGCTCGACGATGTGCTGGAAGCGCTGCACGGCGCCTAGAAGATACCGAGGCCGAGGGGGCCGTCGTCATCTTCCTCTTCGCCATCCGCCCGGCCGTCACCGACATCCTCGCGGGGATCGCCATCGGCCTCGCGCTGCGCATGGGCCCGCGCGCCGCTCAGCACCGGACCGCAATCGGCCGGTTCGGCGTCCCCGATATCGACAAAGGCGATGACGGCGGCGAGCGGGCTGACGATCGCGCCGAGACCGATCGCCGCGCCGGCGCGCGCCAGCAGCTCGCCGCTGATCGGATCGATCCCGGGCGCTGCAAAATAACCGTTGATCCCGACCGGCGACTGGCCGGAGAACAGGCTGAAATCCTTGCCGTCCGCTTCGACCGCGAGATCGAGGGCCTCGGTCCGGAAACTGAAACCGCCGCGTCCGACGATCACATTCTTGCGCGTGTCGACCAGGATCGGATCGGCGGCGGCCAGGCCGTTGCGGACGGTGAAGCCGATCAATCCGCAGTTGATCTCGATCGGCTCGTCCAGCTCGTCCTCGAACATCAACTGGACGAATGTTCCGATATCGAGTTCGGCAAGCTGGGTGTTGCCCGCCACCAGCGAACCCTGCGGCATGATGATCGCGATCCGGCCGCTCGCCGTGCTCAGCGAATCGTGCACGGTGTTTCCGCTGCCAACCAGCTGTACGCGGCCTTGAATCGTGCCTGTCGTGCCGTTCTGCTCGGCGCCGAACTGGGCCAGCAACGTCCCCATCGGCGTCGGCGATAGCCGGACGTCATAGGAGGTCCGCACCACGTCCTGGCGCGCGTCGATCTGGATATCCGACGTCAGGTGGCCGCCCGCGACATCGAATTCGAGCGGCGACAGGCGCAGCAGCCGGTCGTCGAGATCGACGGTCATGCTGACATTGGAGATCGGCAGGCTTTCGGCGCGGACCGTGTGCACCCGGTAATCGACATGGGCGTCGAAGCGCGCGAGGGCATCGGTCCGCAAGGGCGCGTCGGGCAGGACCCGCGGCGCACCATTGACCGTCCTGATGGCGCCGCTGCCGCCCTCGGCGTCCAGGCGCTCCGGACTGTAACCGATGAACGGCCCGAAATCGATGATATCGGCGGTGTCCGATGAGAGCTCCGCAGTGATCATCATCCGTGGTTCGCGCATCGCGACCGTCATCCAACCGGCCAGATCGCTGTCGCCGAACTGGCCGGTCAGGTCAGTAAAGCGCCATTCGTTCCCGGCCTTGGTCAGCTGCGAGCGCAGGCGATAGGCGCGGGTTTCCGGCACCGCGATCCCGGCAAAGTCGAACAGGTCGGCCATATTGCCGCCCCGCACGCGCACTTCGAGGTCGGCGCCTTCGATTTCGGTCAGGCCGGGAAGCACGCCCGATACGTCGAACACGGTGTTCACGCCCTCGGCGTGCAGGCGGAACTGGTTGCGCCCGCCCGCGATCATGGCGTTGGGCGAGAAAAAGCCGCCGGCGAGCGTGAACGCCTCGCCGCGCGCGCGGCCATCGCCCGAAAAGCGTATCGCATTCTCGAATTCGCTGTCGCGCGCCCGGATCGTCTCGAACGCGACATCGGCCGAGAGGGCGGCGGCGGGATCGCGGTAATGGAGTTCGGTGCCGCGGATCGCCGCATAGCGGATCATCGGCAGCTCCAGCGGTTCGCCGCGGCTTTCCCCGAAGGTCCAGCTGTTGCGCTCGCCGTCCGGGCTCCACTCGAGCGCGATATCGCCGTTGACGAGTTCGAGCCACCGGACCCGGCGCGAACCGAAGATCAGCGGCAGCGTCGCGACGCGGCTCGCGATGCGGTCGGCCTTGAACAGCGTTTCGCTCTCGGCCCAGCCTGGATTCGCGATCGTCATGTCCTCGGCGAGAAACTGGATATCGATCGGGTTGAGATAGAGATGGAAATCGCCGCCGACCCGGACCTCCCGGTCGAGCTGGGCCGAGACGATGCGCTCGAACGGCTGCTTGAGGAAGCTGCCCTTGGTCACGTAGAGGATGAACCAGGCGAGCAGGAGAACCGCGAAGAATCCCGTGATAGCGTACAATAGGCCGCGCACGACCCGCTTGGGCGGATTGGCGAGGAATGCCCTGATTTCGGCAAATCTGGTCGACACGCTGCTCACCATGCGGGTTCAACATTCTTCTCGCCGTCGGGTTCCCGCGCAAAAGCGTTGCCTTTCGTCCGGCATCGCCTTATATCGCCCGTCTTCCAAACGATGTGAGGAACTGTCCGGCCGATATGGGCTGCCGAGGCCGTTCGCAAATCGTCAGTGACAAGGAGACGAAAATGCCCAAGCTGAAGACCAAGAGCGGTGTGAAGAAGCGCTTCAAGATCACCGCCACCGGCAAGGTCAAGCACGGTGTCGCGGGCAAGCGCCACCGCCTGATCAGCCACAATTCCAAATATATCCGCCAGAATCGCGGCACCACCAAACTGTCCGACGCCGATGCGAAGACGGTCAAGAAATGGGCGCCCTACGGGCTGCGCTAGGAGGTAAGCGACAATGGCACGAGTGAAACGCGGGACGACGACAAAAGCCCGCCACAAAAGACTTCTCAACGAAGCGAAAGGCTATTGGGGCCGCCGCAAGAACACGATTCGCGTGGCGCGCCAGGCGGTCGAAAAGGCCGGCCAGTACGCCTATCGCGATCGCAAGGTCAACAAGCGGAAGTTCCGCGCGCTGTGGATCCAGCGGATCAACGCCGCGGTGCGCGCCGAAGACCTGACCTATGCGCGCTTCATGCATGGCCTGAAGCTCGCCGGCGTCGAGCTGGACCGCAAGGTCCTGGCCGATCTCGCGATGAACGAACCCGAGGCGTTTAGCGCCGTCGTTGCCCAGAGCAAGGACGCGCTCTCGAACGCCTGAGGCAACGACAGCAATAGCCGGTAGCAAGGCCGGCAATTCCGACTAAAAGGGCGCGGGGAGCGATTGGGCTCCACGCGCCCTTTTTCGCATCAGCTTTTCGAAACGGACGGAACGATGGACGAGCAAAAGCCCGATCTGGAACAGCTCAAACAGGATTTGTGCGCGGCCATCGAGGTCGCGACCGGACTCGATTCGCTGGACGCCGTCCGCGTGCACGCGCTCGGCAAGAACGGCGTCGTCACCGGGCTGCTGAAGACGCTCGGCAAGATGTCGCCCGAGGACCGAAAGGTCGAAGGGCCGCGGATCAACGGGCTGCGCAGCGACATAGCGGAAGCGATCGAAGCCAAGAAAGACGCGCTGGCCGCGGACCTGCTCGAACAGCGGCTGGCGTCCGAAACGCTCGACCTCTCGCTGCCGCCCAAGGAACGGCCCGAAGGATCGGTCCATCCGGTGAGCCAGGTGATGGACGAGCTTGCGGAAATCTTCGCCGATCTCGGCTTCGCGGTCGCGACGGGCCCGGAGATTGAGGACGACTGGCACAATTTCACCGCCCTCAACATTCCCGAAAGCCATCCGGCGCGGGCGATGCACGACACCTTCTATTTCGGCGACAACCGGAAGCGCGACGGCCAGGCGATGATGCTGCGCACGCACACTTCGCCCGTGCAGATCCGCACGATGACGTCCGAAGAACCGCCGATCCGGATCATCGCGCCCGGCCGCACCTATCGCTCCGACTCGGATGCGACGCACACGCCGATGTTCCACCAGGTCGAAGGCCTCGTCATCGATCGGGACATCCATATGGGCCATCTCAAATGGACGCTGGAGACCTTCGTGAAGGCCTTCTTCGAGCGCGACGATATCGTCCTCAGATTCCGCCCCAGCTATTTCCCCTTCACCGAACCCTCGGCGGAGGTCGATGTCGGCTATTCGCTGCAGGACGGGAAGCGGATCATCGGCGGCGATCCGACCAAGGAAGAAGGCGGCTGGATGGAGATTCTCGGCTCGGGCATGGTCAACCGGCGCGTGATCGAGGCCTGTAATCTCGATCCGGACGAATGGCAGGGCTTCGCCTTCGGCTGCGGCATCGACCGGCTCGCGATGCTCAAATACGGGATGGACGACCTGCGGGCGTTCTTCGACGGCGATCTCAGATGGATCGAACATTACGGATTCTCGGCGCTCGACGTGCCGACCCTGAGCGCGGGAGTGGGCGCATGAAGTTCACGCTGGGCTGGCTCCAGGAGCATCTCGACACCGACGCCGATCTCGCCACCGTGCTCGACACGCTGACCGCGATCGGGCTCGAGGTGGAGGGCGTCGAAAATCCGGGCGAAACGCTCGCCGATTTCAGAATCGCGCGGGTCGTCTCGGCCGCCCGGCATCCCAATGCCGACAAGCTGCAGCTGCTGCAGGTCGATACCGGCGACGGCATCCCGGTCCAGGTGGTGTGCGGCGCGCCCAATGCGCGCGAGGGTATGGTCGGCGTGTTCGCGGCGCCGGGCACCTATGTCCCGGGCATCGATATGACGCTCAAGCCGGCGAAGATCCGCGACATCGAGAGCTTCGGCATGATGTGTTCGGAGCGCGAGCTCGAACTGTCGGACGAACATCAGGGGATCATCGATCTCGACGAGAGCGCGGCGGCGGAAGTTGGCGAAAGTTATGCGCACTGGGCCGGGCTCGACGATCCGGTGATCGACATTGCGATCACCCCCAATCGGCAGGACTGCATGGGCGTGCGCGGCGTGGCGCGCGACCTGGCGGCGGCCGGACTGGGTACGCTAAAGCCGCTACAAGTGCCTGATATAAAAAGACAAAATAGGCCGTCCATCGCAATACGGACCGACGATCCCGAGGGCTGCCCGGCCTTTTTCGGGCGCACCGTTTCGGGCGTTTCGAACACCGCCTCGCCCGGCTGGATGCAGAAACGGCTGCGCGCGATCGGGCAGAAGCCGATCTCGGCGCTGGTCGACATCACCAACTATATCATGATCGATCATGGCCGCCCGCTGCACGTCTACGACCGGGCGAAACTCGGCGATGCGATCTTCGCACGCCGGGCCGAAAACGGCGAACGGGTCGTCGCCCTCAACGGCAAGGAATATGTCCTCGACGATACGATGACCGTGATCGCGGACGAGAATGGCGTCCACGATATCGGCGGCATCATGGGCGGCGAACATAGCGGCGTGCAGCCGGAAACCGCGGATATCGTGATCGAATGCGCCTATTTCACGCCCGAGCGCATCGCCCGGACCGGGCAGACGCTCGCCCTGATGTCGGACGCGCGCGCGCGCTTCGAACGCGGCGTCGATCCGGCCTTTCTCGACGACGGCCTCGCCATCGCGACGCAGCTCGTGCTCGACATCTGCGGCGGCGAACCGTCGGAAAAAGTCGAAGCCGGCGCCCCGCCGCTCGCCACGAAGACCGTCGCCTACGACCCGCAACTTTGCGCAACCTTGGGCGGACTTTCCGTGCCGTCCGAGCGCCAGCGCGCCATCCTCGAGGCCCTCGGCTTCACCGTCACGGGCCCGAAGAATGACGACGGGGCTCCGTTCGAGGTGACCGTGCCGACCTGGCGCCGCGACGTCGACGGCGCGCCCGACCTGGTCGAGGAGGTGCTGCGTATCGCAGGCTATGACGCCATTCCCTCGACGCCGCTGCCGCGCGCCGAGGGCGTAGCGACGCCGACCGCCTCGCCCGAACAGAAGCGCGAGCGCACCGTCCGCCGCGCGGCGGCCGCGCGCGGGCTCAACGAGGCGGTGACCTGGAGCTTCATTCCCAAGGCCGAGGCCGCGCTGTCGGGAGACGCCCCCTGGATCCTCGCCAATCCGATCAGCGAAGACATGAAGGTCATGCGCAGCTCGATGATCCCGGGCCTCGCCGCCGCCGCCAAGCGCAACGCCGATCGCGGCGCGGCCAGCATCCGCCTTTTCGAGATCGGCCGGCGCTATCTCGAGGACGCCGAACGCCCGACCCTCGGCCTGATCCTCGCCGGCGCGCAGGACGCGCGGCACTGGCAGGGCGGCGGCGAGCCGTTCACCGCCTATGACGCCAAGGCCGAGATCGTCGCGCTGCTCGCCGCCGCCGGCGCGCCGGTCGCGAACCTGCAACTCTTCGGCGATGCGAGCGGGCTCTACCATCCGGGCCGCTCGGGCCGGCTGTGCCTGGGGGCCAAGACCATGCTGGCCGAGTTCGGCGAGCTGCACCCGAACACGCTGAAGGCGCTCGATCTCGACGGCCCGGTCATGGCCGGCGAAATCCATCTCGACGCGATCCCGATGCCGAAGGCGAAGGGGGGCCATATGCGCAAGCCCTTTACCCCGCCCGCGCTGCAATCCGTCACCCGCGACTTCGCCTTCCTGCTCGCCGCCGACACCCCGGCCGGCGACCTGCTCCGCGCGGTCCGGGGCGCGGACAAGCAGGCGCTGGTCGATGCGCGGATTTTCGATGTGTTTGCCGGCGAGGGCGTCGGCGAAGGCAAAAAGTCGGTGGCGATCGAGGTGACGCTGCAACCGGCCGAGAAGAGTTTTACGGAAGCGGATCTGAAAGCGATTTCGGAGAAGGTAGTGAAGGCGGCGGAGAAGGTCGGGGGCGAGCTCAGGTGATAGCCATTTTTGGCGAGAAACAGAGATGCTTGCGAGAAAGTTCGACGTGTAGGGCCCAGATGAGTTTCGATATGATACCGATTCGCCCGCACGGACTCGTTTTGGACCAAGAGTCAAGAGTTTTTGCGTGACACGACTCGAACCAACATGATAGGCTACGTCACCCTTGGTAGAAAGGCTGCACCATGCCCAAAGAGCGAGAAACTGCCTTACGAGAGAATTTTCACTATTTTCAGGGCGTTGTTAAATCACTGATGGAGAGCCACGCTGGCCAATATGCGCTTCTCCACTCAAAATCGGTCATCGATATCTTCCCGCGGCCCATTGAAGCCTTGCAGGCGGGTCATACGCAGTTTGCAGACGGCATGTTTTCAGTTCAAAAAGTGACTGATCGTCCTTTCGACTTGGGGTTCATGTCGTATGGCTCTGGTGAGCGGCCTACTGACTGAGGGAAAGCCCTTAGTCGATATTACATTAGCAGACGCAACGCCGGAGCCGACCGAGCTATCGGCACAAAGTAACGCGTCTTCTTTTCAGGTAAGGCCGTACAGAGCGTTACTGGATACTGGCGCAGATATCACGTGCCTGTGCGACCACGTGGTCGCAGAGTGTCGATTGAAACCTTATGGCTTCGAGAGGATGATCGGCGCTCTCGGCCCAAGCCTTCACGAAACATATATCGTGCAAATTGGAATTTTATGCGGGGATCCGAGTGATCCTGACGCCGACCGTGGCCTTTTCCAGCTCGAACCACTCGTAGCGGCAGTCATCCGAGACAATCAATGGTTCGATTTGATCATTGGAACGGACGTGCTTGCTGACCACGAATTCTCCCTCACTAGAGGTGGCGGTTTCAGACTAAAGCTATTCTAGATTCCGACAGAAATCGTCGCCGAGACCCTATCAATTTAGCCTCGACCCTGCTCCAAACGTTTTAAATAAAACCTACCGCCCCAGCAGGAACACCGCCTGTTCGGCCAACAGATTCGCCGCCCCCGCCCCGCGCTGCCGGTTGCCGCTCAGGAACCAGGCGCGCTCCACCGCGATCCCCTGCTTCTCCACCAGCGCGCGGAAATCGTCGATCGTGACATGGTGGATATTCTCGGTCGCATACCAGCTCAGGGGCAGCGCGCCGGTGACCGGCATCCGGCCGCCGAACATCAGGCTCGCCCGCACCCGCCAATAGGCGAAATTGGGGAAGGAGACGAAGGCGCGCGGAGCGATGCGCAGCAGCTCGCCCAAAATCGCGTCGGGGGCGCGGGTCGTCTGCAGCGTCTGGCTCAGGATCGCATAGTCGAACGCGCTGTCCGGATAGTCGGCGAGATCGGTATCGGCATCGCCCTGCACGACCGACAGGCCCCGGGCCATCACCTGGGCGACATTGTCGGGATCGAGCTCCAGCCCGCGGGCATCCGCGCTTTTCTCGCGACGCAATGCCGCCATGAGGCCACCATCGCCGCACCCGATATCGAGTACCCGCGCGCCTTCGGGCACATGATCGGCGATGATCGCGAGATCGGGGCGGAGATCAGTCATGCGGGCGTTTCTCGCGGATTCACTTGGCGATAATAGCCGTCATTGCGAGCGGAGCGAAGCAATCCAGAGCAACAGGCGATGCGCTTGCGGCTCTGGATTGCCGCGTCGGCCCGAAACGAGTTCGGGCCTCCTCGCAATGACGGG
>NZ_JBQLZM010000037.1:0-63023 GCF_052168275.1 Parasphingopyxis sp. | reverse complement strand
AGGGCCAGCGCTACGAGGTCGGCCAGCAGTTCAAGCCGCACAATGACTGGTTCTACGACAATCAGGAATATTGGAAGGCGGAGAAGCATAATGGCGGCCAGCGGACCTGGACCGCGATGGTCTTTCTCAACGACACCCAGGTTGGCGGCGCAACGCGGTTCAAGCGGCTCGGCAAGATGTTCCATGCCGAAAAGGGCAAACTGCTGTGCTGGAACAATCTGACCCATGAGGGCGAGCCCAATGAATGGTCGCTGCACCAGGGGATGAAGGTGCGCCAGGGCGTCAAATACATCATCACCAAATGGTTCCGGGAACTGCCTTGGGTGCAGGGCGGCCAGCCCAGCCGATACTAGTTTTGTCCGCCGTATCGGCGTCTGGGCAGCGGCGATCTGCCGTTTGCAGATACGCGCTGGTCCTTGGTGGATTAGCCATGGAATCGCTGCGGCGGATGGAGGATCGCATCCTCGTACAATTGGCGGCGGGCCGTCGCCTGGCGTGTAAGGGGACCGAAACAGCGGATGAGGCAGGCATTCTTCATCATCTCGATCGTGTTTTTCGTCGCGATGACGACGGTCGCGATGCGATATGATCATGGCGATGCGGGCATCCTCGCCGTCGACGCGGCGGATGCACCCGTCGCCATCGGAACCCGTGGAGACGCACAGGGAAAAATCTGCTAGGCGGCTGATATACATCCATATCTTGTTGAATTTCCGGCCCTTGCTCGCTCATCACCGGACAGCAAAAAACCGACCACTAGACATTTCCAACTGTATTGCCTAGGCAATACACAGACTTCCAGGAGCCAGAGACCATGACCCGCAAACCCGTTCACTATCTGAATGCCGCGCTGCTCGCATCGTCGGCGCTGATCGCCGTGCCGGCCCATGCCGACCATCACGCCGCGCCCGCGGCCGAGGCGTCCGACGCCGAGATGACCGAAGACCAGCGTCTTCGCGCGCTGTTCGCCGCGAGCGACGAGGACAATCTCCGCCGCAATCCGATCATGGCGATCTTCCGCGGCGACATGCGCTATGCGAACCGGATCGGCGATTTCATCACCGACGAATATTTCGACGCCGAGCGTGCCGCTGCGGTCGCCAATCTGGCCGCGCTCGCCGAGATCGACCGCGAGGCGCTGAGCCCGACCAACCGGATCGCCTATGATATCTTCCGGCTTCAAGAGGAAGAGAATGTGCGCGACGTCACGCCCGAGATGCTGGCGCTGACGGTCGTCCGCCCGGTCAACCATTTCTCCGGTTTCCATGGAAACCGGAGAAATGGTTGACCGGGCGGACGACCGTCAGCGCCAGCATCTCGGGCGTGACGTCGCGCACATTCTCTTCCTCTTGAAGCCGGAAGATATCATAGGCGATCCGGTTGGTCGGGCTCAGCGCCTCGCGGTCGATCTCGGCGAGCGCGGCCAGATTGGCGACCGCAGCGGCACGCTCGGCGTCGAAATATTCGTCGGTGATGAAATCGCCGATCCGGTTCGCATAGCGCATGTCGCCGCGGAAGATCGCCATGATCGGATTGCGGCGGAGATTGTCCTCGTCGCTCGCGGCGAACAGCGCGCGAAGACGCTGGTCTTCGGTCATCTCGGCGTCGGACGCCTCGGCCGCGGGCGCGGCGTGATGGTCGGCATGGGCCGGCACGGCGATCAGCGCCGACGATGCGAGCAGCGCGGCATTCAGATAGTGAACGGGTTTGCGGGTCATGGTCTCTGGCTCCTGGAAGTCTGTGTATTGCCTAGGCAATACAGTTGGAAATGTCTAGTGGTCGGTTTTTTGCTGTCCGGTGATGAGCGAGCAAGGGCCGGAAATTCAACAAGATATGGATGTATATCAGCCGCCTAGCAGATTTTTCCCTGTGCGTCTCCACGGGTTCCGATGGCGACGGGTGCATCCGCCGCGTCGACGGCGAGGATGCCCGCATCGCCATGATCATATCGCATCGCGACCGTCGTCATCGCGACGAAAAACACGATCGAGATGATGAAGAATGCCTGCCTCATCCGCTGTTTCGGTCCCCTTACACGCCAGGCGACGGCCCGCCGCCAATTGTACGAGGATGCGATCCTCCATCCGCCGCAGCGATTCCATGGCTAATCCACCAAGGACCAGCGCGTATCTGCAAACGGCAGATCGCCGCTGCCCAGACGCCGATACGGCGGACAAAACTAGTATCGGCTGGGCTGGCCGCCCTGCACCCAAGGCAGTTCCCGGAACCATTTGGTGATGATGTATTTGACGCCCTGGCGCACCTTCATCCCCTGGTGCAGCGACCATTCATTGGGCTCGCCCTCATGGGTCAGATTGTTCCAGCACAGCAGTTTGCCCTTTTCGGCATGGAACATCTTGCCGAGCCGCTTGAACCGCGTTGCGCCGCCAACCTGGGTGTCGTTGAGAAAGACCATCGCGGTCCAGGTCCGCTGGCCGCCATTATGCTTCTCCGCCTTCCAATATTCCTGATTGTCGTAGAACCAGTCATTGTGCGGCTTGAACTGCTGGCCGACCTCGTAGCGCTGGCCCTGGATGGTTTCGCCATTCTCCTTGGGGATGCCCATGAAGCGGACGATCTTCTCCTCGATCGCGTCGATTTCCGGTGCCTGCCGGTCGAAATCGGTACTGGAACTGGTGCGGAATTCGGTATCGTCGGTACTCGACAGCAATGTCGACGGCCGCGCGTCGCGGTCGATCTTCTCGACCAGAAGCGCGCATTCCGCATCGTTCAGAAAATCGCGGCACTGATAGATATCGATGTTGCGCGTCGGCACCCGCTGAACGCCGGGATGCGATTCGATATGCGCGATAATCTCGCGATTGCGTTCGGCGAGGATGGCCTTGTCGGTAACGCTCATGCGGGCTCCGCTATCAAACTGCGCGATTCGTGCAAAGTCCGGATCGGCCGCGTCGCGGCTAATCGATCGTTCGGCCGCGGACCATGACAAAATCGACGTCGTCGAGCGCCCCGATATCCGCCTGCGGATCGCCGGTCACCGCGATCAGGTCCGCCGAATAGCCTGGCGCAAGCCGCCCGATCTCGTCCTCCAGACCGAGCAGTTCGGCGGCATCGACCGTCGCCGAGCGCAATACTTCGGCCGGCGTCATGCCGACTAGGTCGACATACATCGCAAGCTCCTCGGCATTGCGGCCATGTTCGAACACGCCGGCGTCGGTACCGAACACGATCGTGATGCCCTGTTCGTGCGCGCGGCGCGCCGCCTGACCGACGACCGACAGCGTTTCGCGGATCTTGGCTTCCACCTGCGGGGTGTAGACGCCGGTGCCCAACCGTTCGCGGATACCGGTATAGGCCATGAGAGTCGGGACGAAGGCCGTGCCGTTCTCCCGCATCGCCTGCAGCGCGGCGGCATCGGCAAAGGTGCCATGCTCGATCGAATCGACGCCCGCGCGGGCCGCCGCCTCGATTCCCCGCGGGCCATGGGCGTGGGCGGCGACATGCATGCCGAGGCTGTGGGCCGTGGTGACGATCGCGCGCATTTCTTCGTCGGTGAAATGCTGGTCGAGGCCACGGGCCTGCTGGCTCAACACGCCGCCGGTCGCGGTGATCTTGATGAAATCGCTGCCGCGCCGGGCGGCTTCGCGCACCCGCGTCGCGCATTCCTGCGCGCCGGTGCAGGTGTTGTGGCCGTCCAGAACCTCCAGCACATCCGCCCGGAAACCGGAAACATCGCCATGGCCGCCGATAATCGACAGGCCATGGCCAGAGGTCAGGATGCGCGGTCCCGGCACCCGTCCTTCGGCGGTCGCCCGGCGCAACGCCTGCCCGACCTCATTGCCGATGCCCGGAACCCGCACGGTCGTGAACCCCGCACGGGCGGTGGTCGCCATGTTCCTGATGCCGAGAACGACGCTCCACTCGGTCGTTTCGACCGCCTCGTCGCGATAGTCGCCGCCCGGATCGCCGCCCAGATGGGAATGCGTCTCGACGAGGCCCGGCAGGACCGTGTGGCCGGACAGGTCGACCAGCGTCGCACCGTCAACGGGCGCGACATGGCCGTCCGCTATGCTCGCAATCCGGCCGTCCCGCACGGTGATGGTGGACACGCCGCGCGCCGGCGTGCCCGCTTCGACAATCACCCGGCCGGCATGGATAACGGTGGTTCCCTCCTGCGCCGATGCCGTAGTGGCGGTGAACAGCAGGACCAGAATCGAGAATAGGCGGTGCATGGCAATCTCCCCGGAATGGCCCCAGCTTGCGGATTCCAAGACTGGCTTGCAACCCAAAAGAAAGCGGCCCGGAGCGATGCTGCTCCGGGCCGCGCAATGCACCTGTCGGAATATGCGACCTACCAGAAGAAATCGTAGATCACGTCGACGACATAGCCGTCACGGGTATCGATCAGCAGGACATCGTCGAAATACCGGATCCACCGATACGGGCCATAGGCCGCCGGAAGCCGGTAGCGCCACGGATCGCTGATCCAGTAGCGCGATCCGAAAAAGGCGGCGCCGAGATGCAGGCCGACATCGAACCGGCGGTAGCGATAGCCGCGATACGGCGCGTAGTAGCGACCCGGCCGGTATATGTGCCGGTTGTAGTTGCGATAGTGGCGCCAATTGTACCGGCGATCGGCACGCCAGGCCTGACGGTTCCACCGCCGCCAGTCGCGCCGGGCTTCGCGCCGTTCCCAGCGGCGTTCAGCCCTGCGATCCTGCCGACGTTCCCAGCGTCGTTCGGCCCTGCGATCCTCTCGACGATCCCAACGCCGCTCGGCGCGGCGATCCTGACGGCGATCCCAGCGCCGTTCGGCGCGGCGATCTTGCCGGCGATCCCAACGCTCCTCGGCCCTCCGCTCCTGACGGCGCTCCACGCGCCGTTCAGCGCGGCGGTCCTGGCGGTTTTCGAAACGGCGTTCGGCACGCCGTTGCTCCCGACGATCAGCGCCGCGTTCCATCCGGCGTTCCTGACGGCGTTCGAAACGGCGTTCGGCCCGGCGATCCTGACGGCGATCCAAACGCGCCTCGCCGCGATTGTCGCGGTTGGCCGCGCGATCGGCACGCCGGTCGTCGCGCTGGATCATCGCCACCTCAGGTCGCGCCGTATGGACGGCCCGATCGCCGTCCCTGAAATTCTGCGCTTGCGCCGGGGCAATGAGGGCCGGTGTTCCCGCACTCGCCGCCAGCAACAAAGCGATCAATGAGATACGCATATGTCACAACTCCATCTGTGGCGGCACGGGAATGGCCACCTGTGATGTCGTGCTAGACGATGCGCGATGAGACGAGCCTGAACCCGCGAGTCAGGAAATAGCAAGTTTTCGTTAATGATGCCGCGGTCCGGCGCGGACAGGCGTCAATCCCTGACGATCCGCCCGGGATCGTCCGCCTCCGCCTCGTCGGGCGGGGTGAGCGCCTCGACATTGGCGGCCGCGTCGTCCGGATCGATGCCGGGCGGCGGCGCCGAGGCCAGCCGTTCCTCGCCGCGCGACACCCGGGCCGCGAGCCGGATCGCCTCGCGCATCCGCGGATAGGTACCGCAGCGGCAGATATTGGTGACGGCCTCGTCGATCTCGTCATCGCTCGGATTGGCGTTGCCGTCGATCAGCGCCGCGACGGCCATGATGACGCCCGACTGACAATAGCCGCATTGCGGGACCATGTTCTCGATCCAGGCCTGCTGGACCGGATGGTCGCGCCCGCGGGACAGCGCCTCGATCGTCGTGATGAAGGCGCCTTCGGCATCCGCGATGCTGATCTGGCAGGAGCGCACCGCCCGGCCGTCGAGATTGACGGTACAGGCGCCGCACACACCGATCCCGCAGCCATATTTGGTACCCGTGAGATTGGACGCGTCGCGCAGCGCCCAGAGCAGCGGGGTGCGCGGATCCATCCGATAATGGACGGGCTGACCGTTAACGGTCATCCGGGTCATCCCGGCCTCCTCATTGCGTGCAAGGCTGCGTTACTCCCGCCAGCTCGTATCGATCCGGTCGACCTGCCGGACCCAGGCGTCGAACTCGGCCCGGCCCGGCTCGGCGGAAGCCTGGGTCTGGGAGATGTCGCGCTGATGGACGTCGATCACCTCCTGAGGCACGATGATCGGTTCGCCGGCCTGCATCGTCGCCACCTGGATCTCGCACGCCCGCTGCAACGCCCAATATTGGATCAGCGCAATCGGAAGCGTCGGCCCGATCACGACAGGTCCATGGTTTCTGAGCATCAGGATCCGATTGCTGCCGAGATTTTCGAGCAGGCGTTCGCCCTCCTCCTCGCGCACCGTCACGCCCTCGAAATCGTGATAGGACAGCCGGCCGATGAAATTGCAGGCGTAGAAGTTCACCGGCCGCAGCCCGCCTTCCATCGAGCAGACGGCCATCGTCGCGGTCGTATGCGTATGGATGATGCAATGGGCGTCCGGAAGATGGCGATGGAACAGGCTGTGCTGCACGAAGCCGGCCTTGTTGACCGGATATTCGCTGCCACCGAGCGTGTTGCCGTCGATATCGATCTTGACGAGATTCGAGGCCTTCACTTCGGAAAAATGGAGGCCGTACGGGTTGATGAGAAACGCCCCCTCCTCGTTCGGAACCTTCACCGTAATGTGGTTGAAGATGGCCTCGTGCCAGCCCATCATCGCGAAAATGCGATAGGTAGCGGCCAGTTCCTGCCGGGCCTTCCATTCCCCGTCGGTCATCTGGTCGTTGGACGGGGCGACTGTCGTGGCCATCGCGATCTCCATCAGTTGGGCGGAATTTGCCGCAGTTTCGCCGATAGCACCGCGCTTGTCGAGAGCCGCAACACACGCTTTTTGCTTGAAATCCGGCGCGCCGGTTGCTAGCTGGCCATCCGAAGCGCTGCGGGACGCAAGTTCGCGGTGCAATCGTATTTGTGCTACGAGATTGATATCCGCCGGCAATTTCGGCCTGCGGAACGATATGGTTCGATTGGAGACAGACGGGTTTATGCAAGTTTCAGTTCGCGATAACAATGTCGATCAGGCGCTTCGCGCGCTCAAGAAGAAGCTGCAGCGCGAGGGCGTTTATCGCGAGATGAAGCTGCGCCGGCATTACGAAAAGCCGTCCGAAAAGCGTGCGCGCGAGCGCGCCGCCGCCATCCGCCGCGCCCGCAAGCTCGAGCGCAAGCGCATGGAACGCGACGGCGTCTAGAGCGCTTCCTGCCCATCTCGATCGCAAAAAAAGGCTGCCCTCGGGCGGCCTTTTTTGTCGGATGATCCTTTTGCAGACCCTCGGCTTCACCTCAGGCGCGGCACCGGCCCTCTCCCCCTCCCGGCCCCCAACTGGGTACACTCAATGGGAGGCCGGGAGGGGGTGCGGGCCGGTGCGGCGATTTCGCGAACGCGAAATTCTGAAAAATATACCCAATCTGATGCTCGACAGGCCGGTCGTATGTCCGACAAACTAAAAAATCATTCTGCCGCGCTTGCTCCCGTCCCTGCCCGGTACCGGTCGAACCAAGCGAGGATCGCGGACGCCTTGGCCGCGCTTTGCGAAGGCCGGGCGGCAAGCCCGCCATGGCTGGCGCCGGGCACGCGGATCAGCGTGGTCGGCACGCCTTCCATGCGCAGCGCCATATAATATTGCTCGGCTTCGCTGACGGGCGTCCGTTCGTCCTCGCCGCCGACCACGACCAGCGTCGGCGTTTCGACATTACCGACGAGCGACAGCGGGGAACGCGACCAATAGGCCTGCTGGTCCTCCCAAGGCAGCGCGCCGAACCAGTATTGGGCGACGAAGACCGGAATGTCCGAAACGAGCGCCTGGGTCGTCCAGTTGATCACCGGCTTCTGAGTCGCGGCGGCGCGGAAGCGGTTGGTGTTGCCGACGATCCAGGATGTCAGCACGCCGCCGCCCGATCCGCCGGTCACGAACAGCTGGTCCGGATCGGCATGACCCTGCGCTATAACGCCATCCACCGCGTCCATCAGGTCTCGGTAATCATCGCCGGGATAGGCATGGTGGATGAGGTTCGCGAACTCCGCACCATAGGAAGTCGAGCCGCGCGGATTGACCGACAGCACCGCATAGCCGGACGCGGCGTAGAGCTGGTTGTCGGTCGAGAAATGGGGCCCATAGGCGGCGAACGGCCCGCCATGAATCTCGAGGATCAGCGGATGGCGCTGCCCCTCGACATGACCCGGCGGCAAGGTCAGCCAGGATTCGATCGTTCGTCCGTCGAGCGACGACGCCGTTTCGACGCGGCGGACCTCGCCCATCGCCTTGCGATCGAGCAGGTGCGCGTTGAGGCGGGTCAGCTGGCGGCGGTCGCCGTTGCGCACGAGCACGACATCGGCCGGGCGCGTCGCCGGGCCGCCGGTGATGGCGAGGCTTCCGTCCCGCGCGACGCTGAACGCGCCGCCCGAATAAGGCCGGTCGAGCGTCGCGCCGGTCAGGCCCTCGGCGACCGTCCGGACGGTCCCGGAGAGGGAGACCCGCGCGACCTTGGTCTCGCCATGATCGTCATAGGAAAAATAGATGGCGCGGCTGTCGGCCGACCAGACAGGGCTGTTGGCGCTGCGGTCGAGCGCGCCTGTGAGCGCGCGCCGGTTGGAGCCGTCCCGATCCATCACATAGAGCAGCGTGTTGTGGTAGCCGAGCCGTTGATCGTCGAAGCCGAGCCAGGCAATATGGCGGCCGTCCGGCGAGACGACGGGGTTCGCATCGGGCCCGTCGCGATCGGTCAGCGCGGTGATCGTGCTCGTGGCTATGTCGAGCGCATAGACCTCGCTCTCGATGGGATCGAGTTCCCAGTCGGGCGAGCGGTTGCCGCTGAACAGGATCGATCGGCCGTCCGCGGTCCACGACAGGGGGCCGCCATGATGATAATCGCCGAAACTGAGCTGGCGCGCCGCGCCGCCATCGGCGGGCACCACGAAGATCTGCTCGAAACCCGGCTGGAGATAGCCGGCACCGTCGGCGCGATAGCCGATCGCCGTCGTCACATCGAGCGGCTCCGCCCATTCGGCGCCCTCGGGCGCTTCCGGCAGCGTACCGAGCGGCTCGGACGCCCCGGGAACCAGCATCGCATAGGCGATCCGGCTGCCGTCCGGCGACCAGGCGATGCTGCCGGGCGCGTTGGCCAATCCCGTCAGCCGCACCGCCTCCCCGCTTTCCATCCAGCGCACGAAGAGCTGCGAGGCATCGCCTTCGGCCGAGGAGATATAGGCGAGCTTGCTGCCGTCGGGCGACCAGCGCGGACTCATATGCGAACCCGGTCCCGCCGCGATCGGCATCTGCTCGCCTGAGCGCGTGTCGACGAGCCAGATCGTCGACCGGAAGCGATCAGTCATGATATCGCCGGAGCGGCGGACATAGGCGATCCAGCGACCGTCCGGGCTAATCTGCGGATCGGCCGCAACCTCGAGCGAGAAGAGGTCGGCGCCCGTGAAATACCGCTCGGGTCCGTCCGCCTGCAGCGCGAAAGCCGGAACCGCAAACACCAGCCAGAAGGCCGCACAGAATCGCTTGAACATGGACATCCCCTTGCCGCTGTCGCGGATATCTAAAGCATAATGGTCGGCAGTCCGCCATCCTGCACCACCAATGTTCGACCGACCTCGCTCTAGTCCGCCTTTCTGAACGGCGTCATTCCCCCGAGAAACTCGATCTCGCGCTCGACGGCCTGGCGTTCGGCGGCGAGGAAATCGGCGACCGCGCGGCGGAAACCGGGATCGGGAAAGTAATGGGCCGACCAGGTCGGTACGGGGCGATAGCCGCGGGCCAGCTTGTGTGCGCCCTGCGCGCCCGCCTCGACCCGCTGCAGCCCGCGCGCGATCGCGGCGTCGATCGCCTGATAATAGCAGAGCTCGAAATGGAGAAAGGGCAGGTCGACGAGACAGCCCCAATAGCGGCCGTACAGCGTATCGGCACCGATCAGGTTGAGTGCGCCGGCGATCGGTTCGCCGTCGCGCCGGGCCAGGATCAGCAGTGTCCGTTCGCCCATCCGCTCGCCGAGCAGGGAGAAGAAGGAGCGGGTCAGATAGGGCCGCCCCCATTTGCGCATCCCGGTGTCCTGATAGAAATCCCAGAAGATATCCCAATGGTCTTCGCTGAGGTCGGCGCCCGTGACATGTTCGATCTCCAGCCCCTCGACGGCCCGGCGGCGTTCCTTGCGGATCGCTTTGCGCTTGCGAGAGGAGAGCGCGCCGAGAAAACCGTCGAAATCGGCATAGCCCTCATTCTCCCAATGAAACTGGCTGCCTTCGCGGATCAGCCAACCGGCATTTTCGAACCAGACGATCTCTTCCGCCGCGATGAAGGTCGCATGAGCCGAGGACAGGCCGTTGTCGCGCGCGATCGTCTCGAGCGCGGCGATCAGCGCGGGATTGCGGCCCGGATCGCGCGCCAGGAGGCGCCGCCCGGGCACCGGGGTGAACGGCACCGCGACCTGGAGCTTGGGATAATAGCGTCCGCCCGCCCGCTCCCAGGCATCGGCCCAGGCATGGTCAAACACATATTCGCCCTGGCTATGGCTTTTGACATAGGCCGGCGCGACGGCGTCGAGGATGCCGTCCGCCCCTTCGATCGACACCGGAATCGGCTGCCAGCCGGTTTCCGACGAGACGCTGCCCGATTCCTCGAGTATCGAAAGGAAGGCATGGCTGAGAAACGGATTGTCGCCGCCGGCACAGGCATCCCATTCTGCCGCGTCGAGCGATCCGACACCGTCGGCGATCCGCGCGACGATCGGCTCGGGATCGCCCTCGCTCACGGGTTTTCGTAGATGATCTGGTCGGCCCCCTCGGCGGCGCACGCCCGCTCGCCGTCAGTCCGGACGGTCCAGGTCACGACCGGCATGCCCTGTTGGCGCAGGGACTCGGCGAATGCCGACGGCAGGTCGCGTATGTCATAGGCGAGGAACTGGGGCTCGGCGCGGAACACCGAAAGCGAGCGCTGCATGGGGCCCTTGAGACGCGCCGCCAGCGAGACTTCGTCATGCTCGGTCACGACCAGGCCGCGAACGACGGACGGCGCGTTGCGGGCGAACCAGCGTCCGACCTCGGGATTGAACGACATGACCGCCGCCTCGCCGTCATAACGGTCCAGCGCGTCGGCGACCGACCGGCAGAGTTTCTTCACCTTGCGGTTCTTCACCTTTAATTCGATCAGGACCGGCACGCGCCCGGCCACGAGATCGAGCATCTCGGTCAGCCGCGGCACGGTTTCGTCGCTGTTCTTGAAACGGATCTTCGCGAGCTTCGCCGCCTTGCGCTCGATGACCGGCCCCGTCTTTCGCGTGAGCCGGTCGAGTTCATAGTCGTGGAACACCATCGCCACGCCGTCCTTGCTGGACTGGACATCGGTCTCGATGCCGTGGCCTGCGGCGATCGCCGCTTCGAAGGCGGCGCGGCTGTTCTCGACGACGCCGTCCCCGTGCCGCCCGCGATGGGCGAAGGGTGCGCGCGTCAGGAAGCCGAGATCAGCCATCCGAGACCGCGACGATGGCATCGATCTCGACCGCGACGCCGAGCGGCAGGACCGGCACGCCGACCGCGCTGCGGGCATGACGCCCGGGCTCGCCGAAGATTTCCTGCATCAGTTCGGACGCGCCATTGGCGACTTTCGCCTGATCGGTGAAGCGGCCGTCCGAGTTGACGAACACGCCGAGTTTCACGATCCGCTCGACCCGGTCGAGATCGCCGAGCGCCGCCTTCATCTGGGCGACCAGCATCGTGGCGCAGGCGCGCGCGGCCTTCTGACCATAGGCGACATCGCGATCCTCGCCGAGGCGGCCCAGCATCAGATCGCCATTGTCGGCGAACGGCAGCTGGCCGGAGATATGCAGGAACCCGCCCTGCTCCACCGCGGGTACATAGGCGGCGACGGGCGCCGCGGGCTCGGGAAGCGTCAGGCCGATCTCCGCCAGCCGTGCCTCGATTTCGCCGCTCATGCCGATTCTCCTTCCGTGATCCGATCAATAATCCAGTGCTGGGCCTCGTGCCAGTCGTCGATCCGCGCATGGGCATGGTCGGCGGGCGGAACGTGCGGCGCGAGCGACGGTTCGGCGATCATGTGCAGCCGCCAGACCTGCGGCGCGGTGCGCGCCACCGATTCGTGATGGACGCCGAGATCGTCGACGAAAAAGGCAAGCGGCGGGGCATGTTCGGCAAGCAATCGCTCGACCTTGTCGCCCTTGCCGCCCTGATTGGTATGGACCGGGAATTCGATCCCGAACCGGCTGAGCTGTTTGGCGCGCGCGGTACGAAACTCGTCCTGCAAATTGGTGAGGATGACGATCTCGGCATATTCGGAAATCGAAACCAGCGCCTCGCTGGCTCCCGGCACGATCGTCTGGCGGTGCATCTCGGTATCGAAAAAGCCGTTGAGAAGCGGCCGGATCTCCTCGCCCTGCAGCGGCGGGCTGCCGTCGCGCGGACGCACGGCATCGATGAAATTGCCGCCTTCGAGCACGAAATCGAGATCATGCGCCTCGTCCAGCCAGTCGCCGAAATGGCTCACCATGTGGAGCAGCACCTCATCGCAATCGCAAATGACGAGCGGTCGGCTCATGCTTCCAATTCCCTCCGTGCGGCGACCAGGTCCTCAGGTGAGGATCGAATCGCCGCAGCGCAAGCGATCAGGTCCGGATCATACGCTTCGAGAAACCCGATCACGGCGGCCAGCGTCGCGGGTTCGCCGAGCGCCGCGCGCAGATGATCGGCGGTCAGCCCGGTCAGCGCCAACAGGCGCTGCGCCCGGTCTTCCTCGCTCAGGACCCAGGCGAGCGCGCGCAAGGCGAGGGCCGCCGCGTCGGTTGGCGTATCGCCATTTGTATCGTCCGCCATCATCGCCTAGATATTTCCCGAACAACCGACCGGGGTGGCAAGTGGCGAAAAAGGTGCTCGTTGTCGAGGACAACGATCTCAATCGAAAACTTTTTTGCGATCTCTTGCGCGCGCATGATTTCGAACCGGAACCGCTGAGCGACGGACGCGAAGCGCTGCAGACGGCCAAGGCGAAGGTGCCCGATCTCATCATCATGGATATCCAGATGCCGCATGTCAGCGGGCTCGATCTGATCGGGGCGCTGAAGAGGGATGCCGGTCTCAAGGCGATCCCGATCATGGCGGTAACCGCCTATGCGGCGAAGGGCGACGAGGAGCGAATCCGCGACGCCGGCGCCGAAAGCTATGTTTCGAAACCCATATCGGTGGTGAAATTCATCGAGGAAGTACGCGCGCTGATCTAAAACGGGAACGCCCGCGGAGATAGCGAGCGGCGACAGCGCCGCTCCAGCCTATTTGATCTTGGCTTCCTTGAACTCGACATGCTTGCGCGCGACGGGATCATATTTGCGCATGACCATCTTTTCGGTCAGGTTGCGCGGATTCTTCTTCGTTACGTAGAAGAATCCCGTACCTTCCGAGCTGACGAGTTTGATTTTCACGGTCGCCGGTTTGGCCATGACCCGAACCTTTTCAAATAATGAGCTGTGCAGGGCGCGCTGACGGATATCGAGTCATCGCTTGCCCGAAGCGCGCGCATCTGCCCGTCGAGCGCCGGATTGTCAAGCCGGACACGGCTGCGGAGCCCGATTAACACTTTGCTAACCATAATGGCGCACAACGGTATCACGACACCAAGGAGCCAAGACGATGCAGCTTCGCGACGATGCCCGCCTGCCGGTTTGTGCCAGCCTCCATGCCCAGATCGAGCGGCTCGAACAGGACTGCCGATCGATGACGCTGCCCGCGCTGCACGAGGCGATCGACGAAATCCGCGCGACGGCCGTCGCGCACCGTCTCGTCGCTATCGAGGGCATCGCCCACGCGTTCGAGCGTTCGATCGCCCGCAACCGCCAGGCGACGGCCTTCGGCCTCTATTTCGACCAGCTCAAGCTCGCGACCGGGTGCGCCGCCGCCGACGATGAACAGACGCGCGACGCGATGCTCGCCGCCATCTCGGTTCGGCTGACAGGCTGACGCCTGGCCGGATGGACGCTTTTTTTCTGCCCTTGGTGGCCGCAGCTGTCGCGGAGTGGGGCGACAAGACCCAGATTCTCGCGATGCTCCTGGCCACGCGGTTCGCCAAACCGGTTTCGATCCTGCTCGCCATCGCGGCCGCCGCTGCGATCAATATGAGCTTGGCGGCCTTTGGCGGATCGCTGTTGACGCAGATGATCGCGCCGGACGCCGCCTTGCTGTTTCTGGCACTTGGTTTCCTGTTCGCCGCGCTCGGCGCCTTCATTCCCTTCCGCGATCCCGATGCCGGGCAAGGCTGGAAAATCGGCGCGCTGGCGACCAGCTTCACGGCGTTCCTCGCCGTGGAATTCGGGGACAAGACGCAATTCATTACCGCCGGCTTCGGGGCCATCTCGCCGAACTGGGTCTTCACCGCGGTCGGGGCAACGCTCGGCGTGGTGTTCGGCTGCGCGCCGGCCGTGATGCTCGGCAGCGCTTTCCGCGAAAAGCTGCCGGTGCCGACAGTCCGCAAGTGCGTCGGCGCCCTGTTTCTCCTTATTTCATCGATAATTGCGATCAATGCGTTTTTTTTAATCTAGTTTTTCGATTATAGAGAGTGAGAGTTTTCGGCCCGAATAGCGCGATTTTCGGGACCCGAACCGCTATATGCGCGTTAATCAGGCAGTATCGAAAAACACAAAATTGGAGGCCAATCATCATGGCACAAGCAAATCTCGCGACACCGACGGATCTCAACGACAACAAGCTCAAGGACGTCGCCCAGGCGCTGAACCGGATTCTCGCCGACAGCTATGCGCTCTACCTGAAAACCAAGAATTTCCATTGGCATGTTTCGGGCCCGCATTTCCGCGACTATCATCTGATGCTCGACGAACAGGCGGCGGCGATACTCGCTACGACCGACGATATCGCCGAGCGCGTGCGCAAGACCGGCGGCACGACATTGCGCTCGATCGGCGACATCGCGCGTCACCAGACGATCCGCGACAATGACGAGGAGTTCGTCAGCGCCGCCGACATGCTGACCGAGCTGCGCGAGGACAATCTCAAGCTCGTCGAAGCACTGCGCGAAGCGAAGGAGGCCGCGGAGGCCGCCGGCGACAATGCGACCGACGGGCTGCTCGACGACTGGACGGATCAGGCCGAAGAGCGCGCCTGGTTCCTGTTCGAGGCTGGCCGGACCGGCTAAGCCTTCGACGCCCGCCGAAACCATCGGGGCCGGTTCCTCGGGACCGGCCCCTTTCATTTACCGGTCATCGCGAAAAGGGAACTCTCGCCGCCCCCGCCGGTTGGTAGGGGATCAATAACGGGAGAAACACATGCTACGTTGGGCGCTCATCTTTCTCGTGCTCGGTCTTGTCCTCGCGCTGGTCGGCTTCGGCGGCATCGGCGGCGCATTTGTCGGCATCGCGAAGATTCTTTTCTATGTCGCGCTTGCGGTTTTCCTGCTGTTCTTCGTCATGCACCTGATGGGCAGCCGGAGGGTCTAGCAGCCTTGCTTCTTTTCGCGTCGCCGCGACACAGAAGACCGAAAGGGCCGGCCATCGAGCCGGCCCTTTTCCTTTTGATATTCGATGCCCGGTGATATAAAAAGAAGACCGAGGGGAGGACATAATCATGCGCACGCTCATTATCCTGGCGTCCCTGCTGCTGCCCGGCTCGCTCGCGGCGCAGGAAGTGCGGTCGCTTGGCGACGCGACCTCGCCCCCCGCCACGCTCGAACAGATCGCCTGGCTCGTCGGCAGCTGGGAGGGTACCGGGCTCGGCGGAGAAAGCCATGAAGCCTGGCTGCCTCCGGTCAACGGCCAGATGGCGGGAATTTTTCACCAGAGCAGCAACGGCGCGCTGCAATTCTACGAAATCCTCCAGTTCGTCGAACGCGATGGATCGCTGATTCTCCGCCTCAAGCATTTCAATCGCGACCTTTCGGGCTGGGAGGACAATAGCGCGGAGTCCGCGGTCGAATTTCCCCTCGTCGCGATCGAAGGCGACACCGCCTATTTCTCGGGCCTGACCTATGAACGGGTCGGCGAAGAGGGATTGCGCATCTATTTGCGCCTGCGCAGCGGGGAAGAAACGCGTATCGAGACGTTCGAGCTGACGCGGATCGACTAGGACGCCGCGCTCCGATGGTCGTCGAAACCTAGCACGACGACACAAACCGCCCCTATATCGTTGATCATGCGCCGCTTTGCCCAGCTACTCGACCGGCTTGTCTATACCCGCTCCCGCAACGCCAAGCTGCGGCTGATCGCCGATTATCTGCGGTCGACACCCGATCCGGATCGCGGTTGGACGCTGGCGGCGCTGACCGGCGCCGTCGACATACCGGGGGTTAAACGGGCGGCGGTGAAGGCGATCGTCGACGAGCGCGTCGATCCCGTACTGTTCCGGATGAGCCGGGACTATGTGGGGGATACGGCGGAGACCGTGTCGCTGATCTGGCCGGCCCGCGAGACGGCCGACGACGAAGATGACGATCTTCGGATTTCCACCGTGATAGAGCGATTGATGCGGCTCGGACGCGCGGACGCGCCGGCCGCGCTAGCCGATATGCTCGACCGGCTCGATCCGCCGGGCCGCTACGCCCTGCTGAAGCTGGCAATGGGCGGTTTGCGCGTCGGCGTATCCGCGCGGCTCGCCAAGACCGCCTTCGCCCAGGCTTTCGATCTCGATGTCGAGGCCGTGG
This sequence comes from Parasphingopyxis sp., assembly GCF_052168275.1. Lineage (GTDB taxonomy): Bacteria > Pseudomonadota > Alphaproteobacteria > Sphingomonadales > Sphingomonadaceae > Parasphingopyxis. The sequence goes on along the minus strand of NZ_JBQLZM010000037.1, from coordinate 46,429 downwards.
AGGAAGTCTGGCACGGCCTGCGGCCGCCCTATCCGGAGCTGTTCGCCTGGGGCGATGGCGGCGACCAGCCTTCGATCGACGACATCCCGGTGTTCCGCCCTTTCATGCTCGCCCATCCGCTTGGCGAAACAACGGTGTCGATGGACGAGTTCGCAGCGGAATGGAAATGGGACGGAATCCGTGTCCAGCTCGTCAATGTCGCGGGCGAGACACGTCTGTTCAGCCGCACCGGCGACGATATCTCGCACAGCTTCCCCGATATCGCCGACGCGTTTCGCGAGACCGGCGCGTTGGACGGCGAGCTGCTTGTCCGCGGCGAAAAGCAGGGCGGTGCCGAGGGCGGCGCGGCGAGCTTCAATGCCCTCCAGCAGCGGCTCGGGCGGAAGACTGTCTCGGCGAAAATGCAGGCCGAGTTTCCGGCCTTCGTCCGGCTCTACGACATCCTGTTCGATGGGGGAGAGGATCTGCGTGCGCTCTCCTGGACGGCGCGACGCGAACGGCTCGAGGCCTTCGTTCCGCGCCTGCCGGATGACCGGTTCGATCTCTCGTCCGTCATCGACGCCGAGAATTTCGGCGCGCTGGCCGCGCTGCGCGAAAGCGCGCGCGACGCGGCGATCGAGGGCGTGATGCTCAAGCGCCGAGACAGCGCGTATCTGGCCGGCCGCAAGACCGGCCTCTGGTACAAATGGAAGCGCGATCCGCTGACTGCCGATTGCGTGATCATGTATGCGCAGCGCGGATCGGGCAAGCGATCGAGCTTCTTTTCCGACTATACGTTCGGCTGCTGGACCGCGGGCGGCGAACTCCATCCGGTCGGCAAGGCCTATTCGGGCTTTTCCGACGAGGAACTCAAATGGCTCGACCGGTTCGTGCGCTCCAATACGGTGGGCCGCTTCGGGCCGGTGCGCGAGGTCGACAAGATCCTCGTCGTCGAGGTTGCATTCGATTCCATCCATGAATCGAAACGCCACAAATCGGGGCTGGCGATGCGCTTCCCGCGGATATCCCGGCTGCGCCGTGACAAGCCGGCGGCGGAGGCGGACACGATTGCGACGTTGCAGGCGATGATCGACTAGGACCCGGCACGGCGACATCCGAACTCCTGTCGCTGGGTACCTTCGGCCTGGTGCCGGATGCGTTTTGCGGAGCACGGCTGCGAGGTTCGTCGCGCTGCGCGAAACCGGAATGATCACCGCGGCCGTGATCTCGATCACCCTCGTCGGCGAGCGCGTGACTATCAGCCGGAAAGCAGCCATGATGACGATATGGTTTGGTGCGATCCTGATTGTGCGTTAAACCGTTCATCGCTCATACAGAACGCCTCATCGATAGGCATATTCGGGTTGCGCAGAGGAAAAGGAGCCGAGCAGCTCCATATGACAGGGAGAACGCAATGAAGATCCAGCTATCCAAGATCGCCCTTGCCGCCGCACTCGCGGCAGCATTGCCGGCAGCGGCCGGCGCCCAGACACCCCTCCCGACCGGCAGCAGCTCGGAGGGCGAACTGACGCGCGAGAGCGAACGCGTGACGAGCAACGACTATTATCTCGACAGTTACACGGTGACCGGCTCTGCGGGAGACCGGATCGCCATCGCGATGCAGTCCGACGATTTCGACACGCTGCTCGAGATCGGGCGGATGGAGGGCGACGAGTTCATCCAGATGTTCGTCGACGACGACGGCGGAGAGGGGCTCAATTCGCGGCTCGTTTTCACTTTCCCGGAAACCGGAACCTATATCGTGCGCGCGCGGACATTCGGCGCCGATGCGACCGGAAACTACACGATCGAGGTCAGCGAAATGGCGCCGCCACCACCGCCGCCGCCGCCGATCCGCATCCTCGCCGGTCAGACCTTGAACGGAACGCTGAGCATGGACAGCCCCACCTATTCGCCCGACAGCTATGGCGGGCAGGACCGGCATTATGCGCTCTATGAGCTGCGCGGCCGGGAAGGCGACACGCGAACGGTGACGCTGCGATCGGGCGATTTCGACGCATTTCTGGAAATCGGCGGCCTCACTCCGCTCGGCTTCGCGGTGGTCGAGAGCAATGACGACGGGGCAGCGGGCGATGGCGAGGAATCGTTGGGACTGGACTCCCGGCTCACGGTGACCTTCCAGGACAGCGGGACATTGATGATCCGCGCGACCACCCTGGGCGGCGGCGCGACGGGCACCTATTCGCTCAGCGTCGAATAGCATCGTCTGGCCAAAATCGATAAAGCAGGACGGTCGATGCCGGTCGTCCTGCTTTTCTTTTGTTTGCAGACGGTTGCACCGGGTGGAAAGTGATGCAAATTTGCATCACCGGAACGGTGCAATACAAGGCCACGGCGGCGGAAAACGACTGATTCCAGTCGTTTCCGCGAACCCCGGAAAATTCTTGCTGAATCCCTAACGGACCGCCAAAAATATCGACAGAGTTTACTATTCCGTGACTTCCAAAAAAGGGGCACCGACCATGCCGACCAAATCAACCCGTATCCTCTCGCTTGCTACGACCACAGCATGCGGCGCAATCGCGCTCGCACTGGCTGCACCGGCACAGGCGATCGTTCCCAACGACAATTTCACGCCGGACGAAATCATCGACGACACCGGGGTGAACGGCGTCGGCATGTTCTTCCGCGATGACGGCTTTGTCTGCACGGGGACGCTGATCAACCCCCGTACGGTCCTGTTTGCCGCGCACTGCGTGAACGACCGCCCTGAAAGCGATTATGGCACGATCATCCGGTCGGCCTTCTCGTTCGACGACAATGCGCTGCCCGGTTTCATCGACTGGATCAACAACGGCTTCACCTCCAATCCTGGCCTCGCCGTCTACGACATCGCGCAGATTTTCTACGATCCGCGGTCGCTGGACGATCCGGCGGCGTTGGGCTTTCTCGAAGCCGATATCGCGCTGGCCAGCCTCTCACGGCCCGTGACCAGCGAACTGGATCCGGCCACGCAGACGCTGCGTTCGACGATCCCGACCTGGGCGCTGCTCTTCTCGCCGCTGCCGACCCCCGACCAGATCACCGACCAGGACGGCACCGGCTATCATGTGAACATCACGGGTTACGGCCGTTCGGGCAGCGGGACTACGGGCGCATCGCAAGGCATCGACTGGCGCCGCCGCGCCGCCGAGAACATGCTCGGCGCGCTGACCTCGTTCGACGAGCGCAACGAGTTCCTGTTCGGCAATCCGTTCGGCGATCTGCCGCAGAGCCTGTATCGCCTCGATTTCGACGATCCGAACAAGACCAATCCGTTCGATTTCAACCTCTACAAAGATGAACCACGCGAGCGCGAAGGCACGACGGCCGGCGGCGACTCCGGCGGCCCGTTGATCCTCGACGCGGCCAACAACGACCTGTCGGACGAAGACCTGCAGATCGGCGTCCTGTCTGGCGGTACGCGCTTCTTCGGCCCGCAGGTTTTCTCCAGCTACGGCACGGAGAGCTTCTACCAGCCGCTCTATCTTTACTGGGATTATATCGTTGCGACGAACCCGTACCGCTATGTCAGCGCGGTGGCCGGCGACGGCAATTGGGAAGACCCCAATCACTGGGTGACCGAACTCGACCCGATCTACCGGATCATCGATCCGACCGGCGCGGTCGTGAACGGCCTGCCGACTTCGCCGGGCGCCGGACCCGAGGGCGGTTCGCCTGACTTTGGCGAAGTCTGTTTCGATCCCGAGGGAGCGAATCCCGGCGATGCCTGCCAGGATCTCGAGAGCGGCGATCCGACGCCGCCGGCCCGCGAGTCCGGCGGGACCGTGCAATCAGGTATTGGCACAGCCAATGTCGATGACCTGCTGAGCCCGGGTGAAAGCCCAACTGGCGGCGACGAAGCTGCTGCGGCTGCGCCGAATGCGGGCGCCGAATCGCCGACCGTTGCAGCGCAAGGCGCCCCCGGCGCACGCGCCGGCATGATCATGGGTGCCGAGCATCAGTCGCAGAACGGGGTCGATTTCGCCGTCCAAGCGCCGCACAACGGCGTCGATCTCGTCGAGAACGAGGCCCAAGGCGACGGCGCGGAAACCGCTGAAGAGCAGCCCCAGGGCATCAGCGGCGGCGAGCCCGAGTTCGCGGCGGGCCCTAACCCCGCCCCGACGCTCGATAACGGCCTGCCCGGAGCCACCGGGTTCGTGCCAGACAATATCGATGCCGACGTCGCCGGCGGCGTGAACGGCCGCTATTTCGACGTGACGTTGAGCGAGGCCGGGGTGACGACGCTGAGCAGCGCGGTCACGATCGACCGGCTGACGGTGACCGGCGCTGCCGGCCTCGATATCGCCACGGGGGGCGACCTGACGTCGCTGATCGACGTCACCCAGACCGGTGGTGGAATCAATGTCGACGGATCCCTCTCCACCCCTGGCGACTATCTGCTGGTTGCAGGCATGCTTTCGGGCAATGGCACTGTGCAGACGCCGTTCCTGACGAGCGTCGCGGGCATGATCGCCCCCGGCGGCATGGGCAGCATCGGCACGCTGACCGTGGACGGCAATCTGGTCCTCGCTTCCGGTTCGACATTGCTGATCGACCTCGGCGCGGCGCCCATCACGGATGTCCTCGCCGTGACGGGCCAGGCCGATGTCGGAGGCAACGTCGCCTTCGCGGCGGTGCCCGGCACCATCTACACGAGCGACGCGGCCTATACCTTCCTGACGGCAGGCGGCGGCGTCACCGGGACGTTCAACGACGGAACGCTGAGCGCGATCCTGCAGCCGATCTTCGCTTATACCGCGAATACGGTCGAGGTGCGGATCGATGTCGGCAGCTATGCCGATGTCGTTGACCCGGCATCCGCCGTGCAAACCGCCTATGCGGCGATCCTCGACGGCAACCGCAGCCGCGCGGGCGGCTTCCCCGAAATCTACGGCTTCCTCGATTTCACCGATGCGGCGACGATCCAGTCGACGCTCGAGGGCCTCGCTCCGATCACGGAGACGACGCGGACGGCGATCGGCATGGCGGCGACAGAGAATATGTCGCGTTTCTACCGCGATCGTCTCCGCGCCGCACGTTCGGGCGGGTTCCAGGGCGGCACGGTCGCCTCGATCGGCGAACCCATCCAGGTCGCGGCCGCAGGCAATCTCGGGGCGCCGTGGCAGAGCCAGATCGCCATGGACAGCCATAACGAAGGTTCGATGATGGAAGATCACGGCATCGACGAGTCGATGGCGATCTATCTCGCGGGCGGCTATATCGACGGCAGCTCGCGCGCCATGCCGGCCGCGATCTCGACGGGCCGCGACCAGTTCGACGGCTATTTCCTCGCCGCCGGTATCGAACATATGGCGAGCGAGCATGTGCTGATCGGCTACTCGCTGTCCTTCTCGGATCTGGACGCCAATGCTTCGGCCGGCCAGACGACCGACGGCCAGCTGTGGCAGGGCACGCTGTACGGCTCCTGGGAAATGTCCAACGGTCTGATCCTGTCGGGCCAGGCCAGCGCCGGCGTGTTCGACAACGAAACGCAGCGCACCGTCGCGGTCGGGCCGAACACGTTCAACCTGGCGCTCCAGGAAGACGCGCTGGCGGTCGCGGCCGAAGTGATGCTGGGCAAGGAATTCGGCACCGGAACGGTCCGCTTCACGCCGAATGCGGCATTGCGCTACGGCTATCTGGGCTTCGGCAATTCGTCCGAGACCGGCGGCGGTCCCGCCATGCAGTTCCGCCGCGGCGCGACGCTGGACAGCCTTCAGGGCCGTCTGGGTATCGATGTCACGGCGGATACGGGCTCCGTCCGGCCGCGGTTCAATGCCACCTATGTGCACGACTTCGCCGACACGCCGGCCGTGTTCCTCGCCAACTTTGTCGGCGGCAGCGGCGGGGCGTTCGCTCCTTTCGCGCTCGGCGTGGCGCAGGACAGCAACTGGGTGGAACTCAGCGGCGGTCTGCAGATCGTTACCGACTCTGTGGATATCGACTTCGCGGTGGACAGCACGCTGTGGCGCAACGACGTGCGCAACCAGACCTATCGGGCAACCGCCACGTTCCGCTTCTAGAAAGCGAAACGCTCGAAATAGGCGCTCCGGCACACCGCCGGGGCGCCTTTTTCTATGCCCGGCTGGCACAGCGCATACAGACCGGCGGAGGCATCTCGCCATCTGCGTTCCGAACCGAGTCGCACGGCGAAAGGGCCGAGCGAGTTTACCGGTTCCGTAAACTTTCTGATCGTCGGCGAGCCTGATCGCGACCCCAAAATTTTGCGATGCAATGCCGCCGGAAGCCCGGCGCCGCGCCCGATGGAGGAACTATTACAGGCTCCGCTTACGCAACCGCAAAATTCCGTAACACTTTGTTAGTAAAAGATTAATCTTGTTCGTTTTCCAAAATCGGTTCTACTCTTTTTCGATCAGGGATCAGAAAAAGGGGCTCGTTACCATGTCGACTTCCGCATCACGCTCAACCGCTCTCTCAACCGGCACCGCCGCCGGCGCGATCGCGCTGTCGCTCCTCGTGGCGGCGCCGGCCCAGGCAATCGTACCCAACAACAACACGGACGCGGAATCGATCGTCGATACCGAAGGCGGGGTGAACGGCATCGGGCAGATGACCGTCTGGAACGGCGACGGGACGGTCGGACTCTGCACGGGTTCGCTGATCAATCCGCGGACCGTTTTGTTTGCCGCGCATTGCGTCAACTCGCGGCCGCAAGACGCCTATGGATCGAACACCGGTGGAGTTCCCATCAGCTTCGGATTCGAGGTCGACAATCTCCCGGCGATCATCAACTGGATCAACAACGGCTTTGCCAGCAACCCTGCCGTCAACATCTTCAACGTCAATGAAGTTCAGTACAGTCCGGAATCGCTGACGGACATTTTCGGCCTCGGTTTCCTCGAAGCCGATATCGCGGTGGCGACGCTGGACATGCCGGCCACCGGCATTCCGACCTGGGCGCTGCTATTCTCCGCCCTGCCCGCTCCCGGCTCGATCGAAGACGAAACCGGCACCGGCTATCATGTTACGATCACCGGATATGGCGCGACCGGAAACGCGACGGAGGGATCGGTCGACGGGATCGATTTCCGCCGGAGGGCGGCCGAGAATTTTCTCGGGGCGCTGACGTCGCTCGATGATATCGACAGTTTCCTGTTCGGCCCTGTCGACCCTACCCTGCCTCAGAATCTGTATTTCACGGACTTCGACGATCCGGCCCGCGGCACGCCGGGCGCGAACGAGTTCGATTTCAACGTGTTGAAGGACGATGCGCTGCCCAATGAAGGCACGACGGCAGGCGGCGATTCCGGAGGACCGCTAATCCTCGATGAAACGTTCGACGAAGAGGTCGTCATCGGCGTCCTATCGGGCGGCAGCCGCTTTTTCGCGGAGCAGCCGTTCAGCTCCTACGGCACGACCAGCTTTTACCAGCCGCTGTTCCTGTTCTGGGACTATATCGCCGAGGTGAATCCGTATCGCTATGTCGGCGCGCGGCGGGGCAGCGGACGCTGGGAAAATCCCAACCATTGGGTGTCTTTGCAGGATCCGGCCTATCGGATCATCGACGAGGAGGGCAATCTGGTCACCGGCACGCCGTCCGAACCCGGGCTCGGCACGGCCGGTACGGAACCCGATTTCGGCCAGGTCTGCAACCAGCTTCCGCCCGACGATATCTGTCTCGATCTGAATGACGGGACCGTCATCGTCGACGGCTCGCCAACGGCTGGCGGAGCGACGACGATATCGGGGATCGGCCGCGCCGATCTCTCGCTACCCGGAGGAGTGCAAACGGCTTTCGCCGAGGCGCCGCAAGCGATTGCCGGTCAGGCGTCGACGGCTGTCTCGGCCGCGACGCTGCCCGACCCGACCATCGAAAACGGGCTGCCGGGCGCCACCGGGTTCGTACCGGACAATATCGAACCCGACCCCGCCAACGGCGTCCGGGCGCGGTATTTCGATGTCACGCTCGACAATTTCGGCACGACTTACCTGTCGACGGCGGTGGAGATCGATCGTTTGACGGTGGCCGGATTTGCATCGCTCGTCATTCGTCAAGACGGTGCACTCACGGTCGTTGCCGATTACAACCAGATCGGCGGCCGGACCCGCGTCGACGGATTGCTGCAGACGGGGGAGGCCCTGGTCATCGGCGGCATATTGAGCGGTCGCGGCACGATCGACCCGACATATCTGACCGCCATATCGAGCCTCGTCACGCCGGCGGGTTTCCGGACCGGCACCCTTACCGTGCAGGGCGATCTCATTCTCGGCTCGAGCACCATCACCGCCTTTGACCTCACGCGCACGGCCAATGACCGGATCGCAGTCACCGGAGATGCCGACAACAGCGGCGTCGCCGCGCTCGGCGGCATCGCCTTCTTCTCGCGCGGCCTGGGTCCGCGGCCCCGCTGGAACCAGTCGTTCGAGATCCTGACGGCCGAAGGCGGTGTCGACGGCACCTTCGACCAGGCGTTGGGCGGGATCGGCATCCTGCGCCCGGTTCTCAGCTATGGCGACAACAATGTCGTCGTGACGCTGGAAGCGGGAAGGCTGGCCGACAATATCAGCACCGGCAGCGCATTCGCGAGCGCATTCGCCGGCGGGCTCGACCGGTTGCGGGGCGGAAGCTACGATTCGCTGGCCGGCTTCTACGGCGCGATCGACGTCATGGACGCCGCCAGCCTCACAGCGACTCTCGACGGGCTATCTCCCCATATCGTCAACGAGACCATGGCCGTCGGGACCGGACAGAACGAGCTGATGCTCGGCCTCGTTTCGGACCGTCTGTCGCTTCTCGGCACGCGCAAGCATCAGCCGGGCACGTTCAGCATCGTCGGCGCGCCGGAAACGATCGGCATCGCCGCGGGCAACGCGTCGCTTTCGCGCAGCGCCGCGACCGGCGCGAGTTTCACCGGACGGATCGTCCCGGCCGGCCGGACATTGGGGGCTCTGCCTGACAATGTAAGCGGCTTCATTTCCGGCGGTTTCGAGAACAGCCGCACGGCGACACGCTTCGGCAGCCGTTCGGACGCCCAGGCGAACTGGCATATCGCAATGGGACTCGAGGTCGAACTGACCGACAATCTTACGGTGGGCGGCGCGTCCGCTTTCATCAACGGCCGGTCCACATTGCAGGGCTCCGAGGCGCAACTGCAAACCAACCAGGCGCTGGCCTACGCGTCCTACCGGCTGGGCGGCGGCGCCTATGTAGCCGGCCTCGGTTCGGCATCGGTCACCGACATCGAAACCGCGCGTTTCGTCACCGGCGGCTTCGAAAGCGCCCGGTTCAGCAACGATACCCGCGCTTCCAGCTATGCCGCGAGCATCGAAACGGGCGTGAATATCGGCGTCGCGCGGGGGTTCGAGCTGACGCCGCGGGCGGCGGTTCGCTACACGCGCGCCGAGGTCGAGGGCTATAGCGAGGCGGGATCCGAAATCGCTCTGGCGATCGACGACATCCGCGAACGGCGGCTCGAAGGACGGGTCGGGTTCAACTTCCAGGGCCAGGCCGATATCGGGCACAGCGGCTGGTCGGTGCGGCCACGACTGTCCGCCGATTATGTCCATGCCCTGAGCCAGGACGATCGCGGAATGGCGGTTCGCTTCGCCCAGGCGCGGGATGTTCCCATCATACTGCCGGGCGTCGGTTCGGATACGGCATGGGCGGAAGTACGCGGCGGGATCAGCCTGGAACGCGGCAACCTCTCCCTGACCACCGCATTCGAAACCGATTTCGGGCGCGATCTGCAACGAGACGACCGGGCGGTGGCAGAGCTGTCGTTCCGCTTCTGAGACGCGGTTCGTCCAGACAAAAAGGGCCTCGGCAGCGATCTGCCGAGGCCTTTTTTTTGTTCCCAAGCGGCTCAGTCGTGCTTGGGCTGCAGGTTGACCGCCGCATGCTTGCCGCGCCGATCCACCTCAAGCTCGAAGTCGAGCCGGTCGCCTTCGTTGAGCGTCGGCATGCCGGCGCGCTCGACCGCGCTGATATGCACGAAAGCATCGGGCTGGCCATCGTCGCGCTGGATGAAGCCGAAGCCCTTCATGCTGTTGAAGAACTTGACCGTGCCGCTGGCCTTTTCGCCGGTCAGCTGGCGCTGCGGTCCGCGATCTTCCCGCTCGGGCACCGGCAGCGGTTCGCCGTCGATCACGAGATCGCTGGCCGAAACCTTGCCGTTGCGATCGACCAGATTGAAGCTCAGCGGCTGGCCTTCGGCTAGGCCGGTCAGGCCGGCCTGTTCGACCGCGCTGATATGCACGAACACGTCCTCGCCGCCATCGTCGCGGACGATGAAACCGAAGCCTTTCTGCGCGTTGAAGAATTTGACGACACCCTTGCCTTCGCCGACGATCTGCGCCGGCATCCGGTCGCCGCCACCGCCACCGCGATAACCGCCGCCACTGCCGCCGCCGCGGTAGCCACCACCGCCACCGCCGCCACCGCGATTTTCGAAACCGCCGGACTCCCGGCCTCCGCCGAAACCGCTCGGTTCGTTATAGCCTTGGTAGTTTTCGTCGCCGAAACTGTCGCGCTTGTCCTTTCGGCGTCCCCGCCGGTCCCTGTCGAAACTCATTTGTCCTAAAGTCTTCCCGTTCGCCCAAAGCTCAAAACCGAAGGAGCTCGCGCCGGGCGGTGCGCGCCAACTTCATGGCACGAATCTGCCGTACCGTGATTCGGTATAGCGGAAAAACGCCGCTTTCGCGAGCGATTTACGCCAGCCAGGTCCCCGGATTTGGCATCGGTTCCCGGTTCAGCGCGCGAATGAGAGACATGATCGCACGAACAAGCAGCCAGACGAGCGCCAGAAACAGCAGCGGAATGCCGATCAGCGCCCCGATAATCGTGAAAATCAGGATGATCCCGAGTATCGTCGTACCCAGCCACAGCAGGAACGTCATGATCTGGTAGTCATAGTGAGAGGCCTCCCAGCCTTCGCCGGGTTCCGACTTCCACACCAGCGCCAATATGAACGCCACGAGCCCGGTTATTCCGAGGACAATGCTCGTGAGGTAGAGAATGGCGATGATGACCGGCTTGTTCGTGTCGGATGCCGCGGCCGGGCGCGCAGCGCTCCGCCGCTGGCCGGTTGTGGACCGCCCCGCCGCCATTTCGGGCCCTCCGGACCTCGGACGCACCGTTTCCCGCGCCTGCCGCGGCGGCGCGGACGTGTTGGGCGGATCGACCTCGAGCTTGCCGCCCCGGCTGCGTTCGTCGCCCATCCTTTCTCCCTTCTTCACGCCTTTTGGCGCGCCGAAGCTTGCACGGTCGCGATGCGCAAGGCAATGATCGCGCCATGGATAGCCTGCTCGCCGTCTTTACGGATCCCGCCAATATCGCCGCCCTGCTCACGCTCATCGTGCTCGAAGTGGTGCTCGGGATCGACAATCTCATCTTCATATCGATCCTTTCCAACAAACTGCCCGAGGAGCAGCGGCAAAAGGCGCGGCGCATCGGCATCTCGCTGGCGCTGATACTCAGGCTTGCCCTGCTGTCGATGATCGCCTGGATCGTCCAGGCGACCCAGGTCGTGTTCGATCTCGGCATTGCGGGCACGCCCGGCGTTCACGGCGAGCCGACGTTCGAAACCGCCTTTTCCTGGCGCGACCTGATCCTGATCGCGGGCGGGCTGTTCCTGCTCTGGAAGGCGACCAAGGAAATCCATCACGCGATGGACACCGAACCCTCGGGCACCATGCTCGACAAGAAGGGCAAGGCGACGATGACCTTCACCACGGTCATCGTCCAGATCCTGCTGCTGGACATGGTCTTCTCGGTGGACTCGATCCTCACGGCGGTCGGCATGACCGACCAGCTGCCGATCATGATCGTCGCGGTCCTCGTCGCCATCGCGGTCATGCTGATCGCCGCCGATCCGCTGGCCGAATTCATCGACCGCAACCCGACGGTCGTGATGCTCGCCCTGTCCTTCCTGCTGATGATCGGTTTCGTGCTGATCGCCGACGGGTTCGGCGTCCATATTCCGAAGGGCTATATCTACGCCGCGATGGCGTTCGCCGCCGGGGTCGAGACGCTCAACATCATGGCACGGCGCGCGCGGCAGAGGCGTATGGCCGAGGCGGGCGTGGCCGGGGAACAGACCGCCAGCCATTGAGCGCCCGGGCCATTGCGCCTATGTGCGCTGGCATGACCGTATATTTTCACGAAGAAGATTTGCCCGCCGGCGCCTTGGGCGCCGGCGCGATCGCCATCGACACCGAAACCATGGGGCTGCAGACGCCGCGCGACCGGCTGTGCGTCGTCCAGCTCTCCGACGGCGGCGGCGACGAGCATCTGGTGCGTTTCGCGCCCGACAGCGACTATGCGGCTCCCAATCTGAAGGCGCTGCTGGGAGATCCCGAGCGGCTCAAACTCTATCATTTCGCCCGGTTCGATCTCGCCGCGATCGAGCATTATCTCGGCGTCACGGCGGCACCCGTCTATTGCACGAAGATCGCCTCGCGGCTCGTGCGCACCTATACCGATCGGCACGGCCTCAAGGAGCTCTGCCGCGAACTGCTGGGCGCGGAGATATCCAAGCAGCAGCAATCGTCGGACTGGGGCGCGCCGGATCTGAGCGACGCGCAGAAGGACTATGCGGCATCCGATGTCCGGTTTCTGCACCGGCTGAAGGAACAGCTCGACGAACGGCTCGAGCGCGAGGGACGCATGCACCTCGCCCAGGCCTGTTTCGATTTCCTCCCCCACCGGGCGCGCCTCGATCTCGCCGGCTGGCCGGAGATCGACATCTTCGCCCATGTCTGAGGCAGCGAGAAAAAGGCTGGACCGCCGCCAGCACTGGGCGGCGCCCGGCGGGCGGCACGACCGGATCGTCAAATATCTGCAGGTCATCCTGCCCGGCGCGATCGGCATTCTCGCCGCGTTTCTCGCAATGGCCCCGCTGCAACAGAGCAACGAGCTGAGCTTTCTCCTGTCGCGCGACAATGTCGAAATCGCTTCGGAGCGGCTGCGCGTCGAGGCCGCCCGGTACAGCGGCGCCGACGGCGCCGGCCGGCCGTTCGAACTGAACGCGGCCTCGGCCCTGCAGCGCAGCTCGGCGACCCCGATCGTCGAGCTCGAGGATCTGTCGGCCCAGCTCGAACTGGAAGACGGACTTGCCTTCATCGTCGCCAATCGCGGATTCTACGATCTCGAGGACGAGATCGTCACCATAGACGGTCCGCTCGAGTTCCGGGCCGCCGACGGTTATCGGTTGCGGACGAGCAACGTGCTGGTGCGGCTCGACGAGCGCGAGATGCGCAGCGCGGGCGAGGTCGACGGCCAGATTCCGCTTGGGGTCTTCAGCGCGGACAGCATGCGGGTCGACCTGCCGACACGCACGGTTTTTCTCGAAGGCGACGCACGCTTGCGCATCGTCCAAGGCGCGGGCAGATAGCGGTCATGACCCGATCCCCTCTTCTGCCGCTTGTCACCGGATTCGCACTGACGATGCTGGCCGCCGTGCCGGCCTCGAGCCAGTCGGCGCTTGGCGGCCTCAACACCAATGCACCCGTCGACGTCGCGGCCGACCGGATCGAGGTGCAGGATCGGGCCGACCGCGCGATCTTTTCCGGCAACGTCCAGGTGCGCCAGGGCAACCTGTCGCTCGATGCCGCGCGCATCACGGTCGCCTATTCGGGCAGCGTCGCGGGCGGTGTCGAAGTGCAGCGGCTCGATGCAAGCGGCGGGGTGTTCGTCCGCAGCCCGAGCGAAACCGCGCGCGGCCAGTTCGGCGTCTACGACCTCAACCGCCGGCTGATCACGCTGATCGGCGGCGTCGAGCTGAACCAAGGGGGCAACGTAATCCGCGGCGGTCGCCTGGTCATCGATCTCGATACGGGACGGGCGGTCATCGACGGCCGATCCCAGGGTGGCGACGGCATCGTCACGCAAGGAACCGAAACCGGACGCGTGACGGGCCGGTTCACCGTGCCCCAGCGGAACAACTAGGCTAATCGGGACGAAACCGGCCGGGACAATTGAAACCTCCCGGCTGCTTCCCAACATGCACGGATGATGCCAAATAGCGAAACCATGAACAAAGCCGAGATCATCGATCCTCCGGAGACTCCTGCCGGGCTCGATACCGAGACCGAGGGGCTGTCGGTCGTATCGATCGCCAAATCCTACGACAAGAAACAGGTCCTGTCGGACGTTTCGCTGCATATCGGGCGCGGCCATGTGCTCGGCCTGCTCGGTCCGAACGGCGCGGGCAAGACGACCTGCTTCTATTCGATCATGGGACTGGTGCGGCCCGATTCCGGGCGCATCATGCTCGATGGCGCCGACATTACGGGCCTCCCCATGTATCGCCGCGCGATCCTCGGCCTCGGCTATCTGCCCCAGGAAACCTCGATCTTCCGCGGGTTGAGCGTGGAAAAGAATATCGCGGCCGTGCTCGAGATGAGCGAACCCGATCCCGACGCGCGCGCCGAACGGCTCGAAAAGCTGCTGGAGGAATTTTCGATCGCTCACCTGCGCGATTCGGCGGCGATGGCGCTGTCGGGCGGCGAACGGCGGCGTTGCGAGATCGCGCGGGCACTGGCGGCGAACCCGTCCATCATGCTGCTCGACGAACCGTTCGCCGGGATCGACCCGATCTCGATCGCCGATATCCGCGAACTCGTCGCCGATCTGAAAAACCGCAATATCGGCGTGCTGATCACAGATCATAACGTCCGCGAAACGCTGGGTATCGTCGACCAGGCCTGTATCATCTATGACGGTAAGGTGTTGTTTTCAGGCTCTCCCGACGATCTGGTCGCCAATGACGAGGTACGACGGCTTTACCTCGGCGAAGGGTTCACAGTTTAGGGTGCCGGCATGGCACTAGGACCACGCCTCGACCTCCGGCAGAGCCAGTCTCTGGTGATGACGCCGCAACTCCAGCAGGCGATCAAGCTGCTGGCGCTGTCGAATCTCGAAATCGAAGGATTCATCGCCGAGGAGCTGGAGAAGAACCCGCTGCTCGATGCCGCCGGCGACGAGCAGCGCGAAGCGGCGACGCCGGGCGAAGAAGGCGACGGCTTCGGGGACGCGCCCGATCCGGCGACCGCCGACACACTCGTCCGCGACGGTGGCGCCGACGACGAGGCCCGGCTCGATATCGAGGAAAGCGCGCTCTCCGACGATAGCGGATCCGACGCCGGGATGGACGGCGCGCTCGGCATGACCGGGATCGACGGACGCAGCGGCGGCGAGGACGGCCCCGATCTCGACCTGTTCGCCGCCGCCGACATATCGCTGCACGATCACCTGCTCGCCCAGGCCGGCGGCACCTTGTCGGGGCAGGAGTATCTGATCGCGGGCCAGCTTATCGAGCGGATCGACGAAACCGGTTATCTGCGCGCCGACCTGCTTCGCCTCTCGCATCAGCTCGGCGTCCCGATGGCCGATCTCGAGCGGGTGCTGGGTGTGATCCAGACGTTCGAACCGACCGGGGTCGGCGCGCGCGACCTGTCGGAATGCCTGGCCATCCAGGCCCGCGAGGCCGACCGCTACGATCCCGCCATGGCGCGGCTGATCGACAATCTCGATCTGCTGGCGCGTGGCGAGCTTGGGCGGTTGAAGCGGATGTGCGGCGTCGACGACGAGGACATGGCCGATATGATCGCCGAGCTGCGCGACTACGATCCCAAGCCCGGCTGCCAGTTTGGCGGCGAACCGGTCCAGGCCGTCGTGCCGGATATCTTCGTCGCGCCGGGGAAGACGGGGTGGGCCGTCGAACTCAACAACGCGACCCTGCCGCGCCTGATCGTCAATCGCAGCTATTATCACGAAATGTCGGAAGCCGGCGACGATGAAGAGAGCCGGGCCTGGCTCAACGAATGCCTCGCCAACGCCAACTGGCTGACCCGGGCGCTCGACCAGCGCGCGCGCACGATCGTCAAGGTGGCCGGCGAACTGGTGAAGCGCCAGACGGACTTTTTCCGCAAAGGCGTGACCCATCTCAAACCGCTGACCCTGCGCGAGATCGCCGAGGCGATCGACATGCATGAATCGACCGTGAGCCGGGCGACGTCGAACAAATATCTGTCCTGCGACCGCGGGATATTCGAGCTCAAATATTTCTTCACCAGCGGTATCAGGACGGGCGAAGACGGCGAGGCGGCCTCATCGGAGGCCGTGAAGAGCCATATCCGCACATTGATCGAGAACGAGGACAAGATCCTGTCGGACGACAAGCTCGTCGCGCTGCTCAGGGACAAGGGTTTCGATATTGCCCGCCGCACGGTCGCGAAATATCGCGAAGCGATGGGAATCGGCTCTTCGGTCGAACGGCGGCGCCAGAAGAAGCTCAGCAGCCGCGCGGCCTGATGGTCCGGCAGCCGTTATCCGCCGCGTTTCGACCCGCTGAGAAAGTACCAGACCACATAGCCGACGAGAAACAGCGCGAGACCGTAGAAAACCAGCGCGAACACCGATTTCACGACGTTGACGGCAATGACCAGCAATATGATCGCTGCGATGATCGACAGGATTATCCGCAACACGGTTTTTCTCCACTTGGTGTATTACATATGTAATACATCAGGTGTCGGGCTTCAAGTGCGATCGGCCGTCTTGGATCGCTGCGCGAGCAGCTTGTCGATCTTGCGGCCGTCCATGTCGACCACCTCGAAATGCCAGCCGTCGCGTTCGAACAGCTCGCCGGTCGTCGGAAGGCGTTTGAGTACCGACAGCGCAAACCCCGCCACGGTTGCGTAGTCGCGGTCCTCGGGCAGATCGATGCCGAGCTTTTCCGCCATGTTGTCGGCCGCCAGCGAACCGGAAAAGAGCCAGCTGCCGTCGGCCCGCTCGACAAAGGCCGGGTCGGTGCCGATCTCCTGATCGGACACGAACTCGCCCGCCACCGCTATCAGCAGGTCGAGCGGCGTCATCAGCCCCTCGAAATGACCATATTCGTCGTGAACCAGCGCCATCGGCACATCCGATTCGCGCAACGCCTCGAGTGCATCCATCGCGTCGACCTGGTCGGGAACGATCGGCGCCTCGCGCATCAGCTGGCGCAGATCGAGCGAACGCCCCTCGAACAGCGCCGAGACGATATCGCGCGCCTGGACGACTCCGATGATCTCGTCGACCGACCCTTCGGCCACCGGCAGCCGCGTGTGCGGGGTCGCGAGCAGCGCTTCGCGGATCTCGTTGGGGCTCGACGAGGCTTCGATCCAGTCGACCTCGGTCCGCGGCGTCATCACCTCGCGGACGGGCCGGTCGGCAAGCCGGACCACGCCCGATATGATCGCGCGCTCGCTCTCCTCGATCACGCCCGACTTCGTCGCCTCCGCCACCAGCATGTGCAGCTCTTCGGCGGTGACCCTGGACTGCGGTTTGCGGCTCATGCGGAGCAGGCGGAAGATCAGCGCGCTGGTGCGGTCCATCAGCCATACCAGCGGCGCCGTGAAGGTTGCCAGCCAGCGCATCGGCAGCGCGACGACCACCGCGACCCGCTCCGGATTGCGCAACGCCAGCTGTTTCGGAACCAGCTCGCCGATCACCAGCGACGCATAGGTCGTCAGAACGATTACCAGCGCGAAACCGAGCGTCTGCGCCATCGGCGGTTCGACACCCAGCAACGCCAGCCGGTCGCCAACCGGCCCGCCCAGGCTGGCGCCCGAATAGGCGCCGGCGAGAATGCCGATCAGCGTGATGCCGATCTGGACGGTCGACAGGAAGCGCCCCGGTTCGGAGGCGAGATCGATCGCGGTCTGGGCGCCCGAACGGCCGTCCTTGACCATCGCCTGAAGCCGCGCGCGGCGCGACGAGACGATCGCGAGTTCGGACATCGCGAAGACGCCGTTGAGCAGGACCAATGCAAGAATGATGCAGAGATCGAACCAGGGAAAGGGTGATAGATCGGGTGGCATGATGGACGGGTTCCGCCCATTTGCCCGCTTTTGTCTGGCGGGACAAGCGCATGATCAGCTTCTGTTCACGATTGACGGGGAACAAGCGGCGCATTGAGGCTTTTGGTTAAGCATCCCATCAGAGTGGAGGAGACAGACAGTGAGACTTTCAAAGGGGCTATTGGCGGGAACGGCGGCGATCGCCATGCTCGGCGCGACCACCGCCTGCACCACCAATCCGGAAACCGGAAACCAGCGAATTTCGCGCGCGGCCATCGGCGGCGTCGCGGGCGCGGTCGGCGGCTATCTGCTCGGCGACCTCGTCGGCGGGCGCCGCGACCGGACCGAACGGATCGTGGGAGCGGGCCTCGGCGCGGTCGCCGGTATCGCGATCGGCACCTATATGGACCGGCAGCAGCGCGAGCTGGAAGAGGCGACCGCGGGCACCGACACCAACGTCATCCGCGAGGGGGACAATCTCTATCTCCAGATGCCGGGTTCAGTTGCCGAGTTCGATGTCGATTCGAGCGCCATCCGCCCGCAGTTCCGGACGACGCTGGACGAGATCGCCCAGACGCTCTCCAGCTATCCGGAAACCTATATCGACGTGTACGGCCACACCGATTCGGACGGGTCGGACAGCTACAATCTCGACCTGTCGAACCGGCGGGCGCAGTCGGTGGCCAGCTATCTGGCGAGCCGCGGCGTCAACCGCGCGCGGATCGCGACCGAAGGCTTTGGCGAGAGCCAGCCGATCGCGAGCAATGCGACGGCGGCCGGCAAGCAGCAGAACCGCCGCGTCGAGATCCGCATCGTGCCGATCACCCAGCAGGACGTGAACGCGGTCGGCGACTGACCGCCGTCCTATGCGGACAATATCGAGGGCGTCCGGCACATGCCGGGCGCCCTCTTTTCTCTAATCGCGCCTTTCACGGAAGAATTCGGTGAGCAGCGCCGCCGCCCGTTCCTGCCCGATTCCCGGATAGATTTCGGGCCGGTGATGGCAGGTGGGCTGGGCGAAAAATCGCGGGCCGTGTTCCACCGCGCCGCCCTTGGGATCGGGCGCGCCGTAATAGAGCCGGTCGAGCCGGGCATGGGCGATGGCGCCGGCGCACATCGCGCACGGCTCAAGCGTGACCCAGAGGTCGCAGCCGTCGAGCCGGCCGGTGCCCAGCTCGGCGAGCGCGGCGCGAATCGCGCGCATTTCGGCATGGCTGGTCGGATCGCCGCTGGCGCGCATACCGTTCGCGGCTTCCGCGACGATATCACCGCCGCGCGTGATCACCGCGCCGACCGGCACTTCGGATGCCTTCGCGGCCAGTTCGGCGAGTTCGAGCGCGCGGTGCATGGGCGGGGGCAGCGGAAATGCCATGGCCCGTGCCTAGTCTTTCGCTGCCCCCGTGAACAATATTGTTATTCGGGCGCTTCGTCACCCGCATCGGCCGGCTCGACATCGATTGTCGGCACTTCGACTTCCATCGTTTCGCTGCCGACTTCGATGTCGGCGGTATCGACCTCGAACTCCGGCATATTGCCGCCTTCGACATCGACCTCGGGCAGTTCGGCCTCTTCGGTCTGATCCACGTCGCACGCGGCCAGCGGAACTGCCAGCAGCGCAAGTGCAAAAGCGATACGCATAAAATTTCTCCTTGAGTGCCAAAATGCACCAACCGGCCTTACCGCCAAAGGTTCCCATTGGCTACTGCTGCGCTTGACGAAACGGGCCGGTATGGCTATCTGCGCCGCTTTCCGGGAAACCCGTGATTTCAGGATTGAGACTATGTCGCGTATTTGCGAACTGACCGGCAAGGGTCGGCTGGTGGGAATGAATGTGTCCCACGCCAATAACAGGACGAAGAAGACGTTTCTGCCGAATTTGCAGAATGTCACGTTGATGTCCGAAGCGCTCGAACGGAGCTTCAAGTTCCGCGTGTCGACCAACGGACTGCGTTCGGTCGAACATGTCGGCGGGCTCGACAACTGGCTGCTGAAGACGGCCGACGACAAGCTCAGCCCCAAGGCCCGCAAGGTCAAGCGCGAGATCGCCGGCAAACAGGCCGCCTGACACCCGGCCCGCGCGCCGCCCGAAACGCTCTGTCTTCGCCCGGATTTCCGGTCCGGACGCGCATATGCAGCGTCCGTCAGCCCGACAAGCCGCTCATTCCGTTGGACAATCCGACAGGGCCGGCCAAGACCGACGGCTGTCCATGATCGGGACAGGCGCCGCCCGTCGCCGGTCATAGCCTTGCCAAATCGTCGAGATAGGCAAAAGCTATCGGCTCGGGCGGGTAGCTCAATCAGAGCAGGCCGCGGATTACGGTCTGATGTAGGTGTAACCCCTACCCTGCCCACCATTTTCTCCGGGCGCATCGCGCCCTGATACGCGGGCGGCGAATCACCGCGCGTCCTCGATCAGTTCGAACTGCATCAGCAGGCTGCGCTGCAGCGGATTGAAATTGTTGTCCGACGCCATCCAGACGATCGTCCGCCCATCGCGCGCATCGACCGCCAGCGCCTCCATATTGTCGACGGTCAGCGGCGGATCGAATCGTGCGACGACATTCCCGGTCAGGATGGTCCCCGCCGCCAAATCGTCGAGCGCGACGATCGACACGATCACCGAGACGCCCGCCACCAGGCTGAAATCGCGATTGAGCACGAGCAGCCGTCCGTCGGGCAGCAGGGCTGCGTCGGTGATCCGATGGTCGCCGGGCGGGCGATAGCCGAGCCGGACCGGCGCATCGCCGCGCTCGCTCGGATCGCCGGCAAAGAGCAGGACCTCGCGCGAATCGCCGGGGCCGTCGCCGGCTTCCGAAAAGATCAGGAACCGGCCGTCGTCGAGCCTTACCATCGCTTCCGCGCCGCCATTGTTCGGCCAGTCCTCCATCGCACCCGGCGCATGGTCGGCATCGGACGCGGCGAACTCCGCGTCGAAGCGCCACACGCCGTTGGCACGCTCGAAGGCGACCCAGTAGCACCCGGTTTCGGGATCATGAGCGAGCGCCTCGGCGTCGCGATCGCGCTTGCGGACCGGGCCGCCATCTTCGGGCGCGGGCCCGGTCGGCAGGCGCGCGATGTCGGCCCGGGAAATCGCGTCCCCGTCGAGCGCGAAACGGAACAGGCCGCCGGCATCGCTGACCGCCACAAAACCGTCGCCCGCCAGCGCCATGGCGGAGATACCGCCGAAATCCGGATCGTCGCTGGTCAGCACCCAGCCGCCGAGATAGCGCAGCCCCCCGATATCGCGGCGCCCGGGATCGGCGGGATCCAGCACGACCGGCTCGGCATGAATCGCGAACGGCCCGTCGGCCGGTGCTCCCGCGCCCTGGCCGATGACGAGAATCGATCCGGCGACGAGGAAAATCGAAAGGGCGGCGGCGATACGGCGGATCATCGCCATTCCCTACCATCGGCACGGGCGACCGCACAGCCGAAACACGGGCCAAGCTGAACGGCGGACAACAGCATCGTTCAGACAAGGTTCCGCTAACCACATCCATAAGGGCGATGCGTCGACGGGAGCTGCCTGGAGCGAAACCCGCCACGCCAGATGTGAGACGGCTTTTGAAGACGCTTTGGAGATTTGAGATGGCATTGAAGAAAATCGCCCTGGCCGCAACCGCGGCGCTCGCCGGAACGATGCTGGTGCCCGCCGCGGCCCATGCGGGGGACGGCTATTATGACGGCCGCTATTACGAGAGCCGCTACGACGATCGTTACGACGACCGCTACGATCGGCGGGATTATCGGCGCGGCGACCGCTACGACCGGCGATATGATCGCCGCTACGACCGGCAGCGCTACCGGCGCGGCGACTATTATGACGGCCGCCGGTACAGCCGGCGCGACTATCGCGACCGGCGCTACTATCGCGGCCGCTGCCGCGACAATGGCACGGGCGGCACGATCATCGGCGGCATCGCCGGGGCGCTGCTTGGCCGCGAGATCGCGCGCGGCGACCGGGGCCGCTACGGCCGGCGCGGAGACGGCACCGCGGGCGCCGTTATCGGCGGCGTGGCCGGCGCACTCGCGGGCCGCGCGATCGATCGCGACTGCTAGGCCGACCGACTGCCCAAACAGGCTAATCCTCGGGTTGCGTATCGAGGATGAGGGGGTCGGCGCGCGTATCTGCGCCGGCCCCCGAATTCCGTCCGGCGCGCGTATCTGCGCCGGCCCCCGAATTCCGTCCGGCGCGCGAGAATGCCGTGCAAAGTTTACATAGTTAACACACAGCCGGTTATTTTCCGGATCGATCCGGCGCCCCGAAAACGGCCCGTACGCCGACCGGTCCGCGCCCGACTGCACTCCACATTTTCCAACATTGCAAGCGCGTTGCCGGCGCGGCCCTATTTCGGCGGCTCGTCGAACAGGCTTGCCAGCTGTTCCACCATCGTCCCGCCCAGCTGTTCGGCGTCCATGATCGTAACCGCGCGTTCGTAATAGCGGGTCACGTCGTGCCCGATGCCGATCGCGACGAGCTCGACCGGGGACCGGTTTTCGATCCAGGCGATCACCTGGCGCAGATGCTTTTCGAGATAGCTGCCGCTGTTCACCGACAGCGTCGAATCGTCGACCGGCGCGCCATCCGAGATCACCATCAGGATCCGGCGTTCCTCGGACCGCGCGATCAGCCGGTTATGCGCCCATAACAGCGCCTCGCCGTCGATATTCTCCTTGAGCAGCCCCTCGCGCATCATCAGGCCGAGGCTCTTGCGCGCGCGGCGCCAGGGCTCGTCGGCCTGTTTGTAGATGATGTGGCGGAGATCGTTCAATCGGCCCGGGCTCGCGGGGCGGCCGTCGGCCAGCCATTGCTCGCGCGCCTGCCCGCCTTTCCAGGCGCGGGTCGTAAATCCGAGGATCTCGGTCTTCACGCCGACCCGCTCGAGCGTCCGCGCCATGATATCGGCCGAGATCGCCGCGATCGAGATCGGCCGCCCGCGCATCGAGCCCGAATTGTCGATCAGCAGGGTAACGACCGTATCGCGAAACTCGGTATCGGTCTCGACCTTGTAGGACAGCGAATGGGCCGGGTTGACGATCACGCGCGAGAGCCGCGCCGCATCGAGCAGCCCCTCCTCCTGGTCGAAATTCCAGGACCGCGACTGCTGCGCCATCAGCCGCCGCTGCAGCCGGTTGGCGAGCTTCGTCACCGCGCCCTGCAGGTGGACGAGCTGCTGGTCGAGATAGGCGCGCAGCCGCCCGAGTTCTTCCTCGTCGCACAGCTCGGTGGCCGCGATCGTTTCGTCGAACTGCGTCGTATAGGCGCGATAGTTGAATTCGGGCGTCAGCTCGCTGAACGGCCGGTTGAGGCGGACGGGCAGCATGCCCTCCTCGCCTTCGTCCATCGGATCGCCGTCCATGTCGCCGAATTCGTCGTCGAGCGATTCGCCGTCGCCGTCATCGCCCTCCTCTTCCGAAGTCTCGGCGCGCGCATCGGCCTGCGATTCGGCGCCGGCATCGCCCTCGTCGGACTCGTCGGTATCGCCTTCGTCCTCGTCTTCGCCCTCGTCCTCGTCGCCGCCCTCGTCCGCATCGTCGGGCTGCATGTCGCCGTCGATCAGGTCGAGATCCTCGAGCAGCCGGGTCGTCAGCTCGGCGAAACCGCGCTGGTCGTCGAGCAGCATTTCGAGCGCATCGAGATCGGCGCCGCCCTTCTCCTCGATCCAGTCGCGCACGAGATCGAGCCCGGCCCGGGCGCGCTCGGGCGCCGCCTCGCCGGTCAGCCGTTCGCGCACCATCAGCGCGACCGCCGAGGCGAGCGGCACCTCGTCGCGGTTGCGCGCCTTGGAGATCGGATCGGATTTGAGCCGGTGATCGAGCGCTTCGGCCAGATTGCCGCGCACGCCCGCATAGCGCCGCCCGCCCAGCGCCTCGACCCGGGCCTTTTCGATCGCATCGAAGCAGGATCGCGCAATCGCCTCGCCCGGCCGCGCCGACGCGTGCATCGCATCGTCGTGATAGCGCAGCATCAGCGCCGCGGAGTCGGCGAATCCCCGCGCCTCGGCGACCTGGTCGGGCGGCAGCCCGCGCGAAGGCATCGGCACCTTGATATGGCGTCCGCTGGAGACCGGCACGTCGGCGGTGAAGGCGAGCTCGACCTCGGGATCCCCGGCCATCGCCCTCGCCGCGCCGGCGAGCACCGCCTTCAGTTCGTCGAGGGGATTGGGATCGGCCATGGGCAGCTGTCTAGTCCGCGCTCCCCACCACGCTCTCCGGCAGGTCGGTGTTGAATACCCGCTGATAATATTCGGCGACCAGCGGGCGCTCGGCTTCGTCGCACTTGTTGAGGAAGCTGAGGCGGAAGGCGAAGCCGACATCGCCGAAGATCGTCGCGTTCTGCGCCCAGGTGATGACGGTCCGCGGGCTCATCACGGTCGAGATATCGCCGGCCATGAAGCCCTGGCGGGTCAGTTCGGCGACCTTGACCATGTCGTCGACCGTCTTGTGGCCCGTTTCATTGTCATATTGCTCGTTCTTCGAGAGCACGATCTTCGCCTCGGTCGCCGCCGGCAGATAGTTCAACGTGACGACGATGTTCCAGCGGTCCATCTGGCCCTGGTTGATCTGCTGCGTGCCGTGATAGAGGCCCGTCGTATCGCCCAGCCCGACGGTGTTCGACGTCGCGAACAGGCGGAACCAGGGATTGGGGCGGATCACGCGGTTCTGGTCCAGCAGGGTCAGCTTGCCGTCGGTTTCCAGCACGCGCTGGATCACGAACATCACGTCCGGCCGGCCCGCGTCATATTCGTCGAAGACGAGCGCGGTCGGCGTCTGCAGCGCCCAGGGGAGCAGGCCCTCCCTGAATTCCGTGACCTGCTGGCCGTCGCGCAGCACGATCGCGTCGCGGCCGACCAGATCGATCCGGCTGATATGCGAATCGAGGTTGATCCGGATGCACGGCCAGTTGAGGCGCGAGGCGACCTGCTCGATATGCGTCGATTTGCCGGTGCCGTGATAGCCCTGGATCATGACGCGCCGGTTGAAGGCGAAGCCCGCCGCGATGGCGAGCGTCGTGTCCGGATCGAAGACATAGCTTTCGTCGCGATCGGGCACGCGCTCGTCGGCCTCGCTGAAGGCGGGCACCTGCATGTCCGAATCGATGCCGAACAGCTCGCGCACGTTCACCATCAGGTCCGGCTCGGCCATGATCGGTTCGGCGCGGCTGTCGGGCTGCGTATTGGCAATGGTATTCATCATTCGTCCTAGCGTCGGCAAATCAGGAAAAAACGGGCGAGTCCTTCAACTGCGTATAGGCGTCGATAACGCGCTGCAACATCTTCTCCCGGCTCCGATCGCCCCCATTTTTGTCAGGATGGTATTGGCGAACCAGCGCGGCATAGCGGCGCCGTAGCGTCTTCCGGTCGCTGTTCGCGTCGAGACCGAGAATCTGCAAATTTTCCCGATCGCGGTCCGTGAGCGGTTTGCCGTCGGTCCGCGGCTTGCGGACGCCCGTCCGGAAGCGCGCCCCGATCGCGTCGAGCGGGTCGGTGAAATCGTGCCAGCGCGGCGTCGGGCTGGCCCCGTTGGCGGCGAAGGCGCGCGTCTCGCGATCCCATCCCGACCAGGGGCGCTGCTGGCTGTAGATCTCCTCCTCGCTCATCCCCTCGAAATAGTCGTAACCCGCGTTGAACGCGCGGACATGATCGAGGCACAGCCAGTAATAGTCGCCGGGCCCGTCGAACCCGCCGCGGCGGTGGCCGGTCTTGGGCGCGCGGAATGCGCCCGTATCGCTGCAGCCCGGATGATCGCACATCCGTTCGCTGTCATCGATCCGGCCGTGAAACCGTTCATGGCGCGCGCGCGAGGCCAAGGGTGCTCCTTTCGTTCGACATGCCTATATAGGAGCCATGACCGAAGAATCGAAAGGCCCGGTTGCCGCCGAAATCGAAAAGCGCCTGAGCGAGGCCCTCGGCCCGACCTATCTGCGCGTCATCAACGACAGCGCCCGGCATCGCGGCCATGCCGGGGACGACGGCAGCGGCGAATCGCATTTCACGGTCGAGATCGTGGCGCTCCAGTTCGAGGACATGAACCGGGTCGAGCGGCAGCGCGCGGTCAACCGGGCGCTGGGCGACCTGCTGAAGGACCGCATCCACGCGCTGCAGATCAAGGCGCGGGCGCCGAGCAAGCTGCCGGAGTGAGAGGCAAGACATGACCGACGCCATCGTCGAGACGATAAGCCCGAGCACTCACGATCTGGGCGGCTTTACCGTCAACCGCGTCCTGCCGTCGAAGGGCCGGACGATGGTCGGGCCGTTCGTCTTTTTCGACGATGCCGGGCCGGCGACGCTGGCCCCCGGCAATGGCGTCGATGTGCGCCCGCATCCGCATATCAACTTGGCCACCGTGTCCTATCTGTTCGACGGCCGGATCATGCACCGCGACTCGCTGGGTACCGAACAGGTGATCGAGCCGGGCGCGGTCAACCTGATGACGGCGGGCAGGGGCATCGTCCATTCCGAACGCAGCGTGGACGCCGACCGGGCGATCGAGACCGGGCTCAAGCTGATCCAGACCTGGCTCGCGCTGCCCGAAGCCGACGAAGAGACGGACCCGGCCTTCGAGCATGTCGCCAAGGCGGAGCTGCCGACCATCGATCATGGCGACGCCCGGGCCCGCGTCATCATGGGAACGCTCTGGGGCGAGCGCGCGCCGGTCACCACCTATGCGGACACGGTCTATGCGGCGATCGAACTGTCCGCCGGCGGCAGCATCCCGATCGACGCCGACGCCGACGAGCGGGGCGTCTACATCATATCGGGCGATGCGGCGCTGGACGGCGCGGCGCTCGAAGGCCGGACGCTCTACGTGCTCAAGCCGGGAACGACGGCGACGCTGCGCTCGGCGAACGGCGCGCAGGTCATGCTGTGCGGCGGCGAGGCCTTCGCGACGAAGCGCCACGTCTACTGGAATTTCGTCTCGTCGCGCAAAGAGCGGATCCGCCAGGCGGTCGAGGACTGGAAGGCGCAGCGTTTCCCGGTCGTTCCCGGCGACAGCGAGGAACGGATTCCGATGCCCGACGAACCGCTGACCCAGTCGTCGTCGACCTGACCCCGGCAAAGATCGACGCCGATCGTGCACGGGCTGCGGCGAACGGCATTGTTAAACGCCAAGGTAACCACCTTCCCCCCTTGCACGGCGCGTATATAGCTGGAATTACTCCGAAACGACGTGTTTCCAAAAGGGCCGTGGGGGCTTGGAAATTCGGATTACCACATCGCCGGATTCGGGGGGCGATCGATCCTGCGTGATTCCGACTGGAGCCGCACAGCATGGCAGAACCCCGCATCATGTTCCTCGAAGACGAGGAGGCATTTGCCCGGTCGCTGCAGGACGATCTCGAACAGGGCGGGTTGGCGACCGCCTGCATCGCCTCTCCGGAAGACCAGGCGGCGGGGCTCGCATTCGGCCCGGACATGATCGTCGTCAATCCCGAAACCAGCGTCAAGGACGCGTTCGGCCTGTTTCCGAAGGTCGCCGTCGCGGCTCCGTCGATCCCCCTCATCGTCGCGCACAGCAGGAATCTCGAACTGTCGCGCTCTGCGACCCAGGCGGCGCGCGACAATGCCGTGGACGTGCTCGGGACGATCGACCGGCCCTATTCGGCCGCCGCCCTGGCCGAACTCGCCGAAACCTGCCCGACCGGCCGCCGGGCCGAAGGCGCGGGCGACGAGGCCTTTATCCGGGCGCTGATCGCAAACGACCGACTGATCCCGAACCTGGCCGTCGAGTTCCAGTCCAAGCATGATCTCAAGAGCAACGCGATCGTCGGCTTCGAGGCGTTGACCCGCCTCCGGCCCCGCCGCGCGATCAGCCCGGAGCTGATCTTCTCGCAACTGGTCGATGTCGATGTCGAATTTGCGGCGACGGAAGTCGTGATCGGCACGGCCGTGCGTTTCGCCTCCGCGCTGCGCCATGCGGGCCGCGCGCATACGGTCTCGCTCAACTGCAGCGCCGCCGTGCTGGCCGGCGGCCATTTCACGGCGCGGCTCGACGAGGCCATCCTGCGCTACCGCGTCGCGCCGCAGCGGATCATCGTCGAAGTGACCGAGGATTCGCGCCTCGCGGATTTCGACCAACTGGTCCGCAGGATCGAGGAGCTCGAGAGTCTCGGCGTCGGTATCGCGATCGACGATTTCGGGACCGGAATGGCCAATCTCGACCGCGTTTCGCGGCTGCCTTTTTCGGAGCTGAAAATCGACAAGAGCATCTTCTGGGCCTGTGCCGAAGGGCGGATTCCGATGTCGATGCTGACCGGGATCCTCGAATTCTGCCGGGCCCGGCACACCAAATCGGTCATCGAAGGCATCGAGACGAACGTCCAGCTCGAACAGGCGAGACTGCTCGGGGCGGATTACGGCCAGGGCTTCTACTGGGGCCGCGCCGCGCCGCCGCAATTTCTCGTCCCCGTCTGGCGCTAGGAAACGGATTCAGACGAGAAGGCAGGCCGCAGCGGCCTTCGCGGTGCGCGCGGCGGACGGATCGCGCATCACATGGGCGACCGCCGTCGCGCCCTCGTGGAGCAGATTGACCTCGGCGGCGGCGAACGCCGGATCGGACAGTCCGGCGGCGCGCGCCAGCTCCTCGAAAAAGTCCACCACCAACTGCTTGTGCGTACGCGCTTCCTGGAAGACGGGATGATCCGGATCGTTGAATTCGCTCGACGCGCTCATGAACGGGCAGCCGTAGAAATCCTCGTCGTGGAACCACTCTTCGAGGAAATCGAACGTCGCCAGCAGCTGTTCCGCGGGTTTGTCGCTGCGCGCTTCGGCATAGTCCCGCATGGCGTCGCGAAACGCTTCGTCCTTCTTCGCCAGCACCGCGACGATCAGCTCGTCCTTGGTCTTGAAATGGCGATAGAGGGTCGTCTTCGCGATACCCGATTCGGCGATGATGCGATCGATGCCGACGCCGTTATAGCCGTGGCGGTCGAACATCGCGCCCGCGATCTCGATAAGATGGTCCTTCTTTTCCGCACGTTTCATGGATTGCGCCGCCTCTGGTGCCGATTGTCGGTGGGTCGGGACATGCATGCCATCCTGTCAGCGGGATTCTTCCGTCGTCAATCCCTTGATAGTCAATGGCTTACAAAAAACAATACAGGTTCGTATCTTTTTCTTGACCGGCACCGCCTGAAACGATACTGATCTGTATCTTTAAGGCGTAACGCCCAAGGAAAGGATCGTCCGACATGAAGTTGCAGTTTCTCACCCCGACACTCCATGGCGCGCTCGATTATACCGCCGCCGCCGCGCTGATCGTGCTGCCCTTCCTGCTGGGTCTCGGCGCGGACTCGCCGATCGCCCTGTGGCTTTCGGTCGCGGGCGGCGCGGGTCTCGTCCTGTACAGCCTGCTCACCGATTATGCGTTCGGCGCGGCACGGGTCCTGTCGTACGGCGTCCATCTCGTCCTCGACCTGCTCGCGGCCGCTGCCTTCCTGGCCGCGCCGTTCCTGTTCGGGTTCGCAGCCTTCACCAGCTATTATTATTTCGTGATGGCGGGCGGCGTCATCGTCGTCGTGGCGCTCAGCGAGCGCCCGACGCCCGCCATCGACGAAAGCTGAGCGAAGCCTTCCAGTTTGCAGGGCGAGGCCGGACCGCCCCCTCCCTCTCCCTCGCCCTGCATCCCCGTCCCGTTTCAGCCCGCGAGCCATTTGATCCAGGTCGCGTGCGGATGGGCGTTGGCGAGCAGGATATCGTCGCCGGACGGCCACAGCCCGAGCCGCAACTCCACCGGCTTGCCCGATTTCGGCAGCTCGAACGAAATCCAGCCGAACGGCCGCCTTTCGCGCGCCCGCGCGCCCGCTTCGGCGATCGCCGCCTTCACCCGGTCCTGCGCCGCGTCCGGCAGATATTGCAGCGTGATCGTGTGGAAGAAGATGCGCAGCCGGCCCTCTTCCTGTGGTCCGGCGAGCGTGCGCGCAACCCAGTCGGCGGCATCCCCCCTGTCGATCGGCGGCGGATGGCGGCGGGCGAGCGCGATCGCCTTATCCGCATTGTCGACGCGCCGTTTCTGGTCGGCCCAGCAATAGGCCGCCAGCCGCTCGCCGGCGGCCGGATCGGAAAGGTCGATCGGCCGCAGATCGACGCCGCGCCGAGCGACGATCTCGATATCGGCGCTCGGCGGCGGCGGGCCCCTCCATTCGGGCGTCAGCAGCAGCGGCGATGCCGGATCGCCCGCTCGGGTGCCGCCCAGATCGTAGCGATACCGGCCGAGATTGAGGACAAGCCCCGCGCTCGATCCGATCTCGAACAGTTCGACCGGAATCGGATAGCGCTGCGCGGCGACGAGCAGCGCCGCCATGACGGCCGCCGCCCGGCCCGGCTCATTGGTCTGCGGCGGCGAATCGAGCCAGGGTTCGAGCCAGCCGTCGTGAACCCGCAGCGCATCGGCCACCGCGGCCGCCACATCGCCCGTGCCGCGATACGCGTCGCTCAACGCCCTGTGCCTGCCGGAGCGCGCCAGGGCATGGAGGCCGCCGGCCAGCCGCAGCGCCAGCGCATCGGCGGTCGGCGCCGGATCGCCCTGCCAGGCCAAGACCCGCCCGCCGGTTCGGGTGTCGGCGCTCAAATGCGCGGCCGCCGCGTCGAGCGCATCCGCCGTCAGCGCCGAGCCCAGGGCGCGGCAAAAACCCGCCTGTTCGCGGAACGCTGCGCGGATTTCCGATTCTCTTTTGCTCACAAGCCTAGCTTGCCCGCAGCAGCGCCCCCAAGTAAAGCGCACCCCGCCATGGCCGATCCGATCATCTTCGCCATCCCCAAGGGACGTATCCTCGACGAGGCGCTGCCGATCCTCGCCGAGGCCGGGATCGTGCCCAATGACGATTTCCACGACAAGCAGAGCCGCGCGCTGCGCTTCGGCACGAACAATCCGGATCTCGACATCATTCGCGTCCGCGCCTTCGACGTCGCGACGTTCGTCGCCCATGGCGCGGCGCAGCTCGGCATCGTCGGCTCCGATGTGCTCGAGGAATTCCGTTATTCGGAAATCTACGCGCCGGTCGATCTCGGCATCGGCCATTGCCGGCTGTCGGTCGCCGAGCCCGAAAATTTGGCGGCGCGCGACGATATACGCGAATGGAGCCATATCCGCGTCGCGACCAAATATCCCAATTTCACCCGCCGCCATTTCGAGGCGAAGGGCGTGCAGGCCGAATGCGTGAAGCTGAACGGCGCGATGGAGATCGCGACCGCGCTCGGCCTGACCCGGCGGATCGTCGATCTGGTTTCGACCGGCGGAACCCTGAAAGCCAACAGGCTCGTCGAGGTGGATGTCCTGTGCGAGGTCACCTCGCGGCTGATCGTCAACCGGGCGGCGTTCAAGACGCGGCCCGAGATCCTGCCGATGGTCGAGCGGTTCCGCGAAATCGTGGGCGGCGGCGCCGGTGCTTAGGCTCGACGCCTCGGACGGCGAGTTCGAGACGCGCTTCACGAGCCTGGTCGAGGCGCGGCGCGGAACGGACCCCGATGTCGCGCGCGACGTCGCGGCGATCATCGCCGATGTCCGCGCGCGCGGCGATGCGGCGGTCGCGGATTACACCCGGAAATTCGACGGTTTCGATCCGGCCTCGCTCGATCTCGCGATCGCCAAGGAACAGCGCTGCATGGCGCTGGACGGGCTCGATCCCGCGTTGCGCAGGGCGCTCGAGC
The DNA here is from genome assembly GCF_052168275.1 of Parasphingopyxis sp. Taxonomy (GTDB): domain Bacteria; phylum Pseudomonadota; class Alphaproteobacteria; order Sphingomonadales; family Sphingomonadaceae; genus Parasphingopyxis. The sequence goes on along the minus strand of NZ_JBQLZM010000037.1, from coordinate 14,996 downwards.
TGGCGACCGGCCGGATCCGCGCGTTCCATGAAAGGCAGAAGCCGCAGGACAGCGAAACGACCGACGATGCCGGCGTGCGGATGGGATCGCGCTGGACGGCCGTCGAAACGGCGGGGCTCTACGTGCCGGGCGGCCGGGCCGCCTATCCCTCCTCGCTGCTGATGAATGCAATTCCGGCCATGGTCGCGGGCGTCGATCGCATCGTGATGGTGACGCCGACTCCGGGCGGCGAGATCAATCCGCTGATCCTCGCCGCGGCCGAGATCGCCGGCGTCCACGATATCCACCGGATCGGCGGCGCGCAGGCGGTCGCCGCGCTCGCCTTCGGCACCGACACGATCCCGCGCGCCGATGTCGTCGTCGGCCCCGGCAATGCCTGGGTCGCCGAAGCCAAGCGCCAGCTCTACGGCACGGTCGGCATCGACATGGTCGCCGGTCCCTCCGAAATCGTCGTCATCGCCGACGCCGCCAACGACCCGGACTGGATCGCCGCCGACCTGCTCTCCCAGGCCGAGCACGATCCGACGAGCCAGTCGATCCTGTTCACCGACAGCGCCGATTTCGCCGATGCGGTGGCCGCCGCCGTCGAGACGCAGCTCGGCGAACTCGCGACCGGCGAAACCGCGCGGGCGAGCTGGGAGGCCAATGGCGCGATCATCCGCGTCGAGGCGCTCGAGGACGCGATCGCGCTGTCGGACCGGCTTGCGCCCGAACATCTCGAACTGGCCGTCGACGATCCCGATCCGCTGTTTGCGAAGGTGCGGCACGCCGGATCGGTCTTTCTCGGCCGGCTGACGCCCGAAGCGATCGGCGATTATGTGGGCGGGCCCAACCACGTCCTCCCGACGGGCCGCCGCGCGCGCTTTTCCTCCGGTCTTTCGGTACTCGACTTCATGAAGCGCACGAGCTTTCTCCAGTGCGGAGAAGACGGCCTGGCCGCCATCGGCCCCGCGGCGGTGAAACTGGCCGAGGCCGAAGGCCTGCCCGCCCATGCGCAATCGGTCGCCAAGCGGCTGCCGCAACGCTAAGCCGCAACGCAAACCCGGCATCAGGAGTCCGACATGGCCTTTTCCCTCTACGACGCGATCATTCCCGGAAATTTGCAGATCATCGGATCGGTCGACGCGCTCGTCGACAAGGCCCGGGCTTTCTGCGCCGAATCCGGGCGCCCGGAACAGGACTTCGTCCAGGCGCGGCTGATCGACGACATGCTGCCCTTCTCCTACCAGGTGAAATGCGTCTCCGAGCATTCGCTCGGCGCGATCGAAGGCGTACGGGCGGGCAACTACACGCCCGACACGTCGGCTCCGCCCGACAGCTTCGCCGCGCTCAAGGGCAAGCTCGCCGCCGCCGCGGAGGCGCTCGGGGCGATCGACCGGGCCGAAATCGATTCCTTCATGGGGCGGGACATGCAGTTCTCGTTCGGCGAGATGGTGATCCCCTTCACCGCCGAGAATTTCCTGCTCTCCTTCGCCCAGCCGAATTTCTACTTCCACGCGGCGACCGCCTACGACATCATGCGGGCGGAAGGCGTACAGATCGGCAAGCGCGACTTTCTCGGCCAGCTGCGGATGAAGACCGCCGGATGAGCCAGCGGTCCCAATCCCGATCCGCCGCCCGGCTGGCCGCGGTCCAGGCGCTCTACCAGCAGGAGATGGAGGGCACGCCGCTCGCCCGCCTGCTGAAGGAGTTTCACGACCACCGGCTCGGCGCGGTCATCGAGGATGTCGAATTCGCCGAGGCCGAGGTCGATTTTTTCGACGATATCGTGTCCGGCATCAACGCCCGCCGCGCCGAAATCGACGCGCTGATCGCCGGCAAGCTCGCCGAGGGATGGTCGCTCGACCGGCTCGACCGGCCGCAAAAGCAGATACTGCGCGCCGGGACCTATGAATTGCTGGCCCGGCCCGATGTCCCGGTCGCCACGATCATCGGCGAATATGTCGATGTCGCCGACGCCTTTTACGAAAAGCGCGAAAAAGGCTTCGTCAACGGCCTGCTCGACGCGATCGCGAAGCAGGTCCGCGCCTAGCGTCCGTTTCCGTCAAGGATTTGTAGAGATATCCGGCCGCTTTCTCTGCTAGCGAGTTTCGCGATGAGCAGCGAATCGGACTTTATCGAGCAGTTGCGCCCGTTTGCGACGCATCCGGCGGCGCGCGGGCTGACCGACGATGTAGCGAGCCTGACCCATGGCGGCCGCACCCTCGTGCTCACCCACGACGTGATCGTCGAGAACATCCATTTCCTGCCCGGCGATCCACCCGAATCGATCGGCTGGAAACTCGTCGCGGCGAATCTCTCCGATCTCGCCGCCAAGGGGGCGAAGCCGACCGGCGCGCTGATGGCCTACAGCCTTTCGGGCGATGCCGAATGGGATTCGCGTTTCGCCGATGGGCTGGGAGAAGCGCTCGCCCGCTTTTCCTGTCCGCTGATCGGCGGCGACACCGTGCGGGTACCGCCCGGATCGGCGCGGCAGTTCGGCATGACGGCGATCGGCGACGCGGAATTCGTTCCCGGGCGAGACGGCGCGGCGCCGGGCGACGATCTGTGGATCAGCGGGACGCTCGGCGATGCGGGCCTCGGGCTCGCCATCGCCAAGCGCGAGATCGAGGGCCCGGACGAGCTGCTCCAGGCCTATCGCCGGCCGATCCCCCAGCTCGAACTCGGGCAGAAGCTCGCGCCCCTGGTCTCGGCGATGATGGACGTATCGGACGGGCTGCTGATCGACGCGAAACGCATGGCCGAAGCCAGCGGAGTCCGGATCGTGATCGAGAGCATCGACGTGCCGTTGTCGGACGCCTTTGTCGGCATCCGCGGCGATACGCGCGAAGCGTCGCTCGAAGCGGCCACGACCGGCGACGACTATCAGCTCCTCTTCGCCGTGCCCCCGCGCAACCGGCGCCAGATAGAACGGGTCGCCGACGATCTCGACGCGCAGATCCAGTGCGTCGGACTGGTCGAGGCGGGCGTGGGCTTGCTGCTGCAGGAAGGCGGCCGTCCGCTGCGCTTGCCGGAAAAACTCGGCTGGGAACATTAGGCGCACCCGCCGGCCGGCCCGGGTGCCGACGAACCGGCTTGCACTGGCCGCGCCTCTCATTCTATAGCGCGCTTAACTCCGCACGCGTCCGGTCCCGGGCGCGTCTTTCTATGCGGGAAACCAACTGCCAAGGGGGCTAAACCCAAATGATTCTAGAACCGATGACGATTGTTGTCGCGGCCATCGTGTGCGGCCTGCTCGCCGTGCTCTATGGCATCGTGACCAGCCGCCAGGTGCTCGCGGCGAGCGCCGGCAACGAAAAAATGCAGGAAATCGCCGGCGCCATCCAGGAGGGCGCGAGCGCCTATCTGGGCCGCCAGTATCGCACGATCGCCTTTGTCGGCGTTATCGTCGCGGTGCTCGTCGGTATCTTCCTCGGCTATCTCTCGGCGATCGGCTTCGTGCTCGGCGCCGTGCTGTCGGGCGTGGCCGGCTATATCGGGATGAACATCTCGGTGCGCGCCAACGTCCGCACGGCGCAGGCCGCCAGCGAAAGCCTGCAGAGCGGCCTCACCGTCGCCTTCCGCGCCGGCGCCGTCACCGGCCTGCTCGTCGCCGGTCTCGCGCTGCTCGCCATCTCGGTCTTCTTCTACATTCTCACCGGCCCGCTCGGCGAGGCAGCCAACAGCCGCACGGTCGTCGACGCGCTCGTCGCGCTGGCGTTCGGCGCGTCGCTGATCTCGATCTTCGCGCGTCTCGGCGGCGGCATCTTCACCAAGGGCGCCGATGTCGGCGCCGATCTCGTCGGCAAGGTCGAAGCCGGTATTCCGGAGGACGACCCCCGCAACCCCGCCACGATCGCGGACAATGTCGGCGACAATGTCGGCGACTGCGCGGGCATGGCGGCCGACCTGTTCGAAACCTATGTCGTCACCGTCGGCGCCACCATGGTGCTGATCGCGCTGCTGCTCGGCACCAGCGACAACCTGCTGCCGCTGATGGCGCTGCCGCTGGTGATCGGCGGGCTGTGCATCCTGACCTCGATCCTCGGCACCTATTTCGTGCGTCTGGGCTCGAGCAACTCGATCATGGGCGCGCTCTACAAGGGCTTCATCGTCACCGCCGTAACGTCGGCGATCGCGCTCTATTTCGTGACGCAGATTACCGTCGGCGACATGGGCGCGACGCTCGGCACGATCGGGGACACCAGCTTCACCGGCATGAGCCTCTTCTATTGCATGCTGCTGGGCCTCGCGATCACCGGCATCATCATCTGGATCACCGAATATTATACGGGCACCAATTTCCGCCCGGTCCGGTCGATCGCCAAGGCGTCCGAAACCGGCCATGGCACGAACGTGATCCAGGGCCTCGCGGTCAGCCTCGAGGCGACCGCGCTGCCGACCATCGTGATCTGCATCGGCATCATCGTCGCCTATCAGCTGGCGGGCGTGATCGGCATCGCCTTCGGCGCGACCTCGATGCTGGCGCTGGCCGGCATGGTCGTCGCGCTCGACGCGTACGGCCCGGTGACCGACAATGCCGGCGGCATCGCTGAAATGGCCGAACTCGACGAGGAAGTGCGCAACCGCACGGACGCGCTCGATGCGGTCGGCAACACGACCAAGGCCGTGACCAAGGGCTATGCCATCGGCTCGGCCGGTCTCGCCGCGCTCGTGCTGTTCGGCGCGTACACGACCGATCTCGGGATATTCTTCCCGGACGTCACCGTCGATTTCTCGCTCTCCAATCCGTACGTGATCGTCGGGCTGCTGCTGGGCGCGCTTCTGCCGTACCTGTTCGGCGCGATGGGCATGATGGCCGTCGGCCGGGCCGGCGGCGCGGTGGTCGAGGAAGTGCGCGCGCAGTTCCGCGACAATCCGGGCATCATGGAAGGCACGAGCCGTCCCAACTATGCCCGCACCGTCGATCTCGTCACCAAGGCGGCTATCAAGGAGATGATCGTACCGAGCCTGCTCCCGGTCTTCGCGCCGATCGTGGTCTATTTCGTGATCACGGCGGTCGGCGGGCAGGAGAACGGCTTCGCCGCACTCGGCGCGCTGCTTCTCGGCGTGATCGTCTCCGGCCTGTTCGTCGCGCTGTCGATGACGAGCGGCGGCGGCGCATGGGACAACGCCAAGAAGCATATCGAGGACGGCCATCATGGCGGCAAGGGCTCCGAAGCCCATAAGGCCGCCGTGACCGGCGATACGGTCGGCGATCCCTACAAGGATACCGCCGGCCCGGCGGTGAACCCGATGATCAAGATCACGAACATCGTGGCCCTGCTGCTGCTCGCGGCGCTCGCCGGCGGCGTGCACTAGTTCGTCGGAATTTCGCGAGCGCGAAATCGCGACAAGGCCTTTCGCCGGAAACTTCATCACGGAAGTTCACGGCACCGGCCCGCGCTTGCGATTGTTGCAATCGCGGCGAAAATATGACAGCTAGACCTTTCCTGAACCTTGGCCCTGTCGGATTCGTCCGGCGGGGCTTTTTCTTGGGACGTCGCCGACGCCATGGTCGGCGGATTAACCGTCTCCGCTAACCGCGCCCGTAAGAACAGATTTAACCGAACCTGCGCTACATCCCGTCGATCCAGAGCCGGAGAGTATAGCATGTATGCGGGCGACGCCCTTTCGATCCCGTCGGAAACGACCCTCGTCCCCCAACGCGCCCTGCTGGGCGCGCGGACCCGTCCGGTCAGCGTTACCGATCGTTCCAAACTGGTCTGCACCTTCCACGCGCCCGATTCGCTGTCCGCGAGCTTAGCGGCCCAGTGGACGGTGCTCGCCGACCAGGCGGCGGAGCCCAACAGTTTCGCCGAACGCTGGTTTCTCCAGCCGGCGCTGGCGCTGCTGGCGAACGCCGCCGATATCTGGCTTGCGGTCGTGACGTCGCAAAGCGGCCTGCTCGTCGGCCTGATGCCGGTCACCGTGCGGCCCTTCTACGGCCGGATTCCGGTCGCCAATGTCCAGAACTGGATACATCACAACAGCTTTCTCGGCATCCCGCTCGTCCGGCGCGGGATGGAAGAGCCATTCTGGACAGCGCTTCTCACCGGGCTGGATGAAGCCGGCTGGGCGAAGGGGCTGCTCCATGTCCGGGGCCTGACCGCCGATGGACGGGTCATGCGCGGTCTCGAAACGGCGGCGGCACAATTGGAGCGCCCCTGCGATGTCGTGCAGCGGACGCGGCGGGCGCTGCTCAGCAGCAACCGGACGCCGCAGGATTATTGGGACGCGAACATCCGCAAGAAGAAGCGCAAGGAACTCAACCGCCTGGAGAACCGGCTCGGCGAAATGGGCGAGCTGGCCTACCGGACGCTGGCGCCGGACGACGATGCCGAACCGTGGATCGACGCGTTCCTGCGCCTCGAAAGCGATGGCTGGAAAGGCCGGGCGGGTTCCGCGCTAGCCTGCGACCCCGCCCTCGCGCAATTCCTCCGGATCGCCGCCGCCGGCGCGCACGCCGCCGGCAAACTCGACGTCCACCGGCTCGATCTCGACGGCCGGCCGATCGCGATGCTGATCAACTTCCTCGCCCCGCCCGGAGGCTTCTCCTTCAAGATCGCGTTCGACGAGCGATATGCGCGCCATTCGCCCGGCGTCCTTATCGAACGCTACAATCTGCGCATCCTCGAGCGCCGCGACATCGACTGGCTCGACAGCTGCGCGGCCGAGGATCACGCGATGATCGACAGCCTGTGGGGCCAACGCCGCGACATCGTCCGCGTATCGGTGCCGCTCGGCGGGCCATGCGACGCGCTGGTCTTCCGGGCGTGCCGTCTCGCCGAGAACGGCGCCGCCCGGCTGCGCCGCGCGGCGCGCACGATGAAGGGACGACACAATGGATGAAACGCGGATATTCGGCGATGCGGCGCTCGCGACGCTGCGGAGCGCCTATCCCGAAACGCCGACGCTGCTCGACCACGGGCTGGCCGATCATCCGCTGCTGAGCCATGCCGCGCTGACCGAGCTGGCGCTCGCGATGCGGCCGATCGACGTCGAGTATAACCGCGCCGACCTGCCGGTCGGCATCGATCCGGCGGACGTGCCGGAGAACGGACTCGGCATCAAGGAGACGCTCGACAGCATCGAGACCAACGGCAGCTGGATGGTGCTGAAATTCATCGAACAGATCCCCGCCTATCGCGATTTCCTGCACGAAACGCTGGCCGAGATCGAACCCGTGGTGCGCGCCGTGACGGGCGAGATGCTGAAGCTCGAAGGTTTTGTCTTCCTCTCGTCGCCGGGCGCCGTGACGCCCTTCCACATGGATCCGGAGCACAATATCCTGCTGCAGATCAGGGGCGGCAAGACGATGACGGTCTTTCCGGCCGATGACGAGGAACTCGCCCCGGGAACGGCGCACGAAGCCTTTCATCGCGGCGGCCATCGCAACCTGCAATGGCGCGACGATTTCGCGGCGCGGGGCCGGGCGTTCGACCTGCCCGCCGGCAAGGCGATCTACGTGCCCGTCAAGGCGCCCCACTGGGTGAAGAACGGCCCCGCGCCCTCGCTGTCGCTGTCGATCACCTGGCAATCGGAATGGGCCTATCGCGAAATGTATGCGCGCGAGATGAACGCCACGCTCCGCCGGTTCGGTCTCGAACCGGCGCCGCCCCGGCGGTTTCCGCACCAGAATTACGCCAAGTCGCTGGCCTGGCGGACGATCGACAAGGCGCGGCGCGCCACGCGGCGCGGCTGAACCGATGCGCGGGTTCGTATCGGCATCACGGTTAGGCTCGGCTTAACGCTATTCGGCTATGACCGTGCGAAATTCGTGAGAGGAATTTTTGCGCATGCATCCGGCCGAAACCCGTTCGCTGAATCACAGCCTGCAGATCCGGCGGGCGAACCCCGCCGACGCCGTGCGGGTCGCGCTTTATGACGGCGTCACGATACCCGCCCCGATGCGCCCGGCCTGGGACGCGCTGGCCGTCTATGCCGCCGAACCCAACCCGTTCGCCGAGCGCTGGTTCATCGAGGCCAGCCGACGATATGCCGCCGGGGACCAGGCGTGCCGGATCGCGATCGTCGACGACGATGACGGTCTTGTCGGTATCGCTCCGCTGGGCAGACGGAGCGACTATGGCCGGCTGACCGTCGACCATGTCGAGAATTGGCAGCATGCCAACATGTTTCTCGGCACGCCGCTCGTCCGCCGGGGCAGCGAAGAAACATTCTGGACGGCCCTGATCACCGCGCTCGACGAGGACGAGTGGGCGCGGGGTTTCCTGCATTTCGACGGGCTGGTCGAAAACGGTCCCGTGCACCGGGGTCTCGAAGACGCCGCCCGATCGCTCGGCCGCGAGTGCGCGATCGTCCATCGCGAGGAACGTGCGTTGCTCGCGAGCGACCTGTCGCCCGACGACTATCTGAAGCAGAATCTGCGCAAGAAGCGGCGCGACGAATGCGGGCGGCTGCGCCGCCGGCTCGGCGAGCTCGGCCGTCTCGAAACGCGCGAGTTGCAGGACGCCGGAGACCTTGCCGCCTGGTGCGACGACTTCCTCGAAATGGAGCGTTCGGGCTGGAAGGGCGAGGCGGGATCCGCGCTCGCCTGCTGCCCCGATGCCGCCGCCTTTTTCCGGGATACGATGGCCGCGGCCTTTTCCCGCGACCGCCTCCATTTCCTGCGGCTGGAACTCGACGGCAAGCCGATCGCGATGCTCACGAGCCTGCGCGCCGGGCCCGGCGCGTTCGGTTTCAAGGCCTGTTTCGATCAGGACTATGCGCGCTTTTCGCCCGGCCTGCTGCTGCAGATCGACAATCTGCGGCTGCTCGACGATCCGGATATCGACTGGCAGGACAGCTGCACGGCGCCGGGCCATCCGGTGGAGAGCCTCTGGTCCGAACGCCGGTCGATCGTCCGCGTCACGGTCGATCTCAAGGGTCTCAAGCGCCGCCTCGTCCATGCCGGAGCCCGGGCGCTGGAGAAAAGCTCGCGGAAACTGCGCGAGCTGATCCCCGGAGCCGCCGAATCGCAACCGGCCGGAGCGGCGGGGAAGAAGGCATGAGCGAACCGGTTTTCCTGCCAGCCGCCGTCGCGGATCTGGCCGAAGCCTATCCCGAACAGCCCATGCCGCTCCGGCACCGGCTCGCCGGGCATCCCCTGCTGCAGCCGGATGCGCTGATCGCGCTGGCGGGCCGCATGCGGCCGGGCGACATGCTCAGCTTCCGCGGCGATATCGCGATCGATCCGGGCCGCGCGGGAGCGCCGCCCAACGGACTGTCGCCCGCCGACACGATCCGCTCGATCGCGACCAACAACAGCTGGATGGTGTTCAAGGCGGCCGACCAGGATCCCGATTACGGCCGGTTGCTCGATGGCCTGCTCGCCGAGATCGCCGCGGTCGCCGAACCGGTGACGGGCCCGATGCTCGGGCGCGAGGCCTTCATCTTCGTCTCCTCGCCGGGTTCGGTGACTCCCTTCCACATGGACGGGGAGCACAACATCCTGATGCAGCTGACCGGCGAGAAGCGGATGACCGTCTTTCCGGCGGACGACGAAATGCTCGCGCCCGGCGAGGCGCATGAGGCGTTTCACCTCGAGGGCCATTACAATCTCGTCTGGCGGGACGATTTCGCCGCGCGCGGCACCGCCTTCCGGTTGACCCCGGGCGATGCGCTCTACGTTCCGGTCAAGGCGCCGCACTGGGTGAAGAACGGTGCGGATCCGTCGATCTCGCTGTCGATCACCTGGCGGTCGGCGTGGAGCTATGAGGAGCAATATGCGCGGCAGATGAACGCTTTGATGCGCCGGTTCGGGCTCGATCCGGCCGCACCCCGGCGCTTCCCGCGCCGCAACCGCGCCAAGTCGCTCGCCTGGCGCACGATCGAAAAGACGCGCCGGACGATCGGCCGCAGCGACTAGGGTATCCAGACCCGGTTTCCGGCCCATCGGCCGAAATCGGCCAACACCTTCCCTTTCGCGCGCTATCCCGCTATGGCAGCGCGAATTTTCGGGACTATATGGACGGATATGGCAAAAGAAGAACTGCTCGAGATGCGCGGACATGTTGTGGAACTGCTTCCCAACGCTATGTTCCGCGTCAAACTCGAAAATGATCATGAAATTCTCGGCCACACGGCCGGCAAGATGCGCAAGAACCGCATCCGCGTGCTCGTCGGCGACGAAGTGCTGGTCGAGCTGACGCCCTATGACCTGACCAAGGGCCGCATCACCTATCGCTTCAAATAGGCCGGGAAGCGCGCCGATGCGCCCGCTGTCCCTGGTCCTCGCCTCCGCCAGCCCGCGCCGCCGCGAACTGCTCGCCCGGATCGGCGTGGAGCCGGCGGAAACGGACCCCGCCGATATCGACGAGACGCCCCGGAGCGGCGAGCTGCCGCGCGACTATGCGATGCGCATGGCGGCGGAAAAAGCCGCCGCTGTCGCGCCGCGCCATCCCGGCTCGCCGGTGCTGGCCGCCGATACCGTCGTGGCCGCCGGCCGCCGCATCCTCGCCAAGACCGAAGACGAGGGCGAGGCGCGCGACTGTCTCGCCCTGCTGAGCGGCCGGCGGCACCGCGTGCTCTCGGCGGTGACCCTGATCGATGCGACCGGACAGGCGCGCCACCGGCTCTCGACGACGATCGTCACCTTCAAGCGGCTGACGGACGCCGAGATCGCCGCCTATCTCGCCCGCGGCGAATGGCGCGGCAAGGCCGGCGGCTATGCCATCCAGGGGTTCGCCGAAGCCTGGGTCCGTTTCCTGGCGGGGAGCCATTCGGGCGTGATCGGCCTACCGCTCTACGAGACGCGCACGCTGCTCGAAAGCGCCGGATATCCCCTTGGCTGAGTGGCTCTACGAGGACGGAATCGGCGAGGCGCGCGCGGCGCTGGTCGAGGACGGCGCGATCGTCGAAGCCCATCTCGAACCCGAAAGCGACGGGGCCCGGCCCGGCGCGATCTGCGACGCGCGGCTTGCCGAAATCCTGCCCGGCCGGGGCACGGGGCGGCTCGCGCTCGCCAGCGGCGAGAAGGCGCTGATCGCGCCGCTGCCCGCCGATGCGACCGAGGGCGCGACCGTGCTCGTCGAGATCGTCCGCTCGGCGATCCCGGAACCCGGACGGAGAAAGCGCGCCCGGGCGAAACCGGCAGCCAAGGGCAGCAGCGCGGCACCGGCGCCGCCCCTCCGCGACCGGCTGACGGCGACGGGCATCCCGGTTCGAACGCTGGCCGGCCATGAACCCGATGCGCTCGAGGCGGCGGGCTGGTCCGAACTTCTCGAACAGGCGGCGACCGGCGCGGTTCCCTTTCCGGGCGGCGCGCTGCGCATCGCGCTGACCCCGGCGATGACCGTGATCGATGTCGATGGCGCGCTTCCCCCCGCGGAGCTGGCGGTCGCCGGAGCGCGGGCCGCGGGCGCCGCGATCCGAAAGTTCGGCATCGGCGGATCGACGGTGATCGACCTGCCGAGCCTTGCGTCGAGAGCCGACCGACAGGCCGCCGCCGACGCGCTCGACGCCGCGCTGCCCGCGCCGTTCGAGCGCACGGCGGTCAACGGTTTCGGCCTGTTACAGGTCGTCCGCCGCCGCATTCGCCCGTCCCTGATCGAGCGGGCGCAATATGAGACGGGCGCGACCGCAGCGCGCGCGCTGCTGCGCCGGGCGGAACGCGTTGCGGGTTCGGGCACCCGCACATTGACCGCGCATCCGGCGATCCTCGCATATCTCGAAGACCGGCGCGAATGGCGCGCGGCGCTCGAACGGCGGACCGGCGCGCCGCTCGCACTCCGGCCCGACCCGGCGATCGGCATGTGGAACGGCCATGCCAGCGCCGAGCATCCCGCCTGACCCCGCTATTTGCGCGTTGCCGATAATGTGCCAACGTACCCCGCGGGAGAGGAGTGCACATGCTGACCAAGGGCGACGATTATCCGCTGCACCAGACGCCGGAGCCGGTCGCCCATGCGGGCACCGACCGTAATTTCTACGACCGCTATTTCTTCAACGGTTACAGCGGGGACGGGAGCCTGTTCTTCGCCGCGGCGATGGGCCTCTATCCGCAGCTCGATATCATCGATGCGAGTTTCTGCCTGCTGATCGACGGCGTTCAGCACAATATCCGCGCCTCGCGGCGGCTCGGATCGGAACGGCTCGACCTCGCGGTCGGCCCGGTCCGGATCGAGATCGTCGAGCCGCTCCGGGAGCTGCGCCTGACCGTCTCGGACAATGACAGCCCGGTCACCGCCGATATCGTCTTCACCGCGCGCCACGCGCCGATCGAGGAGCCGCGCTTCACCCGCCGCAACGGACCGCGCATGTTCATGGACTATACGCGCATGACGCAGAGCGGGAGCTGGTCCGGCACGATCCGCTGCGACGGCCGCGACCACGCGCTGTCGGGCGGGACGCATTTCGGAACGCGCGACCGGAGCTGGGGCATCCGCCCCGTCGGCGCGCCGGAATCCCAGCCGCCGCCCGCGGGTTCGCTGCCGCAATTCTACTGGCTCTGGGCGCCGCTCAACTTTCCCGGCCACGCGACCTTCTTCCATACGAATGACGATGCCGAGGGCGCCGGGTGGAACCGCCGGGCGGTGGTCGACGCCTTGGAGAGCGGCGCGACGGATTACGACCATATCCGGTACGAGGTCCGCTATGCGGGCGAGACGCGGCGCGTCGAATCGCTGCTTGTTTCGCTGACGCCCGATGGCGAGGCGACGCTCCGGATAGAGCCGGTCGGCCCGGACTTCCACATGTCCGGGCTGGGCTATACCCACCCGGTCTGGGGCCACGGCATGGATCATGGCGGGCCCGAAACGGCCTATGACACGATCGCGGCGGCCGACGCCGATCCGCATCAGCAGCTGCACTGGCACATCCAGGCCTTCGCCCGCGCGACGCTGACGCTGGCCGGAGAAGAGCATCGCGGCCATGGCGTTCTCGAACAGCTGCTGATCGGCCCGCACGCGCCGAGCGGCTTCAGCGGCCTGCTGGACCCGGCGGGCTGAAATGAACGCGATACCGACCCGCCCCGAACAGTTCACCAACGCCTGGCTGGAGGACAAGCTCGGCGCGCCGGCCGGCGCGCTCAAGGGCTTTACCGCAAAAACCATCGGCACCGGACAGATGTGCGACAGTTTCCGGCTGACGCTCGACTGGGACGGGCATGACGGGCCCGATCGGATCGTCGCCAAATGCCCGAGCGCCAATGCCGACAGTCGGCAGATCGCCAAGACCGTGCACAATTACACGCTGGAAATCAGCTGGTACCAGGATCTCGCCGACGAACTCCCGGTCGCCTGCCCGCCCTGCTATCATGCCGAAATCGCCGAAAACGAGATCGATTTCGCGCTGCTGCTCGGCGACATGGCGCCCGCGCGGCAAGGCGACCAGCTCCGGGGCGCCGATATTCCGATGATCGAAGCCGCCATCGCGGAAGCGGCCAAGCTGCACGCCCCGCTCTGGAACTCGCCGCGGCTCGACGACCATGCCTGGTTTCGGTTCGGTACGGGAAACAAGCATCTCGTCCGGGCCCTGCTGCCCGGCCTCTACCAGGGCTTCAAGGATCGCTACCGGGGACGGCTCGGCGCCGAGATCTTCGAGATGGGCGATGCGTTCATCGCCCGGCTCGACGATTATCTCGACCGGGGCCCCGACGCCCGGACCGTGACGCATGGCGATTTCCGCATCGACAATCTGCTGTTCCACCCCGAAACCGGCGCGGTGACGGTGGTCGACTGGCAGACGGTCGGCATCGGCCTGGGGCCCGTCGACATCGCCTATCTGATCGGGACCAGCATCGCCGATCCGGCGCGGCGGGCGGCGGAGGAAGAACGGCTCGTCGACGATTATGTCGCGCAGCTCCAGGCGCTCGGCGCGCCCGCCGATCCGCGACAATGCCGTGAAGGCTATCGCCTCGGCGCCTTTTCCGGCTTCGTCATGGCGATCTTCGCGTCGATGAACGTCCAGCGCACCGAGCGCGGCGACGAGATGTTCGCGGTGATGGCCGAGCGCCCGGCGCGGCAGATCCTCGATCTCGACAGTCTCGCGCTGCTGTGATCCATCGGGCCCGGCCGCCGGTCCGGTCCGGCAGGCAAATCCCTTCTTGCCAGCCGGCGGGGCTACCCCATATGGAATCCGTCATGCCCGGCACCAACCGATCCAAATCCTGTCCCGTCTGCGGCGCGAAGCCGAGCGCCGAGCACAGACCCTTTTGCAGCGACGGATGCCGCAATCGCGATCTGCTGCAATGGCTGGGCGACGGCTATCGCGTCCCCGGCCCGCCGGCCGATCCCGAACTTCTGGCGCGCCGCACAAACGGGCTGGACAGCGATAGCTGACCCAGCCTATAGGCGCGTTTCCCGCCCGACCGGCGGCGATGCCCGGGTAGCTCAGTTGGTAGAGCATGCGACTGAAAATCGCAGTGTCGGCAGTTCGATTCTGTCCCCGGGCACCATTTTTTCGAACAGACAGGCCCGCACGGTTCCGTCGTGCCGGTTCGGCGAAGCGGCGGTGGTCCGTCCATGCGGCAGGCCGGTATTCGTCGCCGGGTCGGCCCGCGCCCGACCGAGGATTGTCACCCATTATCGTCGCAATATGATATCGGTCGGAAATGACCTTTGCCGAACATCCGCTCCGGCGCGGCCTCGTCCGCGAAATGCATATGCGTCGGTTTGCGGCCGTGCCGGCGCCCTGCGAAATCGTTCAGATGGTCTGGGTGATCAGCGGAGACCAGCGGCAGCAGGAAGATCGCATGCTGCGGTCCGCGCCCGACGGCATGGAGTTCGCGGTCGACGCCGAATCGCGGCACGTGACATCGTCGACCGATTCGGGCTCGCAGTTCATCTGGGAGCAGCATACGGAGGCGTCGACGATTACGGCGATTATCGGGCCCGATGAGCGGGCAGGCCAGCAAAGGCTGGTCGCGTGGATGGAGAATTGGCCGGGCGCCGTCGTCCGCGCCACGCGGATATTCGTCGAGCCGAGCGAGGCGGATGCCGAGCGAAAGCTGGATGACATGGCGTTCTCGCGGGACGATCTCGTATCCTGCCATATCAACGGGGACGTCCGGCTCT
>NZ_JBQLZM010000036.1:0-5657 GCF_052168275.1 Parasphingopyxis sp. | reverse complement strand
TCTGGCGACAGGACAGGCGGCGGATCGAGGCCTCCGTCTATGCCGATTATGGCGGGCAGCGCTATCGCTGGCAGGCCTTTGTCGACCGCGCCGACCCGGTGCTCAATCCCGAGACGCGGACGATCGACGTCTTCCTGCGGGTGCCCAATCCGATGCAGCCCGGCCAGCTCGCGGCCGAACAGGCCGATGGCGAAGCCGGCGCGGAGAATGCCCGGGCGGCGACCGGGCCGCCGCTGCTGGTCGGCAGTTTCGTCCAGGTCGCGATCGACGGGCTGGCGCTCTCCCGCTACGCCGCGGTGCCGATCGCCGCGCTGCGGCCGGGCAACCGGCTCTGGCTCGTACGCGAGGGGCGGCTCGCCATCGTTCCGGTCGAGGTGCTCCAGCGGACCGATACCGAGGTCTTCGTCCGCGCGGATCCGCTCGGCCGCGATCCGCAGGTCATTATCGGCGATATCGGCGTCGCGACCGACGGGATGCGGGTGCGCACGGCGGACGATGAAGCGGACTCCGGGACGGCGGAAAGCGAAGGCGAAGCCGAGTGAGCGCCGACCCGCCTCCCGGGTCCGGCCAGTTCGACCCGAGCCGGGGCGGCGGCATGGTTGGCTATATGGCGCGCAACGGCGTCGCGGCCAATCTGCTCGCCGTCTTCCTGCTGGTCGCGGGGCTGATCTCCTACGGCACGATCGTCCAGGAGGTGTTCCCCGAGAGCAGCCTCGACACGGTGCAGGTCAGCGTCATCTATCCCGGCGCGACGCCCGAGGAAGTCGAGGAATCGGTCGTCCAGAAAATCGAGGAGGCGGTCGAGAGCGTCGAGGGCGTCAAGGAGGTCCGCTCGACGGCGTCCGAGGGGCTGGGCAGCGTTTCGGTCGAGCTCGAACTCGGCACCGACATCGCCCGCGCGCTCGACGACATCAAGAGCGAGGTCGACCAGATCCAGACCTTCCCGGCCGATGCCGAGGAACCGGACGTCCGCGAACTGACGACCCGGCAGAGCGTGATGCAGATCGCGCTCTACGGCGATGTCAGCGAAAGCGCGCTCAAGCGCCTTGCCTATCAGCTCGAGGACCAGCTCGCCGCGCTCAGCGAGGTCTCCTATGTCGAGACCGGCAGCGTGCGCGACTATGAGGTGTCGATCGAGGTGCCGCAGGACACGCTGCGCGCCTACGGCCTGTCGCTCACCGATATCGCGCGCACCGTCGCCGCCTCGAGCCTCGACAGCCCGGCCGGGTCGATCGACACCGCGTCCGAGGAGGTCCGCATCCGCACGATCGGCCAGAATTACGGCCAGCAGGATTTCGAGGAGATCGTGCTGATCGGCCGTTCGGACGGCACGACCATCCGGCTGGGCGACGTCGCGACCGTCGTCGACGCGTTCGAGGACAACGATCTGAGCGCCTTCTACAACGGCACGCCGGTCGCCTTTGTCGAAGTGTTCCGGACCAGCGACGAGCGCGTGCTCGACATCGCCGAACAGGTCGAACGCTATCTGGAGGAGGATTTCGCGCCGACGCTGCCCGAGAATATCTCCTACGCGATATGGAACGACGATTCCGAAGTGTTCGAGGACCGGCTGAGCCTGCTCGTCAAGAACGCCGCGATCGGCCTGATCCTCGTCCTCGTCGCTTTGACCCTGTTCCTCAACATCCGGCTCGCCGTCTGGGTCGCCTTCGGCATCGCCGTCACCTTCGTCGGCGCCATCGCGGTGCTCGACACGCTGGGGTCGAGCATCAACATGTTCTCGCTGTTCGGCTTCATCCTCGCGCTCGGCCTCGTCGTCGACGATGCGATCGTGGTCGGGGAGAATATCTATGCCGAGCGCGAGCGCGGCCGCCGCGGCCTGTCGGCCTCGATCATCGGCTCGCGGCGGGTGACCAAGCCCGTCATCTTCGCGGTGCTGACGACGGCCGCCGCCTTCTCCCCGCTCTTCGCGATCGGCGGCGTGTTCGGCAAGCTGCTGTTCGATATCCCGCTCGTCATCGTCACCGTGCTCGCGCTGTCGCTGGTCGAGAGCCTGCTCGTCCTGCCCAACCATCTCAGCCATCTGCCGCCGCCCGATCACGAATCGAAATCGCGCGTCACCCAGTTTTTCGACCGGGTGCAGAAGGCGGTCGACGCGCGCTTCCAGTGGTTCGTCAACGGCCCGCTGGAAAAGGCGCTGACCTTCGCGGTGAACGCCCCGTCGATCGTCCTCGCCGGCGCGATCGCGCTCGTCATCCTCTTCATGGCGCTCGTGCCCGCCGGAATATTGAAGGTCCAGTTCTTCCCCGATGTCGAAGGCGATATCGTCCGCGCGACGCTGGAAATGCCGGCCGGCACACCGGTCGAGCGCACCGAGGAAATCGCCCGCTTCATCGAACGGCGCGGCCGCGAGGCGATGGCCGGGATCGAGGCGGGACGGGACGAGGATGCGCCCGACCTGGTCCGCGGCATCTACACGACGATCGGCCAGACGACCGCCGGCGGCGGACCCGAAGGCGACCGCAGCTCGACCGGCGCGAATCTCGCCGCGGTGCAGTTCAGCCTGCTGCCCGGCGACGAGCGCGACGTCTCGGCGGCCGCGTTCGAGGATGCGTGGCGCGATGCCGTCGGCCCGGTCGCCGAAGCGCGCTCGCTGGTCTTCGCCTCCGACCTGTTCTCGGCCGGCGCGCCGGTCAGCGTCGAACTGTCGCACCCCGATACGGCCACGCTGACCCGGATTTCCGAGGATCTGATGCGCGATCTCGCCCGCTTCCAGGGCGTGTTCGATATCGAGACCGACCAGGACGCCGGGCTCGAGGAGATCCAGCTGCGGCTCAAGCCCGCCGCGCGGACCCTGGGCGTGACCCTGCAGGACGTCGCCGGCCAGGTCCGCGCGGCCTTTTTCGGCGACGAGGCGGTGCGCGTCCAGCGCGGGCGCGAGGATGTGCGCGTCTATATTCGCCTCCCCGAGGAGGAGCGCAATTCGATCGTCGACGTCGAACGGTTCCGGGTGCGCGTGCCGGGCGGCGAGGTCGCGCTGAGCGAGATCGCCGACGTCTCCTTCGGCGAATCGCCCTCGGTGATCCGGCGGCAGGACGGGCGGCGCGTCGTGACGGTGAGCGCCAATGTCGACACGACGGTCATCACCGGCCAGGAGATCAGCCGCCAGCTCGAGGAAGAGGTGCTGCCCGCGATGCAGCAGGACCATCCGCTGCTGCTCTTCGATTTCGGCGGCGAACAGGCCGAGCAGGAAGACAGTTTCGGCGATCTCGGCACCGCCTTTCTCGTCGCGCTGCTGCTGATCTACATCCTGCTCGCGGTGCCGTTCCGCTCCTATGTCCAGCCGCTGATCATCATCGCCGCGATCCCGTTCGGCATCATCGGCGCGCTGATCGGCCATCTGATCCTCGGCCTGCCGGTCGGCATCCTGAGCATGTTCGGGCTGATCGGGCTGTCGGGGGTGATCGTGAACGGATCGCTGATCCTCATCGATTTCATCAACGAACGGCTCGAAGAGGGCGCGGACATCAAGACGGCGATCATCGACAGCGCCAAATCGCGCTTCCGCCCGATCGTGCTGACCTCGCTGACGACCTTTCTCGGCGTCGCCCCGATCACCTTCGAGACCAGCCTGCAGGCGCAGTTCCTGATCCCGATGTCGGCGAGCCTCGGCTTCGGCGTATTGTTCGGGACCGTGCTGCTGATGCTGCTGATCCCGGCGCTCGCGATGCTCCAGCACCGCGCCACCGCCCGGATCAAGCGCTATCTGAAGAAGGACGATACCGGTTCGGCGGAGCCGGAAACCCAGCCCGCCTGACCGGCTAGTCCTGCCGTTCCATCGCGGCGGCGACCGCGGCGCCGATCTCGTCGGCGAGCGGATTGCGCCGCAGCGTGAGCCCGCCATTGGGCTGGATGTTCTGCCCGGTCAGGAAGGCTTCGTCGCTCGCCAGCCACAGCGCGGCATTGGCGACATCCTCGGCGGTGTTGAGCCGGCCGAGCGGATATTGCGGCAGGAACGCGTCGACCATTCCCGGCGTCGCGAAGGCGCCCTCGGTCATCGGGCTTTCGGTAAAGGCCGGCGAGATCGTGTTGGCCCTGATCCCGTATTTCCCGAAATCGTTGGCGACGCAGCGGATCAGCGCCTCCGAACCCGTCTTCGTGCCGATATAGGCGGCATGGTCGTTGAGCAGCGCCCGCGTCGTCGCCGAGGAGATCTGGATGATCGAGCCGCCGCTCGGCTCGTTCTCCATCATCTGGGTCACGAAGGCCTGGAGGAAATGATGGACGCCCTTGAACTGCAGGTCGACGATCCGGTCGAGCTCCTCCTCGGTGACGTCGAGCAGCGGCTTCAACAGGCCCCAGCCGGTCGCGTTGACCGCGATATCGACCGATCCGAGCTTGTCGCGCGCGGCCTTGGCGAGCGCGAACACCGCGTCGCGCTTCGTGATGTCGCACAGCGCCCATTCGCCGCCGATCGTCCCGGCGAATTCGGCCAGCGGT
Organism: Parasphingopyxis sp.; assembly: GCF_052168275.1. Taxonomy (GTDB): domain Bacteria; phylum Pseudomonadota; class Alphaproteobacteria; order Sphingomonadales; family Sphingomonadaceae; genus Parasphingopyxis. The sequence continues at coordinate 1,199 of NZ_JBQLZM010000036.1, read as the reverse complement.
TCCTCGTGCCGGCCCGAGACGAGCACTTTGGCGCCCTCGTCCGCAAAGCGCTGCGCGATGGTCTGCGCGATATTGCCGCGCGACGCCGCCCCCAGGATTACCGCCGTCTTGCCTGCCAATCGTGTCATCCGTCCCTCCCGTTTACCGGTCCTGACTATGGCATCGGGCCGGGCGGCGGAACTGGCATTATGGCCAGCCCGGCCTCGCACAACTGACAGTCGCGCCCGGCGCGGTTATGCGCTTTATTCCCGTCCACGAGGGAGGCGCGCATGTTCACGGGACCCGTTGAAGACCGGCTGGCGATCCGCGAGCTGCACGACCGCTATTCCGACGCCGTCTGCCGCATCGACGCCGGCGACTGGGGCGATTGCTGGGCCGAGGACGCGGTCTGGGAATTCATGGGGATGACGATCGAGGGCAAGCCGGCGATCGTCGAACTGTGGACCGGCGCGATGGCGGGATTCGACGCGGTCAGCTTCATCGCGGTGCCCGCCGCGATCGAGATCGACGGCGACCGCGCGACGGGACGCTGCCAGACGCACGAGATACTGGTCGAAAAGGGCCGGTCCCGCATCGCGGGCGGGCTGTACGAGGACGCGTTCGTCAAGCGGGACGGGCGCTGGCTCTACGCCAAGCGCAATTTCCGCGTGATCGCCGAACATCGGCCCGAATAGAGACATGGACAGGAGGGGAATATGAAAGTCGTCGTATCGGCCATGGTGGACCTGCCGCCGGAGAAGCGCGACGAAGCGCTCAGGACGGCCCAGCCCTTTATCGACGGGGCGCTGAGCCAGGACGGCTGCATCGCCTATGCCTGGACCGCCGATCTCAACGATCCGGCGCGCGTCCAGGTTTTCGAGGAATGGGAGAGCGAGGCGGCGCTCGCATCGCATCTCGCCGGGCCGCACTATCTCGGCATGCTCGGCCATATGGGCAGCTTCGATATCGTCAACGCGGTGAGCCGCAAATATCGCGTCGACAAGGAAGGCCCGGTCTATAACGCGGAAGGCGTCGCGACCGCCGATTTCGATTGAGGGCTGGGGCCCGCCTTCCCGTCATTGCGAGCGTAGCTAAGCAATGACGGACAGAGTCGCCGCACCGGATTTGTCTGTCAGAACGTTGCTGGCGCAACGTCGCCGCACCGGCCCGCACCCCCTCCCGGCCTCCCATTGAGTGTACCCTGTTGGGAGGCCGGGAGG